>JANNFE010000122.1:0-39963 GCA_031379415.1 Betaproteobacteria bacterium | reverse complement strand
GCGCTGGCCGACCTGATGCTGGACACCTTCCCCTTCAACGCCGGCACCACGGCCAGCGACGCGCTCTGGATGGGCCTGCCCATCGTCACGCGCGCCGGCCGCAGCTACATCAGCCGCATGGCCGGCAGTCTGCTGAATGCGGTGGGCCTGCCCGAGCTGGTGACCGAGACACTCGCCGACTACGAAAGGCTGGCCATCACGCTGGGCCGCCAGCCGGCGCGCGTGGCGTCGTACAAGCGCTACCTGGCCGAACACGGCCGCACGTCGCCGCTGTTCGACCTGCCGCAGATCGTGCGCGACATCGAAGCCGAGTTCGAGCGCCTGGCGCTGACGGCACGCGCCGCCTGAGACCCCCGCCATGGCTGCGCGCGACGATCCTTCCCTGCATGACGCGCCCGCGCCCGGCTGGGACCTGGACAACGACGCGCTGGCCCACGCCATCAGCTGGCTCAGCGGCCACCATGGCCGAGAACGCACACCCGAATCGCTGCTGGCGAGCCTGCCCGCCGCCGGAAGACTCGGCCCGGACCAGGCCTTGCGCGCGCTGCGCGAAGCCGGCTACAGCGCCGGCTTGGTGCAGCGCCGCGTGGGCGAGCTGCACGAACTGCTGCTGCCCGCGGTGCTGCTGCTGAAGGAAGCCGACTGCTGCATCGTCGTCGCCCGCCGCAACGATGGCCGCTACGACATCGTCATGCCCGGCCGCCAGCACAACGCCTGCACCGCCACCGAGGCCGAGCTCGAAGCCGAATACACCGGCATGGCCCTGGTGGCCACGCCGCAGCCGCTGGCGCCGCAAGGGCCGGCCGGCGAACAGGCCGCGCTGTCGCGCAGCCCCGGTTCGCACTGGCTGTGGGGCACGATGCGGCGCTTCGTGCCCTACTACCGCAGCGCCCTGCTGGCGGCCATGCTCAGCAACCTGCTGATGCTGGTGAGCGGACTGGCCACCAGCGTCATCTACGACAAGGTCATCCCGCACCAGGCCTACGTCACGCTGTGGGCGCTGGCGGCGGCCAGCGGCCTGGCGCTGGCCTTCGACATGGTGGCGCGCCAGCTGCGCGCCTACCTCATCGACATGGCCGGCCGCAAGGCCGACCTCATCGTCGGCGCCATGCTCTTCCGCCAGACGCTGGCCTTGCGCATGGAGCACCGGCCGGCATCGGCCGGTGCCTACGCCCACATCCTGGCGCAGGTGGAACAGATGCGCGAGTTCTTCGCCTCGGCCACGCTGTCGGCCATCTCCGACCTGCCCTTCATCCTGATCTTCGTGGCCATGACCTTCGCCATCGGCGGGCCGCTGGGCTGGGTGCTGGTCATCGGCATCCCGCTGCTGATGATCCTGAGCGCCCTCATCCAGGGCTCGCTGCGCCGCGCCATGAGCACCCACATGCAGCAGCAGGCCGACCTGCACGGCGTGCTGGTGGAAGCCGTGTACGGCCTGGAAGACCTGAAGGCCGCGGGCGCGCAGGGCCGCTTCCTGCGCAAGTACGAAGAGTCCACCGCGGCGGCCGCCACGGCCATGCTGCGCACGCGCAGCATCACCAGCTGGACCATGAACATCTCGGCCATCACGCAGCAGCTGGTGACGATGATCATGCTGGTCTGGGGCGTCTACCTCATTGACGAGAAGATCATCAGCGGCGGTGCACTCATCGGCGCGGTGATGTTCGCCACCCGCGCCGTGGCGCCGTTGTCCAGCGTCACCTGCCTGGCCACGCGCTACCAGGGCGCGCGCGCCGCCATGCGCGCGCTGGACGAGGTGATGAACAAGCCCATCGAACGCGAGCCCGGCAAGATCTACCTGCCGCGGCGCGAACTCACGGGGCGCATCGGCCTGGCCGAGGTCGGCTTCTCCTACCCGGCCACCGGCACGCAGGAAGGGCCGCGCGTGCTCAAGGGCCTGACGCTGCGCATCGAGCCCGGCGAACGTGTCGCTGTGCTGGGCCGCATCGGCAGCGGCAAGAGTTCCATGCTGCGCCTGCTGGCCGGCCTGTACCAGCCGAGCGAAGGCCATGTGGAAGTGGACGGCATCGATCTGCGCCAGATCGACCCCGCCGACTACCGCGCCCGCGTCGGCTTCGTGGCCCAGGACCCGCGCCTCTTCAACGGCACGCTGCGCGACAACGTGCTGCTCGACCGGCCGAGTGCCGACCCCGCGCGCCTGGTGGACGTGGCCAGGCTGACGGGCCTGGACCGCCTCATCGCCGCCCATCCGCAAGGCTGGGAACTGCCGGTGGGCGAGGCCGGCGCGCTGCTGTCGGGCGGCCAGCGCCAGCTGGTGGCGCTGGCGCGCTGCCTGGTGACGCAGCCGCAGGTGCTGCTGATGGACGAACCCACCAGTTCGATGGACGCGCAGAGCGAGGTCGCTTTCCTGCGCCAGCTGAAGGAAGCCTGCGGCAGCTGCACGCTGGTGCTGGTGACGCACCGGCCGGCGGTGCTGGAACTGGTGGGCCGCGTGGTGGTGGTCGACGCCGGCCAAGTGGTCATGGACGGACCCAAGGATCAGGTGCTGGCGGCTCTGAGCGGCAAGCCACCGGCCGCCGCCGCGAGCAACGTGCACATGCACCCCGCGGCCAAGCCCGTCGAGCGTGAGGCGTCGGTCTGAGATGCGCTGGCCCTTGCCCTTCCACCGCCGCCGCGTGCCCGAACTGCAGCGTAGCGATGTGCCCTACATCAGTGCGGTGAGCGCCGCGCAAGTGCTGGAGCCGGCGCCGGCCGCGATGTGGGCCGTCTACCTGATGCTCGTCGCGCTGGGCGTGGCCGTGGCCTGGGCAACGGTCGCCAAGGTGGACATCATCGCCAAGGCCAATGGCCGCGTGGTGCCGGACGGCAAGGAGCAGGTCATCGCCAGCCTGGAAGGCGGCATCCTGCGCGAGCTGCTGGTGCGCGAAGGTCAGCAGGTGGCCGAGGGTCAGGCCCTGGCCCTGCTGGATCCGACGCGCTTCGAGGCCCAGCAGGCCGAAGGCACGTCGCGCAAGCTGGCCCTGCAGGGCACGCTGGCGCGCCTGCATGCCGAAGCCAATGCCGGCAAGCTGCAGTTCCCCGAAGACGTGCCCGAGGCCGTGGTCGAGGCCGAGAGCGAAAGCTTCGACGCCCGCCAACGCGTGCTCAACGAAGCGGTGGAAACCAACCGCCGCAGCGCCGCGCTCTTGAGTCGCGAGCTCGCGATGGCCGAGGCCATGTCGGCCAAGGGCCTGATGAGCGAGGTGGAAGTGATGCGCGTGCGCCGCCAGCTCAACGACCTGCAGCTGCAGACCCAGGAGCGCATCAACCGCTACCGGCAAGAGGCCGCCGGCGAGATGGTGCGCGTGCGCAACGAACTCGCGCTGCTCGACGAACAGATGGTGGTGCGCGACGACGCGCTGCGCCGCACCACGCTGGTCTCGCCGGTGAAGGGCGTGGTCAAGACCATCAAGGCCAACACCGTGGGCGGTGTCATCGGCCCCGGTGCGCCGGTGATGGAATTGCTGCCCATGGGCCCGCGCGTGCTGGTGGAAGCGCGCATCAAGCCGGCCGACATCGGCTTCGTGAAGGCGGGGCAGGAGGTCAAAGTCAAGCTCACGGCCTACGAGTACACGGTCTACGGCGCGCTGCTGGGCACGGTGGTGTCGATCAGCCCCGACGCGATGGGCGACCCCGACAAGGCCGCGCTGCCCGAAGGCACCTGGTACCGCGCGCTGGTGCGCGCCGACCCGTCCACGCTGCAGGCCAAAGACAAGCCACTGGCCGTGCTGCCCGGGATGACGGGGCAGGTGGAGATCCGCACCGGACAGCGCAGCGTGCTGGGCTTCCTGCTGCGGCCAATGATGAAGTCGCAGGAAGCGTTCACGGAACGCTGAAGCCCTCGAAGTCAAGCCATCGACATGTGTGAACTGCTGGCCCTCAACGCCAACGCGCCCACGGCGGCCACCTTCAGCTTCAGCGGGCTGTCGGCGCGCGGTGGCGACACCGGCGAGCACGCCGACGGCTTCGGCATGGCCTTCCATGACGGTGACGCCTGCCGCCTGTTCATCGACGCCGGCCGTGCCTGCGACGCGCCGCTGGCCGAGTTCCTGCGCCAGCAGCCGCTGCGCGCCCGCACCGTGCTGGCCCATGTGCGCAAGGCCACGCAGGGTGAGGTGTCGCTGGCCAACTGCCACCCCTTCCAGCGCGAGTGGCTGGGCCGCCATTGGCTGTTCTGCCACAACGGCGACCTGAAGAACTTCCAGCCACCGCTGGATGGCAGCTACGTGCCCGTGGGCGGCACCGACAGCGAGCGGGCCTTCTGCTGGCTGATGCAGAAGCTGCGCAGCCGCTTCGCCATCGTGCCGCCGTGGCCGGTGCTGGCCCCGGCGCTGGCCGACCTGGTGGGCCGGGTGGCGCAGCACGGCGTCTTCAACATGCTGCTCACCGACGGCCGCGCGCTCTACGCCCATGGCTCGACGAAGCTGGTGTGGGTGCAGCGTCAGCATCCCTTCCCACGCGCCAGGCTGGTCGACCGCGACCTTGAGATCGACCTCGCCGCCGCCAACGCGCCGGGCGACTGCATGGCGGTGGTGGCCACCGCGCCGCTCACCCAGGGCGAGGGCTGGCAGCCCTTCCTGCCCGGCGAAATGCGTGTGTTCCAGCAAGGCCGCAGCGTCTGGCACCAGCGCACCGGTGTGCTGACGCGCACGACGGCCCTGGTCGCCTGAAAACCCGGCTGCGCAAGCCGGCGCGGCCGGCGTAGAGTGGCGGGATGACAGACACCACCCGCCCCGCCGTGCTGGACCTCATCGGCAACACGCCGATGGTCAAGGTCACGCGTTTCGACACCGGTCCCTGCGAGCTCTTCCTCAAGCTCGAGTCGCAGAACCCGGGCGGCTCCATCAAGGACCGCATCGGCGTGGCCATGATCGAGGCCGCCGAACGAGACGGCCGCTTGCGCTCCGGCGGCACCGTGGTCGAAGCCACCGCCGGCAACACCGGCCTGGGTCTGGCGCTGGTGGCGCGGGCCAAGGGCTACCGCGTGGTGCTGGTGGTGCCCGACAAGATGTCGTCGGAGAAGGTGCTGCACCTGAAGGCACTGGGCGCCGAAGTGCACGGCACGCGCAGCGACGTGGCCAAGGGCCACCCCGAGTACTACCAGGATGTGGCGGCGCGCCTGGCGCGCGACATCCCCGGTGCCTTCTTCGCCGACCAGTTCAACAACCCGGCGAACCCCCTCGCGCACGAGACCGGCACCGCACCCGAGATCTGGGCCCAGATGGGGCACGATGTCGATGCCATTGCGGTGGGCGTCGGCTCGGGCGGCACGCTCACCGGGCTGACGCGCTTCTTTGCCAAGGTCCAGCCACGCTTGAGCTTCATCCTCGCCGACCCGGTGGGTTCCATCCTGGCCGAGCAGGTGAAGACCGGCAAGCCGGGGCCGCTGGGTTCGTGGGCGGTGGAAGGCATCGGCGAGGACTTCATTCCGAGCATCGCCGATCTCTCGGGCGTCACGCATGCCTACTCCATCCCCGACGACGAGAGCTTCAGCACCGCGCGTGAACTGCTCAAGCGCGAAGGTATCCTGGGCGGTTCTTCCACCGGCACGCTGCTGGCGTCGGCGCTGCGCTACTGCCGCGAGCAGAAAAGTGCCAAGCGGGTCGTCAGCTTCGTCTGCGACACCGGCACGCGCTACCTCAGCAAGGTCTACAACGACCAGTGGATGGTCGACCAGGGCCTGCTGCAGCGGCGCACTTACGGCGACCTGCGCGACCTCATCTCGCGCCGCGCCGAAGACGGCAGCGTGGTGAGTGTTCGCACCGAGGACACCCTGCTCACCGCCTTCCAGCGCATGCGCCTGTCCGAGGTGTCGCAGCTGCCGGTGCTGGAAGGCCAGCGGCTGGTGGGCGTCATCGACGAGTCCGACCTGCTGCTGAAGGTGCATGCCGATGCCGCGCGCTTCCGCGAACCCGTGGCCAGCGCCATGAGCGACGCGCCGCAGACGCTGGCGCCGGGCGACAGCCTGCAGGCGCTGCGGGCCGTGCTCGACCGCGGGCTGGTGGCCATCGTCGCCGATGCTTCCGGTTTCCACGGCCTCATCACCCGCTTCGACCTGCTGAACCACCTGCGTAGATCACTCACATGAGCAACAACAGCCAGCACCGCTTCGCCACCCGCGCCATCCATGCCGGGCAGAGCCCCGACCCGAGCACGGGCGCGATCATGCCGCCGATCTACGCCACGTCCACCTACGTGCAGAGCAGCCCGGGCGTGCACAAGGGCCTGGACTACGGGCGCAGCCACAACCCCACGCGCTGGGCCTGGGAACGCAACGTGGCCGACCTGGAAGGCGGCAGCGCCGCCTTCGCGTTTGCGTCGGGCCTGGCCGCCATCTCCACCGTGCTTGAGCTCGTCCCCGCCGGCTCGCACGTGGTCAGCGGCGACGATGTCTACGGCGGTACCTTCCGCCTCTTCGACAAGGTACGCCGCCACAGCGCGGGGCTCACCTTCAGCTATGTCGACCTGACGCAGCCACAGAACCTGCTCGCCGCGCTCACCCCGCAGACCAAGCTGCTGTGGGTGGAGACGCCCACCAACCCGCTGCTCAAGCTGGCCGACCTGCGCGCCATTGCCGAGATCGCACGGTCGCGCGGCATCCTCACGGCCTGCGACAACACCTTTGCCAGCCCGTTCAACCAGCGCCCGCTGGAACTGGGCTTCGACATCGTCGTGCACTCGGCCACCAAGTACCTGAACGGGCATTCCGATGTCATCGGCGGTGTCGCCATCGTCGGCGCCGATGCGCGCCTGCAACCCATCCGCGAAAGGCTCGGCTTCCTGCAGAACGCGGTGGGCGCCATCGCCAGCCCCTTCGACAGCTTCCTGGCGCTGCGCGGTTTGAAGACGCTGGCGCTGCGCATCGAACGCCACAACAGCAATGCGCTGGCGCTGGCTTCATGGCTGCAGGGCCAGCCGAAGGTGGCGCGTGTGCATTACCCGGGGCTGCCTTCGCACCCACAGCATGCACTGGCGAAGGCGCAGATGACGGGCGGCTACGGCGGCATGATCTCGCTGGACCTGAAGACCGACCTCGCCGGTTCACGCCGCTTCCTGGAAGCGGTGCAGATCTTCGCGCTGGCCGAAAGCCTGGGCGGCGTGGAGAGCCTGATCGAGCACCCGGCCATCATGACCCACGCCACCATCCCGCCCGAGACGCGCGCCGCCTTGGGCATCGGCGACGCGCTGGTGCGCCTGTCGGTGGGCGTGGAAGACCTGGAAGACCTGCGCGACGACCTGGCGCAGGCGCTGGCGGCGATCTGAACGGCGGGCGTCGCGCCGCGCTGTTGTACCGTCGGCGCCGTTGTCAGGAGTTCGCATGATCAGCACCGTCGTCACCGCCCCCATCGCCGGCATGAAGCCGGGCACCAGCGGGCTGCGCAAGAAGGTCACCGAGTTCGCCGCCGGCCATTACCTGGCCAACTTCGTGCAGTCGGTGTTCGACGCCGTGCGGCCGGCGGCCGGCTTCGGTGGCCTCACGCTGGTGGTGGGCGGCGACGGCCGCTACTACAACCTGCCCGCCATCCAGACCGTCATTCGCATGGCAGCGGCCAACGGCTTCGCGCGCGTGCTGGTGGGGCAGGGCGGCATCCTGTCGACGCCGGCGGCCAGCTGCGTGATCCGCCAGCATGCGGCCTTCGGTGGTTTGATCCTGTCGGCCAGCCACAACCCCGGCGGGCCCGACGGCGACTTCGGCATCAAGTTCAACGGCGCCAACGGTGGCCCGGCGGCCGAGAAGATCACCGACGCGATCTACGCCCGCACGCAGACGATCAGCGAGTTCCGCAGCACCGACACGCCCGATGTCGAACTGGGCCGCGTCGGCTTGGCCACCGTTGAAGGCATGCAGGTGGACGTCATCGACCCGGTGGCCGACTACCTGGCCTTGATGAAGCAGCTGTTCGACTTCGACGCCATCCGCGCCTGGTTCGCCGCCGGCCACGGCCTGGCCTTCGACGCCATGCATGCCGTCACCGGGCCCTATGCGCATGCCATCTTCGAAGGCGAGCTCGGTGCCGCGCCGGGCACCGTGCGCAACGGCGTGCCGCTGCCTGACTTCGGCGGCCACCACCCCGACCCGAACCTGGTGCACGCCAAGAATCTGCTGGACCTGATGATGTCGCCGCAGGCGCCCGACATCGGCGCCGCGTCCGACGGCGACGGCGACCGCAACCTCATCATCGGCCGCGGCATCTTCATCTCGCCTTCGGACTCGCTGGCCATGCTGGCGGCCAATGCCCACCTGGCGCCGGCCTATGCGAAGGGCATCGTCGGCATTGCGCGCTCCATGCCGACCAGCGGCGCCGCCGACCGCGTGGCGATGGCACTCGGCGTGCCCTGCTACGAGACGCCCACCGGCTGGAAGTTCTTCGGCAACCTGCTCGACGCCGGCAAGGTCACGCTGTGCGGTGAAGAAAGCGCAGGCACGGGCAGCGACCACGTGCGCGAAAAAGACGGCATCTGGGCCGTGCTGCTGTGGCTGAACATCCTGGCCGTGCGGCAGCACAGCGTGCTGCAGATCGCGCGCGAACACTGGGCGCGCCATGGTCGCAACTTCTACACCCGGCACGACTACGAAGACATCGACAGCAGCGCAGCGAAGGGCCTGATGCAGACGCTGGGCGAACGCCTGGGTCTGCTGGCCGGCAGCAGCGTCGAAGGCCGGCTCATCGCCACCGCCGACGACTTCAGCTACCTCGACCCCATCGACGGCAGCCTGTCCTTGCACCAGGGCCTGCGCATCGTCTTCGAGGACGGCGCGCGCATCGTCTACCGGCTGTCGGGCACCGGCACCTCAGGGGCCACGCTGCGCGTCTACATCGAGCGCTACGAAGCCGACCCGGCGCAGCACGACCAGGACACGCAGCTGGCGCTGGCCGAGCTCATCGCGCTGGCCGACAGCCTGGCCGGGATCACCGAGCGCACCGGCCGCACAGCGCCCGACGTCATCACCTGAGCGCGCGCCGGCCTGCGGCAGCCAACGCTGCACCTGCGCGGCGATCGACTTCGCTCTAGCATCGCCTCCACCCCAACGAGGACGAGGAAACAGACATGCACGCCACCTGGAAGACGGCCACGGCCGCAGCACTGCTGGCCGCAGGCGGCGCACACGCCGCCGACGCGGAAGCCGGCAAGGCCAAGGCGCAGGCCGTCTGCGCCGCCTGCCACGGCGCCAACGGCGTGAGCGTGAGCGACACCATCCCCAACCTGGCCGGCCAGCGCAGCGCCTACCTCGAAGCGCAGCTCAAGGCCTGGAAGGATGGTTCGCGCAAGAGCGCGGTGATGAACGCCATCGGCGCGCAGCTGTCGGCCGAGGAGATCCCGAACCTGGCGGCCTACTTCGCTTCGCTGCCGGCGGGCGCGGGCGCCAAGTCCGAGTTCATGCCGGCGCTGGCCAGGACGCCCATCACCTTCCCCGAGGGCTACCGCAGCAGCTACCTGAAGTACACCACCATCGACATGCCGGCCACCCGGCAGGTGCGCTATTACTGGGCCAATCCGACGGCGGTGCAGGCGGCGCGCGAAGGCAAGGCCTTGCCCGATGGTTCGGTGCTCTTCGTCGAGGTCAACACGGCCAAGCTCGACGCCGACAAGAAGCCCATCGTCGGCCCCGATGGCCACTTCGTCGCCGACCAGCTGGTGAGCTACACCGCCATGGCGCGCGAAGCCGGCTGGGGTGCTGCCGTGCCCGAACTGCTGCGCAACGAGAACTGGAACTACGCCGTCTTCAGCGCCGCCAAGCAAGTGCGCAGCACGGTCAACCAGGCCGAGTGCCTGGCCTGCCACAAGCCGCTGGACCAGACGAGCTATGTCTTCACGCTGGCGCCGCTGACCGCGGCAGCGCGCACACGCTAGCTTGCCATCGCGGGCCATCGCGGACGCTCGGCGCGCCTATCGATGCGCCGGCTCTGTCTGAGCGTGTGGGCTGTGCGCCACGGCGGGTGTGCCAACATCCGCGCCGTTTCCAGGCCCGATGCCCGAACGGAGGAACCCGATGCGCCAGCCCTTCCCGCTCCAGTTGCTGCCCCTGGCCGCTGCCCTTGCCGCCTTCCCCGGCGCCGTATGGAGCCAGACGGCCCCTGCCGGACCAGGCCTGCAGACTGTCACCGTTACCGCGCAAAAGCGCGAGCAGCCGGCGCAACAGGTGGGCGTGGCCATCAGCGTGCTGTCGGGTGACGAGCTCACGTCGCGCGGCGTGCGCAAGGTCAACGCGCTGCAGAACGAGGTGCCGAATCTCGAAGTGGAGCCGGCCTTCGGCGGCAGCCAGGCGCAGTTTCGCCTGCGCGGCGTGGGCTTCCAGGACTACGCCACCAACAACGCTGGCGCGGTGACGGTCTACGTCGACGAGGTGGCGCTGCCGCTGCCGGTGCAGACGCAAGGCCTGCTCTTCGACCTGGACCGCGTGGAAGTGCTGCGCGGCCCGCAGGGCACGCTGTACGGCCGCAACACCACGGGTGGTGCGGTGAACTTCATCACCCGCGGCCCGACCAAGGCCTACAGCGCCGGCGCTACGCTGGGCGTGGGCAGCTTCGGCGCTTATGAGGCAGAGGGCTTCTCCTCGGGCTCGCTGTCAGCCAACCTGCGCGGCCGCATCTCGCTGGCCACACAGCAGGGCGGGGCCTGGCAGAAGAACCGCGTCACGGGCGAGAAGCTGGGTGACCGCAACGTCACCGGCCTGCGCGCCCAGCTGCAGCTGGACGCCACGCCGAACCTGCGCGCTACGCTGCGCCTGAACCTGGGCAAGGACCAGAGCGAGGGCCAGGGTCTCTATGCCTTCGTCACCCAGCCGGCCGTGGGCTCGCCGCCGTATCCGGTGGCCAAGCCGGCGCTGCCGGCCGACACCGACCGCCGCAACACCGGCTGGGGCTTCTCGCCCGCCTTCCTGGCGCAGAACGGCGAAGCGGCCGACGCCAAGCCGGGCCGCGACAACAGCAGCAGCGGCGGTTCGCTCACCGTCGCCTGGGACCTGGGCGGCATGCGCCTGACCAGCATCACCGCGGCCGACCGTTTCAAGCGCCGCGAGCTCGCCGACTACGACGCGCAGAGCCTGCCGCTGGCCGAAACCTTCTTCGCCAGCAAGGCCAGCAACTTCTCGCAGGAACTGCGCCTGGCCAGCAGCGGCAGTTCGGCCTTCAACTGGCTGGGTGGTGTGTACGCCGCCCGCGAGAAGCTCGACGAGCGCTACGCCTCCAGCTTCGCCGAGAGCTTCGGCTTCCCCAACGTGCTGACCAGCTACACGCAGGAAGTGCGCACCAGCAGTGTCTTCGGCCAGGTCGACTGGGCTTTGGCCGAGGGCGTGAAGCTCATCGTCGGCCTGCGCCAGGAAAGCGAGAAGCGCGAGCGCAAGGACTTCGCCACGCGCAGCATCGGCCCCGACATCCCGTTCAACGGCCCCACCAGCGGCAGCTTCGACAACGACGAAACGTCCGGCAAGCTGGGGCTGGAAGTCCAGGCCAGCAAGACGCTGCTGGCCTATGGCTCGGTGAGCCGCGGCGTGAAGTCGGGCGGCTTCACGGCCTACAACACCTTCAACGACCTGGCGCTGACGCCCTTCAAGCCCGAGGTGCTGATCGCCTACGAAGCCGGCTTCAAGGCCGACCCGCTGCCCACGCTGCGCCTGAACGCGGCCATCTTCCACTACGACTACCGCGACCAGCAGATCCTTGACGCCATCAAGGACCCGGGTACGGGTGCGACCATCGGCAAGATCGTCAACGCGCCCAAGTCGACCATCGACGGCGTGGAAGTCGAGCTGGCTTGGCGCGCCACCTCGGCCTTCACGCTGACGCAGTTCCTGGGCTACAAGGACGGCAAGTTCAAGGAGTACGAGGCGCTGAGCCCGGCGGCCAACCTGGCCGGCCAGCCGCTGTACTTTCCGCGCCTGAGCTTCGGCACTGGCGTGTCCTGGCGCCAGACCGTAGCCGGCTTTGGTCTGCACGCGCAGTTCGACACCAGCTACCACGACAAGACGCGCAGCTTCCTCAACCGCATCAACCCGGCCTACGACTTCAACGTGCCGGCCTACTGGCTGTCGAACGCGCGCGTCGAGTTCGCACCCGTCGAAGCGAAGTGGACGGCCACCGTCTACGTGCGCAACCTCTTCGACAAGCAGTACGACCTGACGCGCAACTTCTTCGACCTGCCCCTGCCAGTGGCCGCGGCGGGGGCGCCGCGCACGCTGGGCGTGCAGGTGCGCTACGAGTTTTGAGCGTAGGCGAGCGCGAAGGCGCAGACGCCGCACCTGGCGCCAGCTCTGCTTAGGCGGTTTCTGCATACCCATGGGCGCACGGCTTCGTTCCGCGTGGCGCGCCGACTGCCTAGCATGCGCTGCCGTCACTCGCTCTCGTCAAAGGCACTCCTCATGACCCGCCGTTCCATCCTGCGCCGCGCGCTGGGCGCGTTCACCTTGTCCGTGCTGGCCCTTGCTGCGCAGGCCAAGGACGTGACGCTGCTCAACGTCAGCTACGACCCCACACGCGAGTTGTATGTCGACTTCAACAAGGCCTTCGCCGCGCACTGGAAGGCCAAGACCGGCGACACCGTCACCGTCAGGCAGAGCCACGGCGGCTCGGGCAAGCAGGCACGTTCGGTCATCGACGGGCTCGACGCCGACGTGGTGACGCTGGCGCTGGCCTACGACGTGGACGAACTCGCCGCCAAGGCCAAGCTGATCCCGGCCGGCTGGCAGAAGCGCCTGCAGCACAACAGTTCGCCCTACACCAGCACCTACGTCTTCCTGGTCCGCAAGGGCAACCCCAAGGGCATCAGGAACTGGGACGACCTGGTCAAGCCCGGCGTCTCGGTCATCACCGCCAACCCCAAGACCAGCGGCGGTGCACGCTGGGGCTATCTGGCCGCCTACGGCTTTGCGCTGAAGGCACCTGGCGGCACCGACGCCAAGGCCAGGGAGTTCATCGCCAAGCTGTTCAACAACGTGCCGGTGCTCGACAGCGGCGCCCGCGGCAGCACCGTCACCTTTGCCGAACGCGGCATCGGTGACGTGCTGCTGGCCTGGGAGAACGAGGCCCATCTGTCGCTGAAGGAGTTCGGCGCCGGCAAGTTCGAGATCGTCTACCCGCCGCTCAGCATCCTGGCCGAGCCGCCGGTGACGGTGGTCGACAAGAACGTCGACCGACGTGGCACCCGAGCCGTCGCCCAGGCCTACCTGGACTACCTGTACTCAGCCGAAGGCCAGGCCCTGGCGGCCAAGCACTTCTACCGGCCCATCGACGCCAAGGTCGCCGCTGCCCATGCCAAGCAGTTCCCGAAGCTGAACCTCTTCACCATCGACGAGGTGTTCGGCGGCTGGAGCCAGGCCCAGCAGACGCACTTCAACGATGGTGGTGTCTTCGACCAGATCTACACGAGAAAGTGAGCCTCGGCTCGTGCCGGTTCTGCGTTTCCCGAATAAGCAGCAGCGTATTCCATCGTTCGCTTTCGAAGGCGCGCTGCCTAGCATGCGCGCTTTCGCCATTTCAGGGTTCTCCGATGTCGCGCCCCGTTTCTGCCAGCCGCTGCGCGCGCAAGGCCGCCGATCACCACTTCAGTGACGGCGCGGTCGGCGGCCCGATCACTTCGCAGCGCGCGCGTTGACATGCTGCTCAGCCGTGCGCTGCTGAAGAAGCACACCGTGCTGCCGGG
Organism: Betaproteobacteria bacterium; assembly: GCA_031379415.1. Classification (GTDB taxonomy): domain Bacteria; phylum Pseudomonadota; class Gammaproteobacteria; order Burkholderiales; family Burkholderiaceae_C; genus Rubrivivax. The sequence continues at coordinate 26,322 of JANNFE010000122.1, read as the reverse complement.
CTTCGACCTGGCGCTCGGCTTTGCCCTGCTCTACATCAGCCTGATCGTGCTGATCCCGCTGTCGGCGGCCTTCCTGAAGACCTTCACGCTGAGCTGGGACCAGTTCGTCGGCGCGGTGAGCACGCCGCGCGTGATGGCGTCCTACCGCCTGACCTTCGGCGCCAGCCTGGCGGCGGCGGTGCTCAACGCGTTCTTTGGTCTCATCGTGGCCTGGGTGCTGGTGCGCTACCGCTTCCCGGGCAAGCGCATCGTCGACGCCATGGTCGACCTGCCTTTCGCGCTGCCCACCGCAGTGGCGGGCATCGCGCTGACGGCCATCTATGCGGGCAACGGCCTCATCGGCCAGCACCTGCCCTTCAAAGTGAGCTACACGCCGCTGGGCGTGTGGGTGGCGCTGGTCTTCATCGGCCTGCCCTTCGTGGTGCGCACGCTGCAGCCGGTGCTGGAAGACCTGAACCGTGAACTGGAAGAGGCCGCGGCCACGCTCGGGGCCAGCCGCTGGCAGACCTTCAGCAAGGTCATCTTCCCCATCCTGATGCCGGCGCTGCTGACCGGTTTTGCCCTGGCCTTCGCGCGCGCTCTGGGCGAGTACGGATCGGTGATCTTCATCGCCGGCAACATGCCCATGGTCAGCGAAATCACGCCGCTGCTCATCATCACCAAGCTCGAGCAGTACGACGTTGCCGGCGCCACCGCCATCGCGGTGGTGATGCTGGTGTCGGCCTTCGTGCTGCTGCTCACCATCAACCTGTTGCAGGCCTGGGCGCGCAAGCGCCAGGGGGGCTTGTGAACGCCATCGTCGACCCCGCGCCGCTGCCCTTGCCGGCCGCGCCGGGCCTGGCACCGCGCGCGCTGCGCCATGCCACCGCCGAGCCGCGCTGGGTGCGCTGGTCGCTCATCGGCAGCGCGCTGGCCTTCATGACGCTGTTCCTCTTCGTGCCGCTGGTCACCGTGTTCTACGAGGCGCTGAAGAAGGGCTGGGATGTCTACCTGGCGGCCATCGTCGAGCCCGACGCGCTGTCGGCCATCCAGCTCACGCTCATCGCCACCGCCATCAGCGTGCCGCTGAACCTGGTGTTCGGTGTGGCCGCGGCCTGGGCCATCACCAAGTTCGACTTCCGCGGCAAGAACGTGCTGCTCACGCTCATCGACCTGCCCTTCAGCGTCAGCCCGGTGATCGCCGGCCTCATCTTCGTGCTGGTCTTCGGCCTGCAGGGCTGGCTCGGCGAATGGCTGCGCGGCCATGACCTGAAGGTCATCTTCGCGCTGCCCGGCATCGTGCTGGCCACCATCTTCGTGACCTTCCCCTTCATCGCGCGCGAGCTCATCCCGCTGATGCAAGCCCAGGGCATTGAACAGGAAGAAGCCGCGCGCGTGCTGGGTGCCGGCGGCTGGCAGATCTTCTGGCGCGTGACGCTGCCCAACATCAAGTGGGCTTTGCTCTACGGCGTGATCCTGTGCAACGCGCGCGCCATGGGCGAGTTCGGGGCGGTGAGTGTGGTGTCGGGCCATGTTCGCGGCCAGACCAACACCTTGCCGCTGCACATCGAGATCGTCTACAACGAATACCAGTTCGCGGCCGCTTTCGCCGTGGCGACACTGCTGGCCGGCCTGGCGCTGATCACGCTGGTCCTGAAGTACGTGGTGGAGCAGCGCGTCAAGGGCCAGAGACGTGAAGTGGGAGAGGGGTCCGAATGAGCATCGAAGTCCGAAATCTCAACAAGGCGTTCGGCAAGACCGTCGTCTGCGACAACCTCAACCTTGACATCCCCGCAGGCGAACTGGTGGCGCTGCTCGGGCCTTCGGGCTCAGGCAAGACGAGCCTCTTGCGCATCATCGCCGGGCTTGAAGTGCCCGACAGCGGCAGCGTGCGCTTCCACGGCGAAGACGCCACCCACACCGACGTGCGCGAGCGCCAGGTCGGCTTCGTCTTCCAGCACTACGCGTTATTCGGCCACATGACGATTTTCGAGAACGTCGCCTTCGGGTTGCGCGTGCGGCCCAAGGCCACGCGGCCGAGCGAAGCCGAGATCAGGGCCAAGGTCACGCAGCTGCTCAAGCTGGTGCAGCTGGACTGGATCGCCGACCGCTACCCGCACCAGCTCAGCGGTGGCCAGCGCCAGCGCATTGCGCTGGCGCGCGCGCTGGCGGTGGAGCCCAAGGTGCTGCTGCTGGACGAGCCCTTCGGCGCGCTGGACGCCAAGGTGCGCAAGGAACTGCGCCGCTGGCTGCGCCGCCTGCACGACGAAGTGCACGTCACGAGTGTCTTCGTCACGCACGACCAGGAAGAAGCCATGGAAGTGGCCGACCGCGTGGTGGTGATGAACCACGGCCGCATCGAACAGCAGGGCACGCCCGACGAGGTCTACGACCATCCGGCCACGCCTTTCGTGTTGCAGTTTCTGGGCGACGTGAACCTGTTCCATGGCCGCGTCGGCCAGGGCGACGTGAGCTATGTGCGCCCGCACGAGCTGGAAGTGGTGGCGCAAGCGGGTGTGGACACCTGGCCCGTCACGCTCAGCCAGACGCTCACCGTGGGCCCGAACACGCGCATCGAGTTCAAGCGCCTGGGCGACGAGGGCTATGTCGATGTCGAGATGGCGCGCGCTGACTACCTGGCGCTGCGTGGCCGCATGACGCTGGAACCCGGCGCGCAGGTGCACCTGCGCCCGCGGCGCATCACGCGTTTTGCCGCCGCGCCCGGCGACACCACGCTGCTGGAGGCTGGCGCCGGCATCTAGATCTCAAAACCCGAGCCGGCTTCGGCGGCCATGGCCTGCTGCACCACGGTGCGCGTGAGCGGCGATGCAAAGGTGCTGATGAACTCGTAGACATAGCCACGCAGGAAGGCGCCGCGGCGCACGGCCAGGCGCGTCATGTTGCTGGCGAAGAGGTGGCGCGCGTCAATGGCGGCGAGCTGCGCGTCGCGCTGCTCGTCGTAGGCGATGGCGGCGATGATGCCCACGCCCATGCCCAGCTCCACGTAGGTCTTGATGACGTCGGCGTCCATCGCCGAGAGCACCAGGTTCAGCGCCAGGCCCTGGCGGCGAAAGGCCTCGTCGATGTGGCTGCGGCCGGTGTAGCCGGGCTCGTAGGTGATGATGGGAAAGGCCGCCAGCCGCGAGAGGGTCAGCGGCAGGCCGCGGCGCGCTTCGTCGGCCAGCGCGTGGCCGGGCGGCACGATGACGCTGTGCGTCCACCGGTAGCAGGGCAGGGCCACCAGATCGGGGTATTCGGCCAGCGCCTCGGTAGCCACGCCGATGTCGGCCTCGCCCGACAGCAGCAGCTCGGCCACCTGCTTGGGCGAGCCCTGGTGCAGATGCAGCGCCACCTGCGGGTGCGCGGCGCTGAAGTCGCGCACCGCCAGCGGCAAGGCATAACGCGCTTGTGAATGGGTGGCTGCGATGGTCAGCGTGCCGCTGCCCTGGGTGGCGAACTCGCTGCCGGCGCGCTTCAGGTTGTCGGCCTCCTGGAGCAGGCGCTCCACGATGGGCAGCACGGTGACACCGGGCGGCGTGAGTCCGGTGAGGCGTTTGCCTGCGCGTTCGAAGATCTCGATGCCGAGTTCATCTTCCAGTTCGCGGATCTGCCGGCTCACACCCGGCTGCGAGGTGTGCAGCACCTCGGCCACCACCGTGAGGTTGAAGCCCTGGCGGACCGCTTCGCGCACCGAGCGCAGTTGCTGGAAGTTCACGGCGGGGCGGGCCTGTGTAGCCCTGCGGATGCGACGCCCCGATTATCGGCGCCGCGCGAGCGGCTTCAGCGAAACAGGCCCAGGCGCTGAGCTTCCAGCGCCGCTTCGGCGCGCGAGCTGACGTTGAGCTTGCGGTAGATCTGCTTCACGTAGTCGGCGATGGTGTGGCGGGAGAGGCCCAGCTGCACGCCGATCTCGGGCAGCGTGTAGCCCTTGGCTACGCGCAGCAGCACCTCGCTCTCGCGGTCGGTCAGGCTGACGTTGGGCATCAGGTGCTGCTGCTGCGGTGTGGGCTTGGCCTTGGCGCTGAAGTAGGCCATGACGCGGCGCGCGATGCTGGGGCTCAGCGGCGGCTCGCCCTGGCTGATGCGCTGCAGCTGCTCGGTGATGAGCTCGCGCGGCTGCTCTTTCAGGATGTAGCCGAAGGCGCCGGCCTGCAGTGCGGGGAACAGGTGCTCGTCGTCGTCGTGGATGGTGACGACCACGCTTTGCGCTTCGGGCTGCACGTCGCGCAGCTTGGTCACCACATCGACGCCGCTGCCGTCGGGCAGGCCCAGGTCGACGAGCGCCAGGTCGAACTTCACCGCGCCCACCAGTTCCACCGCGTCGTGCACGCGCGCGCTTTCCGAAATGGTGGCGCCGGGGAACACCTGCAGCACCAGCTTGCGCATCCAGGCCCGGATCTCGGGCAGGTCTTCGAGCAGCAGGATGGTCTTCATGGTGGGGATGCGGGGTGGTCGAAGTTCATCTTATCGGTCATGACGCACCGCATCATGAAGCCTGCAGAGCGCGATCGAGTGGAACCGTGAGGCGTATCACGGTTCCATAGCCGGGCCCCGACTCCACCAGGCACTGCCCTTGTAACTGCTTGGCACGGTTCTTCATGCTGGCCAGGCCATGGCCACGGTCGAGCTTGCCGTCGAGTTCGGCGGTGATGCCGTCGCCGTTGTCCTGCACGACGAACTGGAAGTCGTTGTGGTTGATGCTCGCCTTCACCGAACAATGCGTGGCGCCGCTGTGCTTGATGATGTTGCTGGTGGCCTCGCGCAGGATGCGCGTCGTCTGCACGTAGGCGCGTGCGCTCAGCGTCTGCGGCAGTTCCTCGGGCGCTTCCCACTCGCCTTCGATGCCGGCCTGTGCCAGCCGCGACACGATCTCGGCGCGCCAGTCGCCCAGGGCGTCGGCCAGGCGTACCGGCCGGCCGCTGAGGCCGCGCACCGACAGGCGCATTTCTTCCAGCGCCTCGCGCGCCAGCGTGCTGATGCGTTCGCTGTCGCTGGTGTGCACGATGGTCAGCAGCTTGGCGCCCAGGTCGTCGTGCAGGTCGGCGGCGATGCGCTTGCGCTCGCGTTCGGTGACCTGCTCGACGCGCAGCTCGGCCATCTGGCGGAAGTTGCGCTCGATCTCGGCCGTGGCCTCGCGCACGCGCAGCTCCAGCTGCGCCTTGCCCTGCTCGGCGTGGTGCAGCGCGCGGCCATGCTGCTGCACCAGGCGCAGGCCCACCAGCACGAAGATGATGGGCACCACCAGCTGGGCGATGTGCGCGGCCAGCGGCCTGGCGCCCATCCACTGCGCGGCGAACTCGATGCCGCCGGCGATGAAGGCTGCCGACAGCAGTGTGGCCATCAACCACCCTGACCGCGTGTGGCGCTGGTGGTGCACGTGCCAGGCCGCCGCAGCCAGCACTTCCAGCGCCAGCAGCAGGTACCACACGTTGGCCACCATGTGCAGACGCCGCGGCCCCGCCAGCACCAGCGAGACGGCCAGCAGCGCGCACTGCACCGGCAGCGCCACGTCCACCTGGCGCAGCCGCACGCCGGCATAACGCAGCAGAAATTGCACCGCGGCCCAGGTGATGAAGCCGAGCATCGCGCAGAGCAGGAACTCCACGCCCGAGTGGCCCATCGGGAGGCTGCGCAGCCACAGACGCGAGTCGACCAGGGCCCAGCCCACCGACAGCGCGCCGAAGTAGGCGAGGTGGCTTTCGCGCCGGTTGATGAAGCCCAGCACGAACATGAAGCCGCCCATCAGCAGCAGCGTGGCGCTCACCGCCTGCGGCGCTGCGACCTGCAGCGCCGTCTGGCGGGCGTGGCGCGCCGCCAGTTCCGACTGCGGGCCGATGAGCATCTGCGACAGCCCGCCGGCGCGCTGCCAGGAACCCACCTCGGTCAGCGCGTGGCCGGCGACGCGGAGGTCGATGACGTTGCCTTCCAGGCGCAGCAGCGCCGACGGCAGGGCCACCAGCTGCGGGTGGTTGCAGTTGTTGGTGAGCGGCGGGCTCATGCGGCCGCCGCTGTGCACGAACTGGCCGTTGAGGTAGACCTCCAGGTTGCTGCACACGTGTTCGATGTACAGCGCCATCAGATCGTCGCTGTCGAGGCCCTTCAGGCGCGGGAAGGGCACGCGGTACCACACCGGGCCGTCCTGGTCGGGGCGCGTGCGCGCCCAGTCGTCGGGCAGCGGCACGGCCAGGGTGGGTGTGGCCTCGGGGAAGCTGGGCAGGTAGCCGGGCGCGGTGAGGGCACCCTGCACCAGCAGCGTCTGCGCGCCGACGGGCGCCGTGGCCATCAGGCACAGGGCGGCCAAACACCAGATACACCAATTGCGCCTATGACACCCAGCGCGCCACCGCAGCCACGGCCGGGGAAGCCAGGGCAGGCAGGTGAAACGAGAGGGAAACCGGCGCGGTGACATGCAGCGAGGCATTGTGCATTCCGCCTGCGGCCACGCCGCGCTGCGACAATGTGCGCTCGTGCGCAAGTGCCCACCGCGCCGGCACGTCGCTTTGCACGTCGTACCTGCCCCACCCCGTGATCCGCCGCCACACCTTCGACCTTGCCGACAACCGCCGCCTGGCCCACCTGTGCGGGCCGCTCGATGCCCACCTGCGCAGCATCGAAGGCGCTCTGGGCGTGACAGTGGTGCGCCGTGATGCGAGCTTCCGCATCGAAGGCGCGCGCGATGGTGTCGAACGCACCGTGCGCCTGCTCGACACCTTGTACGAGGCTGCCAAGCACCCCATCGGCGAGCGGGCCCTGCAGCTGGCCCTGGTGAAGTTCGCCGCCACGCCGCCGGTGGCTGCAGCCACCGCACCCGGAGCAAAGCCGGCGGGCGAGGTCGTGCTGCACACGCGCCATGCCGACCTGAGCGGCCGCACGCCCAACCAGATGCAGTACCTGCAGCAGATGCTGGCCCACGACATCACCTTCGGCATCGGCCCCGCCGGCACCGGCAAGACCTTTCTCGCCGTGGCCTGCGCGGTGGACGCGCTGGAACGCCACGGCGTGCAGCGCATCGTGCTCACGCGGCCTGCGGTGGAAGCGGGTGAACGCCTGGGCTTCCTGCCCGGTGACCTGGCGCAGAAGGTCGACCCCTACCTGCGCCCGCTGTACGACGCGCTCTACGACCTGATGGGCTTCGACCGCGTGGCGAAAGCGTTCGAAAAGGGGTTGATCGAGATCGCACCGCTGGCCTTCATGCGCGGCCGCACGCTCAACCATGCCTTCGTCATCCTCGACGAAGCGCAGAACACCACGCGCGAGCAGATGAAGATGTTCCTCACACGCATCGGCTTCGGCAGCCGTTGCGTGGTCAACGGCGACGTGAGCCAGATCGACCTGCCCAAGGGCACGGCCAGCGGCCTGGTGGAAGCGGCGAGTGTCTTGCAGCGCGTGCCCGGCATCGCCTTCACGCACTTCACCGCCGCCGACGTGGTGCGCCACCCGCTGGTGGCACGTATCGTCGAGGCCTACGACGCGGCGCGTGGCAGCACCGGGGCTGAGCCCGACCGCCTGGCTGACCGTTGATGGCGCGGCCGTCCTTGCAACTGTCTTTGCAGTTCGCCGACGCCACGCACCGCGCACACCTGCCGCGCCATCGCGTGGCGCGCTGGGTGCGCGCGGCACTGCGGGCGCCGGGGCAGATCACGGTGCGCATCGTCGGCGCCGATGAAGGGCGCGAACTCAACCGCCAGTACCGCGGCAAGGACAACGCCACCAACGTGCTGACCTTCGACTATCAACACGCGCCGGTGGTGGTGGCCGACCTCGTCCTGTGCGCGCCGGTGGTGGCGCAGGAAGCGCGCGAGCAGCGCATCGACATCCAGGCGCACTATGCCCACCTGCTGGTGCACGGCACGCTGCACGCGCAGGGCCACGACCATGACGTGGAAGCCGAGGCAGAGGTGATGGAAGCGCGGGAGAGCGAAATCGTGATGGCCCTGGGCTACGCCGATCCTTACCGTCGGCGCTGAACGTGTCGATCGCCGCACGCGCCATGCGTCGTGCTGCTGTAGCCGCTTGCAAGGAGACCACTATGACCGTCTTGATCAAGACCTTGGCGCCACTCGCCCTGGGCCTGGCCGCCGCCGCCCATGCCCAGCCCCTGAACTACCAGATCGACCCCTCGCACACCTTTCCCAGCTTCGAGGCCGACCACATGGGGATCTCGGTCTGGCGCGGCAAGATGAACAAGAGCCGCGGCACCGTGGTCTACGACAAGGCCACCGGCGGCGGCCAGGTGGACATCAGCACCGAACTGGCCAGCATCGACTTCGGCCAGGAGCAGCTCAACACCTGGGCGCGCGGCAAGGACTTCTTCGACGTGAAGAAGCATCCGCGTGCCAGCTACAAGGGCCGCTTCGACGCCGTGGTCAACGGCGTGCCCACGCAACTGGTGGGTGAACTCACCCTGCACGGCGTCACCCGGCCGATGACGCTGAAGATCCATCTGCTGAAGTGCGTGCCGCACCCCATGCTCAAGCGCGACTACTGCGGTGCCGATGCCAGCGGCAGCTTCCAGCGCGATGTCTTCGGTCTGGATGCGGGCAAGGACTGGGGCTTCAAGATGGATGTGGTTCTGCGCATCCAGGTCGAGGCCATCGCCACCCGGTGATGTCGCCCGGTGGCGGCGGCGCCTACTTCGTCCCGAACAGCCGGTCCCCTGCATCCCCGAGCCCCGGCACGATGTAGCCATGCTCGTCGAGCTGGCGGTCGATGGATGCCGTGTAGACCGGCACGTCGGGGTGGTGGGCGTGGAAGTTCTTCAGGCCTTCTGGCGCGGCCAGCAGGCTGACGAAGCGGATCGACTTCGGCCGCGTCTCCTTCAGCCGTTCCACCGCGGCCACGGCCGAGTTGCCGGTGGCCAGCATGGGGTCGAGCACGATGGCGTCGCGGTCGGCCATGTCGTGGGGCATCTTGAAGTAGTACTCCACCGCGATCAGCGTCTTCGGGTCGCGGTACAGGCCGACATGGCCGACGCGCGCGCCGGGCACCACCTCCAGCATGCCGTCCAGCAGGCCGGCGCCGGCGCGCATGACCACCACGAACACTGTCTTGCGGCCCTCGATGACGGGCGCCATCATGGTTTCCAGCGGCGTTTCGATCTGAATCAGCTGCGTCGGCATCTCGCGCGTGACCTCGTAGGCCATGAGCATGCTGATCTCGTGCAGCAGGCGGCGGAAGCTGCTGGTGCTGCGGTCCTTCTGGCGCATCAGCGTGAGCTTGTGCTGCACCAGCGGGTGCGTGATGACGTGGACGGCGGGTGGATTCATGGCGGGTGCTGCGGGGTGCGCGCGCATGACCTGGCAGATCATCGACGGCGTGCCGACTGCGCGTGACGATGGTGCCACATCACACAGGAGTCCACGATGAACGGCATCGACCTCGTCCCCCTGGCCGTGGGCCACATGATCGGCCTGGGTGCCATCGGTTCCTGCCTCGGCGTGGGCCTGATGGCAGCGAAGTTCCTCGAAGCCAGCGCGCGCCAGCCCGAGATGATGGAGCCGCTGCAGGCCAAGGTCTTCCTGCTGGTGGGCGTGCTCGACGGCGCCTTCATCATCGCCACCGGCATCGGGCTGTGGTTCGCCACGGCCAACCCCTTCAAGGGCTAGGCACCGCCGCGAGCAGGGCGCGCAGGGCGGCGGCCGTGGCCTCGTCGGCCGGCAGCAGCGTCTCCACCGCGATCTCGGACAGCGTCACGTCGTGCGGCGCGCCGAAGACGGTGATGGTAGTGATGAAGTTCAGCGTGCCGCCCGCGCCTTGAATCGTGAGCGGCACCACGAAGTCAAGCTGCGCTTCGGCCAGGAGCGGCTCCGCGTCGGCGGGCGCGGGCAGGGCCTGCAGTTCGGCCAGCAGGCTGCCGAGCACCGCGTCGCCAGTGCTCGCGACCTGCCGCCGCAGCCGCGCCAGCACATGCGCGCGCCAGGCGGCCAGGTTGGCGATGCGCGGCGCCATGCCCTGCGGGTGCAGCGACAGGCGCAGCACGTTCACGGGTGGCTGCAACAGCTCGGCCGGCACGCCGGCCGTCAGCAGTGGCACCAGCCGGTTGTGGGCGATCAGGTTCCAGTGCCGGTCCACCGCCAGCGCCGGCCAGGGTTCGTGCGCGGTCAACAGGCGCTGCAGCGCGGCCCGCGCCGGCGCCAGCGCTGGGTCGTCGAAAGAGCGCTCGGCGAACATCGGCGCGTAGCCGGCGGCGCCGAGCAGCGCGTTGCGCTCGCGCAGTGGCACTTCCAGCCGTTCCGCCAGCCGCAGCACCATGGCGCGGCTGGGTGTGGCCTTGCCCGACTCCAGCCACGACAGGTGCCGCGCCGAGACGCCGGCATCGAGCGACAGCGCCAGCTGGCTGGCGCTGCGCTGCAGGCGCCAGCGCCGCAGGAGCGTGCCGAAGGGCGTGGCGTGGCGTGGCTGGTCCATGGGAGGCGGGCGCGCGGCGTGGCAATGCAGCCGCCGAGAGTAGCCGAGCGCGCCCGCGCTGCCCTCAGTTGCCCACCGGGTTCACGGCGTCGGCAAAGGTGATCAGATCCTTCATCGTGAAGACGCCCGGCGTGGCGCCCAGCGTCGGCGTGAAGGCCGGCTCCGCGCCCAGGTAGGACGCCGAGCTGCCCTGCACCAGCCCTACCAGCACCTCGGCCACCAGCTGTGCGCCCACCGGGCCCAGGTGCTGGCCGTCGCCCAGTACCTGGGCTTCCTTCAGCAGGTAGTACCAGAGCGGGGTCTCGACGGCCAGGCCCTCGCGCACCAGCACCTCGCCGTCTGGCCCCTGGCGGATCTGGTCCAGCGTCAGCACCGGCAGCTTCATGCGCCTGGCCACGGCCTGGCCTGAAGGCAGCTTCATCATCACGCCGCGCCGCAGGTTGCGGAAGGGCAGCACCATCTCGCGCCCGCCTTCACCCGGTAGCGCATGCAGCTTGGGCGTGAGGAAGGGGTCGAGGCGGCGCGCCTTGTTCATCTTGAAGTTGGGTGTGCCGGCCGGCACACCGAAGTCGAAGAAGCGCCGCCAGTCGATGACCCAGTTGCTGGGCAGCACGGGCTGCGGCAAGGGATTGGGCGGCAGCGCCGGCGGCACCAGTGAACCGACGATGCCGCCCGACTTCGCCGTGAAGCCGAACAGCAGTTCCAGCGTGGCCGGCGCCAGCGCGCCCGGGTGGGTGCCGAACACCGCGTTGTGCTCATACACCTCGCGCACCATCGTGTGCCCGAAGCGGTAGCTGGCCACCGCATGCTCCACGGGCATGAAGGGAAACTTCATGAAGCGGTAGAACTTGCGCCCCTGGTAGATGGTGCGGTCGGCAATGCCCGGCTGGCCCGTGATGGTGTCCAGGAACTCGTGCAGCACGATCCACTGGTAGTGCCAGGTGACCTGTCGGCGCGCGCGTTCGAAGAGCTGCGGTGTGGCCACGCCTTGGGCGCGCAGATGATCGACGACGCGGTTGTGGAAACGCACGAAGGTGACGTGCAGCTGCGCCACCAGCAGGTTCTCGTCGTTGCGTGGGTCGCCGATGATGGCGATGCCGGTGCGCGGGTTGCGCAGCAGGTCGTGGTCAGGCAGGTCGGGCACGAAGTCGGTGGGTGGCTGCGTGCGGTCGGCCGGCAGGCGCCGCACGCTGGCCGCTGCGGTGCCCAGTAGCAGCTTGGCGCCCATCCTCAGCGTCACCGGGTCGCGTTCGTAGAGATGCGGCGAGCCACCAGGCCCCAGGCCGTACATCGAGTCAAGGTCCAGCGCGGGGGTGCGGAAGTTCTCGCGGCCTTCGGGGTCGTCGATCTTCTCCGTCAGCGAAGTGGTGTCGAAGGTGATGTCGTGGTCGATGAACTGGCCGAGGTAGGTGAAGCCGGCGGGGATGTCGGCATCGCCTGCCGCATCCTGGGGCTGGCCCGGTTCGCCCTTGTCGCGCATGCTCAGCGCCAGGGCGTGCAGCGGGTCGTCGCCGACGACCAGGGGCTCGAGCAGGAACATGCGGCCGAACAGGCCGGGGTCTTCGTTGGCCGACGACAGCAGCGAGTCAGGAATGGGCTGGCGCGCGAGGGATCCATGAGAAGGCATGGGCGGCTCCTGGGTGGCGGGAATCACGCACTCTGCGCGCCGTGGAGATGCCGGCCAACCCCAAGCTTGACGACGGCGCCCGTTCGTTCTTGGGGGGCGCCGCTGGACTTAGAAGATCGTGCCGTCGCTTTCGATCTTCAGCGGCGGTGCGCCGTCGCTGCGCAGCTCGCGCGCGATCTCGCGCCCGGCGGCCCAGGTGCCGCCTTCCAGGATGCAGGCCAGCGGCAGCTCTTCGGCGCTCTTGCCGAGTTGTTCGCGCACCCGCACCGCCACCTCGTCGAGCAGCGCCACGGTGAGCGCACGCCACTCGATGATGAAGTCGTCCTGCGGCTTCCAGGTGCGCGTGAGCGCGCGCGGGTTGCGCGGCACGATGACGCCGCCGTCGAGCAGCAGGCCGCCGTTGCGGTACTCGGGCAGGCCGGTCAGCGCATCCAGCCCCGTGACGGTGACGCCGGCCCACTGCAGCGGCTCCAGCAGCGAGTAGCTGAGCCACTGGCTGAGCTTGTGGAAGGGCACCCAGCCGCCCGTGGTGGGGTCCTGGCCACCATCGCCCGTGGCAGCACCGGCCCAGCGGTGCGCCCACACGTCGCCCGCCGGCAGGCCCTGCACGCGGCTGCCGCTGGTCCAGATGGGCGCGAAGATCCGCAGCACCTCGCCCAGCACCATCGCCGCGCTGACTTGCGCGCGCGTGCCCTCGGCCGTCAGCCGGTCGAACAGCAGGCCCGGCCGCGCCGCGCCGCCTCCCAGCGCCGCCTCGGCACGCAGCGCCGCGCCCATTCGGGCCAGCAGGCCGGCGCGGCCATCCAGGCCGACCATGGGGTTGGAGGGGCTGCTCTGGAATACCGCGCGCAACACCGACGCGTCGATGCGCTCCAGCGCCGCGGCATCGGCGCGCAAGGGCTCGGCACCCGAGGCCGAGAAGCTGCCCTTCAGGAAGGCCTGCCAACTCGCAACGCCCAGGCCTTCAGAACGCGCCAGCACCTGGCCCGTGCCTTCTTCGGTGTACTTCCAGGCGGCACCCGCGCCGGCGTCGAGCAGCACGCTCACCACCGTGAGATCGAAGCGCGCGCGCGCGGCCTCTGCCAGGTCCAGGCCGGCCAGGCGCGCGTCGAGATCGGCCTTGCGGTCCAGCCCGCCGGCTTCGAAATGGCGCCAGCGGCTGTGGTACGGAATGCGCAGGTCGGGAAAGCGCTTGAGCGTGAGCGCCGCCACGCGCGCGGCCACGGCCGGCAGGTGATTGCGGTCGAGCACGAAATGCTCGCTGACGTTGGCCTCCACCGAGCGCAGGATCGCGGCGCAGCGCGCGCGGATGGTGCCCGGGTCGCGCAGGGAGGCGAGCGGGTGGCGGGCGTCGGGGGCGCGGCTCAGCACGGCACGGCGGGTCTCATTCAAGCGCGCGCCCCTGCACCTTGGCCAGGTCTGCTGCGGTGGGCACCGTGCCTTCGGTGAAGTAGCCGGCGGCGATCTTGGCTTCCATCTCCACCTTGGCGTCGGCCGGTATCAGCGCATCGGGAATCGGCACGCGTTCACCGACCTCGATGCCGCTGCCGGTGATGGCGTCGAACTTGTCGTTGCTCATGCTCACCAGGCGGTGGATCTTCTGGATGCCCAGCCAGTGCAGCACGTCGGGCATGAGCTCCTGGAAGCGCATGTCCTGCACACCGGCCACGCACTCGGTGCGCAGGAAATACTTGTCGGCACGGTCGCCGCCGACCTGGCGCTTGCGGGCGTTGTAGACCAGGAACTTGGTCACTTCACCCAGGGCACGGCCTTCCTTGCGGCTGTAGGCGATGAGCCCCACGCCGCCCTTCTGCGCGCCGCGGATGCACTCTTCGATGGCGTGCGTCAGGTACGGCCGGCAGGTGCAGATGTCGCTGCCGAAGACATCGCTGCCGTTGCATTCGTCGTGCACGCGCGCTGTCAGTGTCACTTGCGGGTTCGCCAGGTCGCGGATGTCGCCGAAGACGTAGAGCGTCTGGCCACCGATGGGCGGCAGGAAGACTTCCAGATCGCTGCGCGTGACGAGCTCGGGGTACATGCCGCCGGTTTCTTCGAAGAGGGCGCGGCGCAGGTCGGCTTCACTTACCTTGAAGCGCGCGGCCACGCCGGGCAGCCACCACACGGGTTCCACCGCCACCTTGGTGACGGTGGCGCTGGCATCGTCGAGCAGGAGCCTGCCGTCGGTCTGCAAGCGCTGGAAGGCCAGCGCCTGCTTGATCTCGGGCAAGTGAATGTGGGCCTTGGTCACGGCGATGGTCGGCCGGATGTCGTAGCCGCGCGCCAGGTAGTCGGCATAGCCCGTCTGCACGCTGGCGCCCCAGGGGTCGATGCTGACGATCTTGCCGGCGTCGCCCCACTGCGGGTAGGGGCCGACGAGGTCGGTGGGCGAGGTATCGGTCAGGTCGGCGCGGTGCCCGCGTTCCAGGTTGCCGGCGGCCACCGCCAGCGCGCGGTAGACGCCGTAGCTGCCGCTGTGCGTGCCCACCACGTTGCGCTGGCTGCGGCTGCTGGTGCTGCCGATGATGGGACCGCGCTCCAGCGCATCGGCCGCGCCCCAGCGGATGGCCGGCGCGGCATCGGTGCCCTGGCCGGGGTGCGAGGTGAGCCGGATGTGGCGCGTGGCGGGGGGTGTGGAAGACGGGCTGTCCATGAGCACTGCAAGAGGCAAAGGTCGGAAGATACGCTGAAACGGGTTCAGGCTCTCTGGGGCGGGCAAGCAGCGGGGCATCGGCTCAGTCCAGCCCGCGCACGGGGAAGGCGGCGCTGCGCTGCAGCCAGTTCCGCGGCGCGTAGCTGGCGCGGCCGTCGGTGACGTGCAGCGTGTAGGCCAGGCGCGAACGTGCGCTGCGGTTGGGCGCGCTGTAGTGCGGCAACATGCCGCCGAAGACCACCAGCGTGCCGGCTTCCACCGGCAGCGGCTTCGCCTGCGCGGTGTCGGGCCAGGGCGTGGCGTCGAGCGCCAGCATCTGCAGGCGGCCTGTGGCGTGGTCGCAGACGTACTGCTCGCGCAGCGGCTCGTTCTGCCCCCCGGGCTGCACCCACAGGCAGCCGTTGTCGAGCGTGGCGTCTTCCAGCGCGAACCAGAAGGTGAGCACCGTCTGCGGCGTGGTGAAGAAGAAGCTGCCGTCCTGGTGCCAGCCCACTTCACCCCCGATGTGCGGCTGCTTGAAGATGAGCTGGCTCTGCCAGACCTGCGGCTGCACCAGGCCCAGCGCGGTGGCCAGCGCGGCCAGCTCGGGGCCATGCGAGAAGCCGATGAAGAAGGGGTCGCGGTCGTGCAGCGCATGGCCGACCTTGTTGATGCTCTGCGACTTGGGCACGCGCAGACGGCCGGCTGGATCGAGCGCCTCTTCCTCGAAAAAGCAGTGCACCTGCTCGGCCGAGGCGAGCAGCGCCGCGTCGGCCACCAGGCTGCGGTTCTGGGTGGAGAAGCGGCTGGTGCTCGCGCCGGGCTCGAAGGCCTCGACGATGGCGCGTGCGCGTGCGCAGGCAGCGGCCACCTCGGCATGCGGCTTGAAACCGGGCAGCACGAGGAAACCTTCGGTGCGCCAGCGGTCGATTTGGGTCGGGCTCAGCATCTGTTGCTTTCAGGCATCGGCAGGTGGTGCGGGCAGGGCGGTTTCACCAGATCCCGGTAGCGGGAGCGGCATCATCCGATGCTATCGCTGCAGTGCCGCCAGCGTTGTTGGGCATGCGGCTTGCAGCCGACGCCCATGCCACCCCAGAGGAACTTCATGTCGCCCACCCGCACCACCCGCCGTCCACTGCCCGCACACCACGCCGTGGCCGCTGCCGCCTTGCTGGCGCTGCATCTTGGTGCCGGCGCGCAGCAGGCCACGCCCGGGCAGCTGCAGACCATCACCGTGACGGCCGAACGCCGGCTGGAGAACATCCGCGACGTGCCCAGCTCCGTGAGCGCGCTGCAGGGCGAGATCCTGGAAGTGCTGAACTCCGGCGGCCAGGACATCCGCCTGCTGTCGGGCCGCGTGCCCAGCCTCAACATCGAATCGTCCTTTGGCCGCGCCTTCCCGCGCTTCTACATCCGCGGCATCGGCAACGTCGATTTCGACCTCAATGCCTCACAACCCGTCAGCCTGGTCTACGACGACGTGGTGCAGGAGAACCCGCTGCTCAAGGGCTTCCCGATCTTCGACATGGAGCGCATCGAGGTGCTGAACGGCCCGCAAGGCACACTCTTCGGGCGCAACTCGCCAGCCGGTGTGGTGAAGTTCGAATCGGCGAAGCCGGGCAAGAAGTTCGAGGGCTACGGCAGTATCGGCATCGGCCGCTACTCAGCTCTCAATCTCGAGGGTGCGCTCAACGTGCCGGTGTCCGACATGCTGTCGTTCCGCGTCGCGGCGCAGTCGCAGAACAGGGGTGACTGGGTCGACAACACCTTCGGGGGGGCACCCAACAAGGAGCGCGAGGGTTACCACGACAGCGCCTTCCGCGTGCAGGCGCTGCTCACGCCCGGCAAGGATCTGAGCGTGCTCGTCAACGTTCACCATCGTCGGCTTGATGGTGAACCGCGTGTCTTCCGCGCCAACCTCATCAAGCGCGGCACCAACGACTTTGTGGACGGTTTCGACGAGACCAAGGTCTCGCAAGACGGTGTCAGCGACCAGGACCTCAGCAACACGGGCGGCAGCGTGCGCGTGCGCTATGCCTTCAGCGGCATGGCGCTGAGCTCCATCACCGGCTACGAGAAGCTCGACTCCTTCAGCCGCACCGACGTCGACGGTGGCAGCGCCGGCAACGTGCCCTTCCCGGCCGAGACCGGCGACGGCATGCCCCAGCACAAGCAGCTGACACAGGAGTTCCGCCTGGAGAGCACCGGCAGCGGCGCGCTCAAGTGGCTGGCCGGGCTGTACTACTTCGACGAGAAGGTCAACATCGACAGCTTCAGCTACAACACCGGCGCCGGCAACGTGCAGGACATCTACGCCACGCAGGAGCAGAAGAACAAGGCCTACGCCGCCTTTGGCAGCGTCAACGTCGACGTGAGCGAGCAGCTCAAGCTGCGCGGCGGCGTGCGCTACACGAAGGACGAGAAGGATTTCATCGCCGACCGCGTGCAGGCCGGCTTCGGTTTCATCGGCCGCCGCACGGCCGAGACCAGCGCCACCAACACCAGCGGCGACTTCAGCGTCAGCTACGCGGTGGACAAGGCCACCAACGTCTATGCCCGCGTGGCCACGGGCTTCCGCGCGCCGTCGATCCAGGGCCGCCTGCTCTTCGGCGACACGCTGTCGGTCGCCAAGTCCGAGAAGATCACCTCCTATGAAGCCGGCGTGAAGGCCGATCTGTGGGACCGCAAGGCCCGTGTCGCCTTCAGCGTGTTCAGCTACGAGCTGAAGGACCAGCAGCTGTCGGCCGTGGGCGGCAGCGAGAACCAGGCCCGGCTGCTGAACGCCGCCAAGTCGGTGGGTCAGGGCTTCGAGTTCAACACCGCTATCCTGCCGACCGAAAACCTGCTGTTCACGCTGGGCGGCAGCTACAACAAGACGAAGATCAAGGATCCCAACCTGTACGCCGGCGTCTGCGGCAGCGGCTGCACGGTGACCGACCCGACCGTTGTGCGCAACGGTGTCACGCTGGCCTCGCTGGATGGCAATGCGCTGCCCCAGGCGCCCAAGGTGGTGCTGAACTTCACCGCCCGCTACAACATGCCCGTGGCCGGCGGCGACTTCTTCGTGCTCACCGACTGGGCCTACCGCAGCAAGATCAACCTGTTCCTGTACGAGAGCGTCGAATTCACCGGCAAGGCCCTGCTGGAAGGCGGCCTGCGCGCCGGCTATACCTTCGGCAACGGCAAGTACGAGGCGGCGGCCTTCGTGCGCAACATCAGCAACCAGCTGCGCGTGGTGGGTGCCATCGACTTCAACAACCTCACCGGCTTCATCAACGAGCCGCGCACCTTCGGCGCGTCCTTCAAGGCGAGCTTCTGAAGACGCTGGCCGTCGTCGGCCTGCTGGCCTGGGTCTTCGCGGCCCAGGCCCAGCCGGCCATCATCTTCGAACTCGGCGGCAAGAACGACAAGAGCTTCGGCCAGGCCGCCTGGGAAGGTGCCGAGCGCTGGAAGAAGGCGACGGGCAAGACCTACCTCGAGTTCGAGATCGCGGGCGCCGCGCAGCGTGAACAGGCGGCACGACGCTTTGCCGAGCGCGGCGCCAACCCCATCGTCGGCGTCGGCTTTCCGCAGGCCAGCAGCATCGAGGCCGTGGCGCGCGACTTTCCGAAGCTGCAGTTCGCCATCGTCGACATGGTGGTGAACCTGCCCAACGTGCAGAGCTTCGTCTTCCGCGAACACGAGGGCAGCTTCCTGGTGGGCGTGCTGGCGGCGCTGGCCAGCAAGACCGGCAAGCTCGGCTTCGTGGGCGGGCAGGACATTCCGCTCGTGCGCAAGGTCCTCTGCGGCTACGAGCAGGGCGCGAAGTACGCCAACCCGAAGGTGCAACTGCTGTGGGCCATGACCGGCACCACCAACGCGGCGTGGACCGACCCGGCGCGCGGCGCCGAGCTGACGCGCGCGCAGGCCGCGCAGGGCGCCGACATCGTCTTCGCCGCCGCCGGCAGCACCGGTCTGGGCGTGCTGCAGGCGGCCAAGGACCTGGGCCTGCTGGGCATCGGCGTCGACAGCAACCAGAACGGCCTGCACCCCGGCTCCATCCTCACCAGCATGCTCAAGCGCACCGACGTGGCCGTGCAGCAGGCCTTCGGTGGCGTGCAACCGGGCATCACGGCGCTGGGCCTGAAGGAAGGCGCGCTGGACCTGGCCTACGACGAGCACAACGCGAAGCTGGTGACGCCCGAGATGCGGCGCCAGGTGGAAGCGGCCAAGGCCGGCATCATTGCCGGGCGCATCCAGGTCATCGACTACACCGCGAAGCTGGCCTGCAAGTAGGCGTACTAGACTGCGCGCCCATGCGCATCGTGATGCTGGGCCGCCAGCCCTATGCCGAGACCGAAGCCGCCATGCGCGCCTACACCGCGGCGCGCCTGCCCGACAGCGAAGACCAGCTCTGGCTCGTCGAACACGAGCCCGTGTT
Organism: Betaproteobacteria bacterium; assembly: GCA_031379415.1. Classification (GTDB taxonomy): domain Bacteria; phylum Pseudomonadota; class Gammaproteobacteria; order Burkholderiales; family Burkholderiaceae_C; genus Rubrivivax. The sequence continues at coordinate 7,260 of JANNFE010000122.1, read as the reverse complement.
CACACAGGGTGTGGCGGGGCGCGATGCGCATGTGCTGGCTGCCGGCGACATCCCCGTGCTGCGCACCGACCGCGGCGGCCAGGTCACCTACCACGGCCCGGGCCAGGTGGTGGCCTACCCGCTGCTGGACCTGCGACGCATCGGCATCTACGTCAAGGAATACGTCTTCCGCATCGAGGAGGCGGTGATCGACACGCTGTGGGCCCACGGCGTGGTGGGCCACCGCGTGCGCGGCGCACCGGGCATCTACGTGCGGCTGGCCGATCCCTGCGGGCACGGCGTGCTGCAGGTGTCTTCGATCGATGCTTTCGCCGGCCTGGGCAAGATCGCGGCGCTGGGCATCAAGCTCAGCAACCATCGCACCTACCACGGCGTGGCGCTGAACGTGGCCATGGACCTGGAGCCCTACAGCCGCATCGACCCTTGCGGTTATGCCGGGCTGCAGACCATCGATCTGCAATCGATAGGCGTGAAGGCCAGCTGGAACGACGTGGCCGCCACGCTGGCTGGCCGGCTGGGGCAGCGCCTGGCGGCGTGACTCTGGCCACCCGCGATGAAAGCGCCGCGATGCAACTCTTCGACCTGACGGGGCGCACCGCGCTCATCACCGGCGCCAGCAAGGGCATCGGCTTCGCGCTGGCCGCGGCGCTGGGCCAGGCTGGTGCGCGGCTGGTGTTGAACGCGCGCGACGAGGCGCGCCTGGCCCGCGCGCAGCAGGTGCTGCTGGGCGCCGGCCTGCAGGTGGCCACGGCGGCCTTCGACGTGACCCGGGCCGACGAGGTGGAACAGGGCGTGGCCTGGATCGAAGCCGAGCTCGGCCCCATCGACATCCTGGTCAACAACGCTGGCATGCAGCACCGCGCCGCCTTTGCCGAGTTCCCCACCGAAGCCTGGTACCGGCTTACGCAGACCAACATCGACAGCGTGTTCCTGGTCGGCCGCGCCGTGGCGCGGCGCATGACCCCGCGCGGCCGCGGCAAGATCATCAATGTGTGTTCGGTGCAAAGCGAAGTGGGCCGCCCGAACGTCGCGCCCTATGCCGCCACCAAGGGCGCGGTGAAGATGCTCACCAAGGGCATGGCCATTGACCTGGGCCGACACGGCATCCAGGTCAACGGTCTGGGGCCGGGCTACTTCAAGACCGAGCTGACGCAGGCCCTGGTGGATGACGCGGCCTTCACCGCCTGGCTCGCCGGCCGTACGCCGGCCGGGCGTTGGGGCGATGTGGAAGAGCTCGGCGGCGCCGTGGTCTTCCTGGCTTCCGAGGCCTCGAGCTTCGTCACCGGGCACATCCTGTACGTGGACGGTGGCATCACCGCGAGCTTATAGGCGGATCGCCAGGGTCCGTGGACCCTGGCGACCCCGGCTTACAGCGTCTCGGGCTGCTCGGTCTCGCTGGTCGGCGGCGTCACGGCGCTCACGTCCAGCGGCGTGCCGCTCTCGCTGGGCGACAGCGAAGCGGCGAACTGCGCATAGGCGCGCGGCGATGTGGTGGCCGAAGCCGGCACCGGGTTGCCGCCGGCGGGTGGTGGCATCTCGGGCGCGTCCTGCGGGTTGTCGCCACACGCCGCCAGCAGCGTGGCGGCGAGCGCCGCGATGAAGAGGGGCTTGGTGTTCATGCGCGGCCTCACGTCACTTGCTGCCCGGGATGGGCGTGTTCAGGTAAGGGAAGCCGGCCAGCAGCGGCACCACGGCCTGGTCCACGGCGTCGTGCAGTTCCAGCGAGGTGGCCCCCAGCGGCACGGCACCCGGGGTGCAGGCCACGCCGAAGCCGTAGGTGTTGGCATTGCCGTTGGCGATGCACAGACCGCCCATCACCGCCACCAGCGAGATGTCGACCACGTCGTCCTTCGGGCGGCGACCGTTCGGGAACCCGGCGAAGTCATTGCCGCCGTCGCGGATGCTGCCCACGATGCCCAGGCGGTTCTGCATCGCGAAGGGCACCGGCGCGATGGCCGTGTTCAGGCGCAGCATCTCCGAGGCCACCACATTCTTGGGCTGGTTCACGCCCGTGATGCCGGTGAGGAAGGTCGTCACGAGGTCGGTACGCGGGAAGTTCGTCGGCGCCGTGCCGGGAATGTTCAGCACTGCACTCAGGATGGCCGGCAGCGTGGGGTTGGTCACGTAGGTGGCGAACTGGCCGTCGCCCTTGGGTGAACTGGCGTTGAACTTGTCCTTGTCCTTGAGGCCGATGACCACTTCGTTGACCAGGGGCATGCCCAGGCGCGACACCTGGACCCAGGCGCCGCCGGGCTTTTCGCTGGCCTGGTAACCGGAGGCCGGGCTCGGGTTGAGCAGGCGCGCCTGGCGCAGGCTGGCGGTGGTCCAGCCGCCGATGACGTCGTCGCCGCTGCTCTTCAGGCAGTCCTTGTGCACCTCCAGCGCCAGCGAGGTGACGTTCTTGTCGCCGATGGTGTTGGGCACGGCGCCGATGAGGGCGCGGTTGGTGATGACGGCCACGGGCGCGTTCACCAGGTCGAAGATGGTGCCCAGGTTGACCGCGAAGGCATCCTGGCGCTGGCCGACGAAGACCTTGGCCGGCATGGCGCAGCCGGGGATGTTCACCGTGTAGACATGCTTGGCCGCGTAGCCCGCGTAGTCGGCAATGCTCTTGACGCCGATGTTGTCCACCGGTTTGTCGAAGCTCGTGCTGCCGCCGCTGGCGTTCGTCACCGCCTCGGCGGTGGCGGTGCGGCGGTCGCCGGGCCCCTGGGTGAGCGAGAACTGGTCGGCCACGCTGAGGTTGGCGTCGCGCACGTTGCTGACGGGGCCACCCAGCGCCAGGCTGCTGCTGACCGTGGTGCCGTTGACGTTGACCGTCTGACCATTGCCGCCGTTGTTCAGCGTGCTGCTGAAGCGGAACTGGAAGGTCAGGTCTTCCATCGCGTCGCCGTTGTTGTCGACGTGGATCTCGTACAGCGCGTTGGGGTCCATCTGGAAGTAGTTGGGGCCGCCATACGCGTCCTGCAGCGGCTGGTAGTTGGCGATCAGCGTCACATAGCCGTCGCGGCCCTGTTCGTAGCTGCGGAACATGTAGAAGTCGGTGCCGTCCACCTTGGGGCTGGTGGTGATGAAAGGCGCCTCGCGGTGGCTCGAGGCGAGTGCGGTGCTGGCGATGGCCAGCAGCGCGGTGGTGGCCGCCAGCGCGATGGGCGCGGCGCGGAAGTAGGCTTGTCTCATGGATGGGGCTCCTGGTTTCGGGTGGGCGGGCCGGTTGGGTCCAGCGTGTCCGGCTGACCCCCTCTACGCCGGCACCTCCGAACCGGATGCCGACCCAGCGGCCAGGTGGGACATGCATCCATCCGCGCCCGGGCTGCGTAGCGATCCCCACACCCCACCGTCACAGGAGACCACCATGAACCGTCTTGCTGCATCTGCGCGCCGCCTGCTGGCCGCGCTGGCCGTCGCCGTGCCCCTGGCAGCCTGGGCCGGGCCGACCAGCTTCTTCGTGCCCTACAACGGCCAGGGCAACATCTCGGTGTTCGACGCCGCCGCCGGAACGGGTGGCTGGGTCGGCCAGATCGACCAGACGCCGCCGCCCGACGTGCCCGACCCGCTGTCGCTGGTCTCGGTGGTGCTGTTCCAGCTGGACTACGCCACCCACACGCTCAGCGGCAGCTTCGAGTTCACCACCACCGACCTGGCCTCCACGCTCTTCGGCAGCCTGAGCGGCAGCTTTTTCGACGACGACATCCTGACGAGCGGCGGCCAGTTCAGCATCGACTACACCATTCTCGGCGGCAGCGGCGCCCTGGCCGACGCCAGCGGCTTCGGTCTGGCCTTCGTCGACTTCGACCCGGCGGGCAGCTTCAACAACTACACCGAAAGCGGCCTGCTGAACTTCACCGTTCCCGAGCCGGCCACGCTGCCCCTGGTGGCAGCCTGCCTGCTGGGCCTGGGGATCAGCCGCAAGATCAGCCGCAAGACCAGCTGGCACAAGGTGCAGCCGCTAAACTGGAGGGCATGAGCACCCCGCAGCCGCCAGTCGCCTACGACGCCACCGCCAAGCAGAAGTCACAGGCCAAGACCTCGCGCATTCCCATCAAGGTCGTGCCGGCCGAGGTGCTGAAGAAGCCGGAGTGGATCCGCGTCAAGGCCGGGTCGCCGACCACCCGTTTCTACGAGATCAAGCAGATCCTGCGCGAGCAGAAGCTGCACACGGTGTGCGAAGAGGCCAGCTGCCCGAACATCGGCGAGTGTTTCGGCAAGGGCACCGCCACCTTCATGATCATGGGCGACAAGTGCACGCGCCGCTGCCCCTTCTGCGACGTGGGCCACGGCCGGCCCGACCCGTTGGATGCCGAAGAGCCGCTGAAGCTGGCGCAGACGATTGCAGCGCTGAGGCTCAAGTACGTGGTCATCACCAGCGTCGACCGCGACGACCTGCGCGACGGTGGCGCAGCACACTTTGTCGAGTGCATCCGCAAGACGCGCGAGTTCTCGCCGCAGACGCGCATCGAAGTGCTGGTGCCTGACTTCCGTGGCCGCGACGAGCGCGCGCTGTCCATCCTGCGCGAGGCCCCGCCGGACGTGATGAACCACAACCTGGAAACCATACCGCGCTTGTACAAGGAAGCGCGGCCGGGCTCCGACTACACCTTCAGCCTGAACCTGCTGAAGAAGTTCAAGGCCCAGGTGCCGGGCGTGCCCACCAAGAGCGGCCTGATGGTCGGCCTGGGCGAGACCGACGACGAGATCCTGAAGGCCATGCGCGACATGCGTGCGCATGACATCGACATGCTCACCATCGGCCAGTACCTCGCGCCCAGCGGCCACCACCTGCCGGTGCGGCGCTACGTGCACCCTGACACCTTCCGCATGTTCGAGCGCGAGGCGCAGGGCATGGGCTTCACGCATGCGGCGGTGGGCGCGATGGTGCGCAGCAGCTACCACGCCGACCAGCAGGCCCACGCGGCGGGCGTGCCCGACGCTCTTGCTTGATTCGGCAGGCGTGCCCGACGCTCTTGCTTGATAGGGCGGCGTTCAGCCGCCCGCCGTCTGCTCCAGAACCAGCCTGAATATCACCTCGCCGGGGGTGTTCTGCAGCAGCATCACCTGGCCGCCGTGCTGCTCCATCACGCGCTGCACGAGGAACAGGCCCAGGCCGTGGCCGCCGCTGCCACTGCCGCGCGCGCCGCGCTCGAAGAGGCGCGGCACCAGACGGGCTTCGATGCCCGACCCTTGGTCCACGACGTCGATGATGAGAGCCAGCGGCTCGTCGGAGTCGGCCAGCCGCACCGTCACCGGGCCGTTGTCGGCACCGTGGCGCAGCGCGTTCACCAGCAGGTTGCGCAATGCCAGCCGCACCAGGCTCAGGTCGGCCAGCACGGTGCGCGTGGCGGTCCGGCGCTCGACCAGGATGCGACTGCGCTGTTCAGCCGGCAGGTCGCCGACGCTCATGGCCACCAGGGTGTCGATGTCGATGTCTTCCCGCTGCACCGAGCCTGAACGCGCCAGTTGGGTGGCCACGGCCAGGATGTTGTCCAGGCTGCCCGTCACCTGGCTGATCACGGCACGGGCTCGCGCGAGCCGGTGCGCCACCGGCCCGGCACCCGCTTCGGCCAAGGTGCCGCTGGCGCTCTGGAGCGCGGCCGACGCGTTGTTCAGCGGTTGCCGTACCTCGTGGGCGAGCACGTCCAGCATCTGGCTGCGCTCGTCCAGCAGCATGTCAAGCGCCAGCGCCTGCTGCTCGGCACGTTGACGCAGCGCCTGTTCCTGCTGCAGCTCCAGCCGGCGCTGGCGGTACTCGGTGACGTCCTGCAGCACGCCCACCAGACGCACCGGCTGCGCGCCGTCGAGTTCGGCCTCGCCCACCACGCGCACCCACAGCTCGCGGCCTCTTGCGGTGACGAAGGGCAGTTCCAGGTCCAGGGCCGCGCCTTCGCTCATCGCGTGTTCCAGCGCGGTCTGCAGCCTGGCGCGTGCTTCCGGGGGAAAGAAGTCCAGGCCGCGTGGGATGTCCAGCGTCTCGTGGTCGCCCAGTTCAATGATGCGAAACAAGCCTGGTGACCCGCGCACCGAGCGCGTGGCCACGTCGATGGCCCAGCCGCCGATGCGCGCGGCCTGTCCGGTGCGCTGCAGGAAAGCCTCGCTGTCGCGCAGGCGCTGCTCCGCTTCCAGCCGCTCCAACGCCCAGCTGCGTTCACGACCGGCCAGCTGGTGAAAGACGATCAGTCCCATGGCCGCCAGCGCACAGATCAGCAGCAAGGGCGCAGCGGCTCGCTCCCACCAGTTCAACAGCATGCGCTGTTTGGGCGTGGTCACCAGCAGCGTCACCGGAAAGTGCTCCAGCCGGACGAAGACGCTGATGTGCTGACTGCCCGTCACGGAACTCGGGCCCTCCACGGTGCCGCGGCGCGGAAACCCCATTTCGCGCAGATAGGCTACCGCTGCGCCCGTGCGCGGTAGGCCATAGACGTCTTCATCCCTGGCGCCTGCGGGCAGCGGGTAGCGGTTGATGAGGTAGGCGTCATCCCGCACCAGCGCCACGGCGACGTTGCGCGCCACGGGCGCGTCGCGCCAGAAATCCTGCAAGAGCTCCACCGGCGCTGACGCCACCAGGAAGGCCTGCGGCGCGCCGTTGGCATCGGGCACGGTGTAGCGCAGCGGCAGTATCCAGCGCCGGCTCACCGGCCCGAGGAGGGGGCGCGCCAGCTCCAGGGGCTGCCCGGGCACGAGTTGGGCCACGATCTCCGAAAAGTTGCGTTGTGTGGCCACTGGCGGCAACTGCCCGACAAGCGGTGATGCCGAGCTGGCGAGGAAGTGCCCGTCCAGACCCAGCAGGTGCATGCCTTGCAGTTCTTCGTGGCGGTTCTTGAAAGCCAGCAGCAGGCGGTGGCCGCGCTCTTCATCGCGCAGCGCGTCCTGTTCGACGAGGTCCTTGGCCAACTCTTCCAGCGCGATCTGCTTCTGGATGAAGTAGCGATCGGTGGCGCGCTCGGCCAGCTCGGCCACGGTGCGCATCTGCTGCAGCTGGTCGTCGCGGTCGGTGCGCCAGCTCTGCAAGGCGAACACGCCCACCAGCACCAGCAGCAGCAGACCGATCAGGGCCGTCTGGCGGCGCGGTGACGGAGGCAATGAGCTGTTGGGCATGCGGTGCGGTTGTACCGCAGCGGCGTGGCATGCTCGCCGCATCGACAGGAACCAGGAACTTGCGTCATGTCCACCGCCGCCCCGATGGCCTCAGAGCCTGCCCCGGAACTGGCCCCAGAACTGCGCTCGCTGCTGTGCCGCATGCCCAAGGCCGAACTGCACATCCAC
>JANNFE010000073.1:0-3827 GCA_031379415.1 Betaproteobacteria bacterium | reverse complement strand
TCGACGAGGTGCCGCGCGTGCCGATGTTCCAGCCCACCATGGACGTGGCGATGCAGAAGGACGTGATGGGCTACCAGTACTGGTTCCACCTGCAGCCCGACTACCGCCAGCTCTACAAATCATGATGGACCACGCCGCCTACATCGACGCCGCCGCAGCCACGCTGGGCCTGAAGATCACGGCCGAGCAGCGCAAGGGCGTGGCCCTGTACTTCGGCCTGGCCGCGATGATGGCCGAGCAGCTGCAGGGCCTGCCGCTGACCGCCGCCGACGAGCCGGGCAATGTCTTCGTGCCGGTGGAGCCCGAGGTGGGCGAGTGAACGCCACCCTCATCGCCGAGACCGTGCGCGCGGGCCAGAGCAGCGCACGCGCCACCGTGCAGGCCAACCTGGACCGTATCGCCGCCACCGAGCCCAAGGTCAACGCCTTCACGGACGTGCTGGCCGAACGTGCGCTCAAGCGTGCCGACGCCGTGGACGCCAGCCCGCGCCGCGCGCGCATGAAGCTGGCTGGCGTGCCCTTCGCGGTGAAGAACCTGTTCGACATCGCCGGGCTGCCCACGCTGGCCGGCAGCAAGATCGAGCGCGATGCAGCGCCCGCCCGCCGCGACGCCGTGCTCGTGCGCCGGCTCGAAGCCGAAGGCGCGGTGCTGGTGGGCGCGCTCAACATGGACGAGTACGCCTACGGCTTCACCACCGAAAACACGCACTACGGCGCCACGCGCAATCCGCACGACCTCACGCGCATCAGCGGTGGCAGTTCGGGCGGCAGCGCCGCTGCGGTGGCCGCCGGGCAGGTGCCGCTGACCCTGGGCTCCGACACCAACGGCAGCATCCGTGTGCCGTCTTCGCTGTGCGGCGTGTTCGGCCTCAAGCCCACCTTCGGCCGCCTGCCACGCACGGGTTCCTATCCTTTCGTCGCCAGCCTCGACCACCTGGGCCCCTTCGCGCGCACGGTGGCCGACCTGGCGCTGGCCTACGACGTGATGCAGGGGCCCGATGTCTACGACCCGGCCTGCGCACAGCGCGACATCCAACCCACCGCCACGCTGCTGGGCCAAGGCACCGACGGTCTGCGCGTGGCCGTGCTCGGCGGCTGGTTCCGCGAACAGGCGCTGCCCGAGGCGCTGGCCGCGGTGGACAACGTGGCGCAAGCGCTCGGTACCACGCGCCTGGTGGAATGGCCCGAGGTGCAGCGCGCACGCGCCGCGGCCTTTCTCATCACCTGCGGCGAAGGCGGCGCGCTGCACCTGGACGACCTGCGCCGGCGCGCGATGGACTTCGATCCCGTGACGCGTGACCGCTTCCTGGCCAACGCCCTGGTGCCCGCGGCCTGGGTGATGCGCGCGCAACGCGTGCGCCACTGGTTCGCGCGCCGCGTGGCACGCGCCTTCGAGACGGTGGACGTGCTCATCGCGCCGGCCACGCCCTGCACGGCGCCGGGCATCGGCACCGAGTGGATCGAGCTCGCCGGCCAACGCCTGCCCGCGCGCGCCAGCCTGGGCCTGCTGACGCAGCCCATCTCCTGCATCGGCCTGCCGGTGGTGACGGTGCCGCTGTGGGGCCTGAACCCGGCCGCGCCGCACCTGCCCATCGGCGTGCAGATCATCGCCGCGCCCTGGCGCGAAGACCGCTGCCTGCGCGTGGCCGCCGCGCTGGAAGCCCAGGGCCTGTGCAGCGCGCCCATCGCGGCGGGACTGTGAACGACATGGACATCAACCTGCCCGATGTGCACGCCGAAGTCAGCGCCGTCTTTGCGCGCTACGAAGACGCGCTGGTCAACAACAAGACCGACGTACTCGACGAACTCTTTTGGCCCAGCGAGCACACCGTGCGCTACGGCGTCGGCGAGAACCTGCACGGCATCGAAGCCATCCGCGCCTTCCGCGCCGCGCGCCCCGCAGTGGGCCTGGCGCGGATGCTCAAGAACACCGTCATCACCACCTACGGCCGCGACTTCGCCACCGCGATGACCGAGTTCCAGCGCGAAGGCAGCAGCAAGAGCGGCCGCCAGAGCCAGACCTGGGTGCGGCTGCCCGCCGGCTGGCGCGTCGTGGCTGCGCACGTCAGCCTGTTGATGGAGACCTGAGCGATGGGCAGCACGGCGCGCATGATCGTCCGCCGGCTGCTGGCCGCGCTGCCCAACCTCGTTGGCGTTGTCATCATCACGTTCCTGCTGACGCGCGCGCTGCCCGGCGACCCTGCGGCCTACTTCGCCGGCGGTGCCGCCACCGCAGAAGCGGTGGACCAGGTGCGCAAACAACTGGGCCTGGACCGCACGCTGCCCGAGCAGTTCTTCATCTACGTCGGTGGCCTCTTCCGCGGCGACTTCGGCACCAGCCTGACCACTGGCCAGCCGGTGCTGCAGGAACTGGTGACGCGCCTGCCGGCGTCCATCGAGATGGTGCTGCTGGCGCTGTTCACCGCCTGCGCCGTGGCGCTGCCGCTGGGCGTGATGGCAGCCACGCGCCCGGGCTCGTGGATCGACCAGCTGTGCCGCATCGTCACCACCGCGGGTGTGTCGCTGCCCACCTTCTTCACCGGCCTCTTGCTGTCCTACGTCTTCTACTTCCTGCTCGGCTGGGCCCCCGCGCCGCTGGGCCGGCTGGACCCCATCTACTCGCCGCCGCCGCAGGTGACCGGCCTGTACCTGATAGACGCCTTGCTGGCCGGCGACACCGCGCTGTGGTGGGCCGCCTTCAAACAACTCATCCTGCCGACGCTGACGATGGCGCTCTTCGTGCTGGCGCCCATCGCACGCATGACGCGGGCTTCGATGCTGCAGGTGCTGAGCAGTGACTTCGTGCGCACGGCGCGTGCCAGCGGCCTGTCGCTGACGACGGTGCGTGTGCGCTACGCGCTGCGCAATGCGCTGCTGCCGGTGGTCACGACGCTCGGCATGGTGTTCGGCTTCATGCTCGGCAGCAGCGTCATCATCGAGAAGGTCTTCGGCTGGCCGGGTGTCGGCAGCTACGCCATCGACGCGCTGACTGCCAGCGACTACGCCCCAGTGCAGGGCTTCGTGCTCGCGATGGGTGTGCTCTTCGTGCTGCTGAACCTGCTGGTCGACGTGCTGTACACGCTGATCGACCCGCGCATCAGCCTGGGGGCCGACGCATGAGCGAGACCGCAAAGCACATCAGGCATGTGCTGAGCGAGAACCCGGTGACGCTGGTGGCCGCCGGGCTCTTCGCGATGTTCGTGCTGATCGCGCTCTTCGGCCCCTGGATCGCGCCTTACGACCCGCTCACCAGCAACGCCGCGGTGGCGTTGCAGCCGCCTTCGGCCCAGCACTGGTTCGGCACCGACTCGCTGGGCCGCGACATCCTGAGCCGCACGCTGATTGCGACCAGGCTTGATCTCGGCATCGCGGTCTCGGCCGTGGCACTGTCCTTCGTCATCGGCATCGGCTTCGGCCTGGCCGCGGGCTACTTCGGCGGCTGGTGGGACGTGGGCGTCATCCGCCTGTCCGACACCATCATGGCCTTCCCGCTCTTCGTGCTGGCCATGGGCATCGTGGCGGCGCTCGGCAACACGGTGGGCAACATCGTGCTGGCCACGGCCATCATCAACCTGCCTTTCTATGTGAGGGTGGCTCGGGCCGAGACGAACATCCGGCGCAACGCCGGTTTCGTCGAGGCAGCGCGGCTGAGTGGCAACAGCGACCTGCGGATACTCGCCGTGCACCTGTTCCCCAACATCCTGCCGCCAGCCATGGTCCAGGTCAGCCTGAACATGGGCTGGGCCATCCTGAATGCCGCCGGGCTGAGCTTCATCGGCCTGGGCGTGCGCCCGCCCACGCCGGAGTGGGGCATCCTGGTCGCCGAAG
>JANNFE010000006.1:0-18053 GCA_031379415.1 Betaproteobacteria bacterium | reverse complement strand
GGGGCCTCGCGCGCAGCGCGAGTCGTCATCTGACTCGTCGCGGGTGTCTGAGCGGAGTGAGCGCAGCGAACGCAGCGAGTTCCGCGACGGGGCCCCGGGACCGAGTACCGCAGGGGAGCCGCAGCGCAGCGAAGGCCACCTCAGCGAAGCGACGCAGCGGGCCCGGACGCGCCTTTGCCGCACCATTGCGGGCATACAAGGCAGGCCACACAACCATGTCTGACGAGTTCCTCGAAGCCCGCGACATCCACGCCTGGTACGGCAGCAGCCACATCCTGCACGGCGTGGACCTGAGCATCGCACGCGGTGAAACGATCGGCCTGCTCGGCCGCAACGGCATGGGCAAGAGCACGCTCATCCGCACGCTGCTGGGCCACGTGACACAGCGCGAAGGCAGCATCCGCGTGAATGGCAAGGATCTGTCGAAAGCAAGGCCGCACGAGGTGGCCCGCCTGGGCGTGGCCTACGTGCCCGAAGGCCGCGGCGTGTTTCCGAATCTCAGCGTGCGCGAGAACCTGGTCATGGCGGCACGGCCCGGCAGAGACGGCCGCAAGGACTGGAGCTGCGAGCGCGTGTTGCAGACTTTCCCGCGCCTGGCTGAACGCATCGGCAACCTCGGCGCCCAGCTCTCGGGTGGTGAACAGCAGATGCTCTCCATCGGCCGCGCACTGATGACCCACCCCGAACTCATCATCCTGGACGAAGCCACAGAAGGCCTGGCGCCGCTCATCGTGGCCGAGATCTGGCGGGTCATCGCCGACATCCGCGCCAGCGGCATGGCCACCCTCATCGTCGACCGCGACTACCGCAAGGTGCTGTCGCAAGCCGACCGCGCCATCGTGCTGCAGAAGGGTCAGGTTGTCCTACAGGGCAATGCCGACAGCCTGCGCGATGATCCCCAACTCGCCGCCTGCCTGGGCGTGTGAGCAACGACAAGGAAGGAAGACACCATGTACCCGCAACTCAGCCTCTACATCGACGGCCAGTTCATCCACGGCGGCGGCCGCAAGGAACAGGATGTGCTGAACCCGGCCACCAACCAGCCCATCGGCAAACTGCCGCATGCCACGCGTGAAGACCTGGACCTGGCGCTGAGCAGCGCCGCGCGCGCCTTCGAGAGCTGGCGCAAGACCAGCCCGCTGGAACGCGGCAAGGTGCTGCGCAAGGTGGCCGAGCTGGCCCGTGAACGTGCGCAGGACATCGGCCGCGGCATCACGCTCGACCAGGGCAAACCATTGGCCGAAGCGGTGGGCGAGGTCATGTTCTGCGCCGAACACGCCGAGTGGCATGCCGAAGAAGCACGCCGCATCTACGGCCGCATCATCCCGGCGCGGCAGGATGGTGTGCGCCAGCTGGTGCTGCGTGAACCCGTTGGTGTCTGCGCGGCTTTCTCGCCCTGGAACTTCCCCTTCAACCAGGCCATCCGCAAGATCACCGCCGCCTTGGGCGCCGGCTGTACCATCGTCATCAAGGGGCCGGAAGACGCGCCCAGCGCGGTGGTCGCCATCGCCCAGCTGTTCCACGACGCCGGCCTGCCCGCCGGTTGCCTGAACGTGGTGTGGGGCGTGCCGCACGAGGTCAGCGACTACCTCATCAAGAGCCCCATCGTGCGCAAGATCTCGTTCACCGGCTCGGTGCAGGTGGGCAAGCTGCTCGGCGGCCTGGCCGGGTCACTGATGAAGCGCTGCACCATGGAACTGGGCGGCCACGCGCCGGTGATCGTGTGTGACGACGCCGACGTCGAAGCCGCGGCCGACATGCTGGTGCCCTTCAAGTTCCGCAATGCCGGCCAGGTGTGCATCAGCCCGACACGTTTCTATGTTCAAGAGGGCGCCTACGACAAGTTCGTGGCGCGTTTCCTGGCCAAGGTGCAGAAGGTGAAGGTCGGCGACGGCCTGGCGCCCGACACCCGCATGGGCCCGCTGGCGCAGGCGCGGCGTGTCGCCGCCATCGCCAGCTTCATCGACGACGCCCACCAGCGTGGCGCCACCGTGCTGGCTGGCGGCAGCACGCTCGGTGGCGAGGGCAACTTCTTCGCGCCGACGGTCATCGCCGACCTGCCCGACGACAGCAAGCTGATGACCGAAGAACCCTTCGGCCCCATTGCCGGCATCGTGCGCTTCAAGACGCTGGACGAAGCGCTGCAGCGCGCCAACAGCCTGCCCTTCGGCCTGGCGGCCTACGCCTTCACCGGGGGCACGAAGAACGCGAATGCCATCAGCAACGGTCTGCAGGCGGGCATGGTGAGCATCAACCACTTCGGCATGGCGCTGGCCGAGACGCCGTTTGGTGGCATCAAGGACAGCGGCTACGGCAGCGAAGGCGGGCTGGAGACCTTCGACGGCTACCTCAACACCAAGTTCGTGACGCAGCTGAACTAGGCCTCGCCGTCCCAGTAGTCCAGCGTCGCTTCCTTGCGCTGGATGGCGTCGAAATGCTTCACCCCGTCGCGCCCCGACATCGCCAGGTACTTGCCCGAGTCGGGGTACTCGCAGATCTCGGTGGGCTCGCGCGTGCTGATCGACAGGTACTTCAGCGGTGCGTCCGAGGTGTTGACGATGTGGTGCGGATACTCGGGCCCCGGCGGGATGAAGATCACGTCACCGGCCGCGATGGGCAGCCGCTCGCCGGCCACGCGCAGCGTGCCGCTGCCTTCCAGCACGATGAACATCTCTTCCTGCACGTGGTGGAAGTGGTAAGGGCAGCTCATCTTGCCCGGCGGCAGGATGTCCACCGACGCACCCAGCTTCTGCGCCGCCGTGCCGGGCGCCAGGCGCGCGGCCAGGTTTTCATACAGCGGTGGGCGCGACCAGCTTTCCAGCGCCACGGTGTTGAAGTTGCGGATGAGACGTGCGGCCAGGGCCGCGGCGGGCGTGGATGTGTCTTGCATGCCGCCATGCTAAGGCGCGTTACGCCTTCGGCAAAGGCTAACGCGCCAGCTTGGCGGCCCTCATGGCGGCACTGCGTTGCACCAGCGCGGCGCAGCCATCGGGGCCGGTGGTCGCAGCCTCGGTGCCCGGTGGGTCGACGAAGGGGATCAGCGCGGCCAGCGGGTTGATCAGCGCGAGCAGCAGGCCCAGGCCCACCTTGCGCGCCAGCGGGCCCTTGTCCAGCGTCACCTCGGGCTGGGCAAAGCTGCCGCGCACGAAGAGCGGTGTGCGCAGCGCCAGCGGGCTGAAGTCTTTGGGCGTCACCACCACGCGCAGGTCCATCGTCTCGGTGGCCAGCGACAGCGCGCCGTCCACCCACAGCACCGAGTCGGTGGTGTCCAGCACCAGGGTGCGCGGCTTGAACTGGCCGTCCTTCGCGACGAGGTCAGCCAACGCGCACTGCACGCGCAGCGCGTCGTCGCCCTTGATCAGCACACCCAGGGCCTCTGCCACGTCCAGGCCAGCCGCTTCGACCGCCAGGTGCGAGACGCTGCCGTCGCGCAGCTCGGTGCGCAGCTGGCCTTGCAGGCTGGCCAGGATCTCGGCCGTCGAGCGGCCCGTCCCCCGCAACTGCGCCGTGCCACCCAGGCGGCCACTCACCCAGGGCGGCGCGCCGTCCTTGCGCGCCAGGTTGAGCCAGCGCTCCAGCCGCACGCCGCTCCAGCGCAGGTTGGCGTCCCAGCGCGCGATCTTGTCGCTGCCGTCCAGGCGCAGGCTGCCGGCCAGCTGGCCCATCGCGGTGCGGGCGTCCAGGTCGGCCAGCGTCAGCACGCCAGCGCTCAGCGTCAGGCGCGCGCGCAGCGGCTGCAGCGGCTCCAGGTAGCTGGTGTTGAGGTCGACCTCGGCGATGTCGATCTTGACGTCGGCGTCCATCGCGCGCAGCGAGGCCAGGTCGAAGGGGCGCGTGGGCAGCACCTTGCGCAGGCCCGCGCCGACGGCCGGCGCCTCCTTGCCGACCACGGGGCCCAGGTCCACCATCATCAGCCGCGTGCCGTTCAGTTGGCCGGTCAGCCTGGGCGTGCCGGGGCCGCGCACGAAGCTGAAGTCGCCCGACAGGCGGCTGGTGCCGACGGTGGCGCTGGCCACCTGGGCTCGCCAGGTGGCACCGGATCGACCGAGTTCGCCCTCGATGCGGAAGGGCCCGGTGGTGGGCAGCGTCACGCGCAGCGCGTCACCCACGGCGGCCAGGGAAGGCCCCTGCATGCTGAAGTGCCCCTGCAAGTCGGTCGGCGGCCAGGCGGCGCCGGCCGTGCCCTTGAAGTCGATGCTGGCGCGTCCGACGCCGGCCACCAGCGTCAGGCCGTAGGGGCGTGGCGCGGCGCCATCGGCCGCTGCGCGCTCGGCCTTGAGGGCCGCCGTCACCGGCAGACCGTCATAGCTGCCGGTGGCCCGCAGCGTCAGCGTCGGCCGCTCGCCGTCGGTGAGCGCCATGTCGGCGTCGAGCACCAGCTTCAGCGGTACGTCGCTGTAGCGCAGGTGGCCCTGCGTCACGGCCACCCGCATCAGCTGGGGTGGTGGCGGCGCCGAGGCCGCAGCATCGGGCGCGCCGAACTGCCAGCTGGCGCGGCCGTCGGCGCGGCGCTCGGCGTGGGCGTCGACCTGGGCCGCCCGCAGGCTCTCGATGCGCAGCCGCTCGCCGCGCCCGGCACGCCAGAGATCGATGTAGCGCAGGTCGACTTCCGCATCCACGGCATGCAACAGGTGCGGCGCCTGGCTCCAGGCGGGCGCGGCGATGTCGATCACCGCACTGCGCAGGCGCAGGCCGCCGAGGAAGCGCGCGCGGAACTGGCCGCTGTCGGCGCCGAGTTCGACGCGGCGGTCGAGCTGGCGCGACAGCGCCGAAGCCAGCGGCCGGCCCAGGAAAGGCCAGCCCGCCCATTCACCCACCGCCACGGCCAGCAGCAGCGCGGCCAGCACCGCGGCGGGCCAGCGCCAGCGCCACCATGCGGGGTTCATCGCGCAGCGCCCCGGGTGCGCGCCGCATCGGCGCAGAAGCTCGCCACCGCATCCAGCACCTGCTGCACGGCGCGCCGCGCGGCGAGCACGCCACCGTAGGCGTCCTCGGTCGCCGCGGGCACCACGGCGTCGAAGTCGCGCGTGCTCAGCACCCGGCGCGTGGCGCTGTCGACCAGCGTGGCACGCAGGCTGAAGCGCACGCTGCTCGACAAGCCGGCCGTGAAGTCTTGCTGCAGGCGTAGGATCTCGGTGTCGAGTTGCAGCTCACCGGCGGCCGGGGTGGGCGCCGTGACCACCGCGGCAAAGGCGCCCGTGCGCGCCAGGGCACCGCTCATCATGGGCGCCAGCATGCGCGCCGGCGTGTCCGCCCAGACGCTGCGGGTGTAAGTCTCCAGTTGATGGGGCTGGCGGATGTAGATCATCTGCGCGCTGTCGTGGCCCGCGGCGGCATGCGGCAGGTTCACGCGCAAGGTGGGGGCCGATGCCGCTGATGCCGCTGAGGCCGCTGAGGCCGGCGCCACGGTGGTGCGTGCGTCGTCGAGCGTGTAGCGTGACGGCGGCGGTGCCGCAGCCGGCAGCAGCGAGCCGCAGCCGGCCAGAGCCATCAGTGCCAGCAGGCCGCACAGTCCAGCGCGCCATCGCTGCGTCATCGGGTGGGCGCCGCGTTTTCGCCCGGCCCTGGCAGCCCGGGCCCGGCGCCGAACAGCAGGCCGGCGGGTCGGCGTTCGGTCTGCTCCGACAGGCGGCGCAAGGACGCCGACAGCACGCTCAGTTCGCCCATCAGCCGCTGCAACTCGGGCAGCGTGTCGTTGCCGAAGCGCTGCACGTCGCTGCCCAGCGTGGTGGCCGCCTCGCCGGCGCGCCGGCTGGCCGTGGCGCCTTCCTGGCCGAGCTTTTCCACCGCCACCGCGCTGCGGCCCACAGCCTCCAGCACGGGCGCCGTCTGCAGGGCCAGGCGCTCGGCCTGCGCGAAGGTGCGCGCGGCACTGCGCAGCGCGCTGTCCATCGAATCCTTGCGCTCGGCCAGCGTGCGCGAGACGGCGGCGATGTCGGCCAGCGCACTGCTCAGCGCCACACGGTTTTCGCTGCTCAGCATGGCGTCGACATTGTCTGAGGTGCGGTCCAGCTTGCTCAGCACGCCGGTGAGCACGTTTTCCAGCCGCGCGCCCAGCGAAGGCTTGGTGCGGATGACCGGGTAACTCTCGCCGGCAGCCACGCCCAGCGGCGCGGCACCCACCGCACCGCCGCTCAGTTCGACATAGGCGATGCCGGTGAGCCCCTGGGTCTTCAGCACCGCCACGGTGTCGGTGTTGACCGGCGTGCCGCGCTCGATGGCAAACAGCAGGCGCACGCGTTCGGGGTTGGCGGTGTCGAGCTGGATGTCACGCACCTGGCCGACGTCGACGCCGTTGAACTTCACTGGCGCCTTGAGGTTCAGCCCGGACACCGACTCGTCGATGATGGCCAGGTAGAGATCGTGCTGCTTGCGTGTGGCACCCCCGGCCGCCAGCCACAGCGCGGCGGCCACCAGCACGGAACCCAACACCAGCACGAAGGCGCCGACGAGCGCGAGGTTTACTTTGTTTTCCATGCGGTCTCCCGGTGGGCCGATGCAGCGCGGGCGCGTGGCCCGTCAAAGTAGGCGCGCACGCTGGCCTCGTCCGACTGCGAGAGTTGTTCCATCGATCCCAGACCCTGCACGCGGCCTTCGGCCAGCACGGCCACGCGGTCGGTGATCTGCCACAGCGTGTCGAGGTCGTGCGTCACCAGCACCACCGTCAGGCCGGATTCATCGCGCAGGCTGCGCACCAGCTGATCCACACCGTCGGCGCTGCCGGGGTCCAGGCCTGCGGTGGGTTCGTCCAGGAACAGCAGCTCGGGGTCGAGCGCCAGGGCCCGGGCGAGCGAGGCGCGCTTGAGCATGCCGCCGCTCAGCTCGGCGGGGTAGAGCGCGCCGACCTCGGGTGCCAGGCCGGCGAGCGCCAGCTTGGCGGCGGCCAGCTCGTCGATGAAGCCACTGTCCAGCGCGCTGTGTTCGCGCAGCGGCAGGCCCACGTTTTCCAGCACGGTCAGCGCGCCGAACAGGCCGCCATGCTGGAACATCACGCCCCAGCGGCGGCGCAGGGCCCGCGCGGCGGACTCGGCAATGCCCTGCAGCGCCACGCCCAGCACGCTGACGCTGCCGGCATCGGGCTCGTGCAGCAGGATCATCTCGCGCAGCAGCGTCGACTTGCCCGAGCCGCTGCCACCCACCAGCGCCAGGATCTCGCCGCGCTGCACGTCCAGGCTCAGGTGGTCGTGAATCACATGGCTGCCGAAGCGCGTGGACACCTCGTGCATGCGGATCACGGGTTCAGCCAGCGCCGCCATCACAGGTCCAGCGCGCTGAAGGCGACGGAGAAGAGTGCGTCGGCGACGATGACGCCGAAGATCGCCTGCACCACGCTGCGTGTCGTCTGCCGGCCCACAGCGTCGGCACCGCCGCGCGTCTGCAGGCCCTGGAAGCAGCCCACCACGGCGATGATGAAGGCGAACACCGGCGCCTTGGCCAGGCCCACCATCAGGCTGGACAGGCTCACCGCGTCGCCGAAGCGGTCGACGAACTCCGCCGGGCTGACGCCGAGTTGTGCACGCGCCATCAGCATGCCGCCGCACACGCCCAGCAGGTCGGCATAGGCCGTGAGCAAGGGCATCACGATCAGCAGGGCCATGATCTTGGGCAGCACCAGCAGCTCCAGCGGTGCCACGCCCAGGGTCTTCAGCGCGTCGATCTCTTCCGTGACGGACATCGTGCCCAGCTGTGCCGCATAGGCGCTGCCCGAGCGGCCGGCCACGATGATGGCGGTGATGAGCGGCGCGAACTCGCGCAGCATCGAGATGCCGACGAGGTCGGCGACGAAGATGTTCGCGCCATAACGCCGCAACTGCTCGGCGCCCTGGTAGGCGACGACGATGCCCAGCAGGAAACTCAGCAGACCGACGATGGGCAGTGCATCGAAACCGGCTGTGCGGATGTTGAACAGCACTTGGCGCCAGCGCCAGCGCGCAGGCCGGGGGGCGGCCTGGGTGAAGGCGATGACGGCGGCGCCGACGAAGCTCAGCAGCCCGTAGGCTTGTTCGGCCAGGCCCAGTGTGCGCTGGCCCAGGGCCGCCAGCAGCGACACGCGCGGGGCCGTGGTGGCGGCCGGCGCGGCCTGCTGGCGTTGCTGCGCCACACGCTCCAGCAGTTGCGCGTGTTCGGCGCGCAGGCCCTGCAGTTCGACGCTGCGCCCTTCGGCACGCAGCCGCTGCAGCAGCGACTGCAGCATCCAGGCACCGGCCATGTCCAGCGCGGCCATGCCGGTGGCGTCGGCGACGAGTGGCGTCTGGGTCGGCCAGCTCTGGCGGTCAAGTTGCTGCTGCAGCCCGCCCAGACCGAGCGCCGTCCACGCGCCACCCAGTGCCAGCCCCGCCGGCGGCTGGGCGGTGAGGGTGGCGGGCGCGGGCAAAGTCGGATCCATGGATCCGGCCCATGCTCGTCAAACCAGCAGCGGCCGTCTGTGCGCTGTCGCACCGGCCGTGGGCGATTCAGCTGTCGGCGGTGAAGCCGATGCGCTTGACCAGCGGCCCCCAGCGTTCGAATTCGGCGCGCTGGCTGCGCGCCATCTCGTCGGCCGAGGAGCCTTGTGCCAGCAGGCCGACGACGGCCAGGCCATCGATCACGCTCTTGTCCTTCAAGGCTGCATTGATGGCGGTGTTGGCGGCTGCCAGCACGGCGGCCGGCGCGCGCGCCGGGGCGTAGAAGCCGAACCACTCTTCCGTGGTGAGATCGCCGAAGCCCTGCTCGGCGAAGGTGGCCACGTCCGGCGCAAAGGGCAGGCGCGCCTTGCCCGATGTGGCCAGCAGGCGCAGCTTGCCGGCGCGATGGTTGGCCAGGAAGTCGCCGGCGGGCGTGAACATGCTGGCGATCTGCCCGCCCACCACGTCGGTGATGCCGGGCACCGAGCCGCGGTAGGGCAAATGGTTGAGATCGGTGTTCTGGTTCAGCCACAGCAGCGCGCCCAGGAAGTGCGGCGTGGAGCCTGCTGCCGGCGAGCCGTAGTTGGCCTTGTCGGGGTTGGCCTTGGCCCAGGCGACGTAGCCCTTCACGTCGGTGACGCTGGCCGGCACCATGGGCCCCACGGCCAGGCCATGGTGCATGACGGCTGCAATGGACACCGGCAAGAAGTCGACCAGGGGGTCGTAGCTGAGCTTGCGGTAGACATGCGGGTAGATGGCCAGGCACGAGAACGGTGACACCGCCAGCACCGAGCCGTCGGCGGGCGAGGTCTTCAACACGTCGAGCGCGATGCGGCCGCCGGCGCCGGGCTTGTTGTCGACGATGGCCGCATTCTTGGCATAGGTGCTGCCGGCGAGCTTCTCGGCCACCCGGCGGCAGACGATGTCGCCCGAACTGCCGGCCGGGAAGCCGTACAGGATCTTCGGTTGGTCGAAGCCTTGTGCGCGCGCCTGCCAGGGCAGGGCGGTGGCGGCGGCGGCAAGAGCCAGGGTCTGGCGGCGGGTCAGTGTCATGTGAATGTCTCCGGTTCGGGGTGTCAACTGCAAAGCGCGATGATGTCTGGCGGTACGGCAATGGCCTTGATGCGATCGGGCTGCGCCGCGTCACGCGTGACGAAGGCGCGCACCTCGGTGCCTTCGCAGAGCAGGTCTTCGCCACGCTTGACGAGGTGCCGATGGCGGAAGGTCTTGGCCGCCCACTCCTCGATGCAAGTGTGCACCTCGATCGTTTCGCCATACGTGGCCGGCTTGAAGAACCTGGTGTGGATCTCCAGCAGCGGTGTGCCGACGATGCCACGCGTCTTCACCAGTTCGCGCCAGGGCGGCACGCCGCAGGCCATGAAGAAGGCCAGCGAGGCCTGGTCCATCCACTTGCTGAAGTTGGGGAAGAAGACGATGCCGGCGGGGTCGCAGTCGCCGAAGTGCACGTCGACGCGGTGGATGTGGGTCTTGCTCATCTGGCTTGCGGGTTCTCGATCAGCAGCGCGATGCCCTGGCCGCCGCCGATGCAGGCCGAGGCCACGCCCCAGCGCGCACCGATTTCCTTCAACTGGCGCGCGACGGTGATCGTCAGCCGCACACCGGTGGCCGCCAGGGGATGACCGAGGGCGATGGCGCCGCCCTTGACGTTGAGCTTGTGCAGATCCAGGTCGAGTTCACGCGCCACGGCCAGCGTCTGCGCGCCCTGCGCTTCATTGATCTCGAAGCGCGCGATGTCGGCCAGCTTCAGGCCGCTGCGCTCCAGCAGCAGGCGGATGGCCGGTGCCGGGCCGATGCCCATGATCTGGGGCGGCACGCCGACCACCGCGGCGGCGGCCAGGCGTGCGAGAGCTGGCCGGCCCCAGGCTCTGGTGGTCGCCGCATCGGCCACCAGCGCGGCCGCTGCCGCGTCGGTCAGCGCCGAGCTGTTGCCGCCGGTCTGCACACCGTCCTTGAACACCGTGCGCAGCTGGGCCAGCACTTCGGGCGGCGTGGGGCGCGGGTGGGTGTCGCGGTCTGCGACGGCGGCCTTGCCGGCCAGCTTCAGCGCACGCGGCTTGCAGCCTTCGAGTTCGAAGGTCTGGTTCGCGACGGGCGTGATCTCGCCGTCGAACCAGCCGGCTTCCTGCGCGGCCACGGCCTTGGCGAAGGACGCGGCCGCGAAGGCATCCACCTCTTGCCGCGTGATGCCGTACTGCCGGGCCAGGTTCTCGGCGGTCTGGATCATCGAGACCGCAGCCGGGTCGGTGAGCGCTTCCCACAGGTAGTCTTTGAAGCCGACACCCGCGCCCAGGCGGAAACCGCCGCGGTGGTCGAAGGCGGCAATGGGGTTGCGCGTCATGCTCTCGGTGCCCACCAGCAGCGCCAGGCTCGCCGCGCCGGTAGCGATCTGCTCACCCGCCTGGCGGAAGAGCTCGAAGCCGGTGCCGCAGATGCGCTGCACGTTCAGCGCCGGCACCCATTGCGGCACGCCGCTGTACAGGCCGGTGTGCCGCGCGACGTAGAACTGGTCGAAGCCGCCCGGCGCCATGTTGCCGGTGAGCACGGCGTCCACCTGCGCCGGGCTCACGCCGCTGCGCGTGAAGAGCGACCTGGCGGCGGCAATGGCCAGGTCGATGGGGTTGGCGTCGGCGAAGGCGCCCTGGTAGTCGACCATGGGCGTGCGCAGGCCGTCCAGGATGAACGTGCCCTCGAAGCCTTGATACAGCCCCCGGGTCATGACTTCGACACCTTGGCCGCTCGCTTGTCCAAAAAGGCGCGCACGCGTTCCTTGGCGGCCTCGTCGCCCTGCGCGATGGACGAGATCAGCGACTCCATGAAGAGGCCGTCACTGGCCGACAGGTCGGCAATGCGCGGCAGCGCCTGCGTGATGGCGTAGTTGGACAGCGGCGCATTGCCGGCGATCTTCGTCGCCAGTTCCAGCGCCTTGGCCAGACCGGCGCCGTCGGCCGTGCGGTAGTTGCTCAGCGCGATGGCCTGGCCTGCGTCGGCGTCGAAGACACGGCCGGTCAGCATCATGTCGGTCATGCGCGCCACGCCGATCAGGCGGCTGATGCGCACCGAACCACCGCCGCCGACGAAGATGCCGCGCGTGCCTTCGGGCAGGCCGTAGAAGGTGCTGTCCTCGGCCACGCGCAGGTGGGCCGATGAGGCCAGCTCCAGCCCGCCGCCCACCACCGCACCGTGCAGCACGGCCACCACGGGCACGGGGCCGAACTGGATGGCGTCGAAGCAGGCGTGCCAGGCGCGCGAATGCTGCATGCCTTCGGTGATGTTGCGCTCGCTCACTTCCGACAGGTCCAGCCCGGCGCAGAAGTGCTGGCCTTCACCGCTGATGACCACGGCGCGCACATCACCCGGCAGGTTCACCCACACCGTGTGCAGCTGCGCCAGCAGCTCATCGCTGATGCTGTTGCGCTTGGCGGGGCGACTCAATCGCACGTGCAGCACGGGGCCGGCGCGTTGCAGGCGCAGCAGGTTCAGCGTGTGCAGGGCGGCGGGGGCATCGGGGCCGAGGGCTTCGAATTCGAGCGTCATGGGTGCATTCAGGGCTGGATGACAAGCGGGTTACACGGTGTGGCGTAGAGGGCTTCAACATCGGCGGCGCGGCGCGCGAGCACCAGGCGCTGGTTGACATAGCCCTTGTCGGTGACCTCGCCGGTGGCCAGGCTCGGTGCATCCGGCAACAGCAGCGCGCGCGCGGGCGTTTGCGAGGAGCCCGCGCCTTCCTGCCGCAGCGCGCGCAGAGCGGCTTGCACGTGGGCCACGATGGTATGGCGCGGCAGCGCGCGGCCGGCTTCGGTCAGGAAGATGAGAGCGCCGATCTCGCTGCGGTCGTGGCCGGTCACCACCACGTCTTGCGCGTAGGGCGCCAGGGCCGACACCACCTTCAGCCGCAGCGTGCCCACGCTGACCCAGGTGCCGCTGGTGAGCTTGAAGTCCTCGGCCACGCGGCCGTTGAAGACGACGCCCTGCAGCGGGTCGGACTCGTCGGCCAGGAAGCCGGCATCGCCGATGCAGTAGTAGCCTTCTTCGTCGAAGGCCTTGCGCGTGTTTTCTTCGTCACCACGGTAGCCGGGGAAGATGTGGTCGCCGCGCACGCGCAGTTCCAGCTTGCCCGCCGCATCATGGTCGACCGGCACGAACTTCAGCTCCACGCCCGGCAGCGGCAGACCGATGACACCGGGCTGGTCGATGTGCCAGCTGGTGAAGGTGACGGCCGGCGCCGTCTCGGTGCTGCCCCAGCTGGTGGTGAGCCACAGCGGTTCATCGCGTACCTTCGCGGCCACCGCGATCAAGCGCTGCCAGGTGGTCAGCGGCATGCCGGCGCCGGCGTAGAAGGCCATGCGCAGGCGGCCGAAGAAGCGGCGCGCGAGCGCCCCGTCGGCTTCCAGCGCCGGCAACATCATCTCGTAGCCGCGCGGCACGTTGAAGTAGATCGTGGGCTGAACCTCGCGCAGGTGCAGGAGCGTCCTGTCAATGGCGCCGGGCAGGGGCCGGCCGTCGTCGATGTACATCGTGCCGCCGCTGCGCAGCACGATGTTCGTGTTGTGATTGCCGCCGAAGGTGTGGCTCCAGGGCAGCCAGTCCAGCAGCACCGGCTTCTCGGCGTCCAGGAAGCGCAGTGTCTGCGCCAGCATCTGCTGGTTGGCGCACAGCATGCGGTGGGTGTTGATGACGACCTTGGGGTGGCCGGTGGAGCCGCTGGTGAGCAGGTACTTGGCATGGGTGTCGGGCGTGATGCGCGCATAGGCCTGCATCACGGCGGGCGTCTCGCGCACGGCCAGCAACTGGCTGAAGGGCAGCGCACCGGCGTGCGCGTCGGCACTTCGGCTGAACACCACCACCGGGTTCACGCCGGCAGCCACCAGCGGCGGGCCGTAGACGGCGGCGTCGGAGGCGTAGACGAGCGCCGGGTCCAGCGCCTGCAGGATGCCGTGGATGCGCGCGTAGTCGCCGTGTGCCAGCCGGCAGTAACCGCTGCTGACAGTGCAGACCGCGCGGCCGACATGCATGCCGGCAAGCAGCAGCACGAGGTGGTCGAGCGCGTTGTCCGACAGCACCACCACCGGCTTGCCGGCGGGCAGGGCCAGGTCCAGCAGTGCCTGCGCCACCGCGCCCACTTGATGCCGCAGTTCACCCCAGCTCAAGCGGCGCCAGCCGCTGCCGGCTTCGGCCGGCTGCGGCTCGGCGAAGGCCAGGGCGTCAGGCGTGGTGAAGGCCCAGTGCTCCAGCCATTCGCCGACGCAGCGCGCGTAGGGCGCCAGCGGCTCGGGATGGTGCAGGACGAAGGCACCGCCGCCCAGCTCACGCCGGACGGTACGACGCGGCGCCAGCAAGCGCGGGTCGTCGAAAAACCCACCCTTGATCGGCAGCACCGACTCGGCCATCGTCATCTCCAGTTGTCCATACACATCTGTATGTGTTTGGTCAGATGGTAGGCAGGCTGCGCTTGCACCGCATCCGGGTTTGCCCGCATGTCCATACAGCACTGCATGGCATCATGGGCGTCATTGACCCTGCAGCCCCAGCGCTGGAACCATGACCCTGCCCACCCGCACCGCCCCGCTGCGCCGCAGCCGCAAGGCAACGCCCGACGCCGATGTCGGCCGGGCTTCGCTGACGCCGGAGACCTGGATCGAGGCCGCCACGCAGGTGCTGGTGGACCAGGGCATCGACCATGTGCGCGTGGACGTGCTGGCCGGGCAACTGGGCGTGACGCGCGGCAGCTTTTATTGGCACTTTCGGGACCGCGAGGACTTGCTGCGACGCGTGCTGCAGGCCTGGAGCGAGCGTGCGACCGAGCAACTCACCAAGCGCCTGGCCGGTGCGCACACAGATCCGCGCGAGCAACTGCGCGACGTGATCTCGCTACCGTTTCGGGGGCGTGCCGCGGCGAAGGCCGCACGCATCGAACTGGCGATCCGCGCCTGGGCCAGGCGCGATGAGATGGCGCGGCAGGCGGTGGATGCGGCGGACGCAGCGCGCATCGGGTATCACGCGCAGGTGTTCCAGGCGCTGGGGTTTGGGGCGGAGGAGGCGGGGATGCGGGGGTTTTTGCTTTACGCCTATGAGGTGGCGGAGTCACTGTTGCATGGGCAGGGGACGGTGGAGGAGAGGCGGAGGAGGGCGGGGTTCGTGAAGGGGTTGGTGGGGCGGGTGTAGCGATGCGCCGTAGCTGTGGTCAGCAGGGGAACTCGTCCGAGTGCGACGTAGGGCTTGGCGGCACTGACCATGCACTTGCCCGCCATGACCATCAGCGACGACGAACGCACTTTCTTTGCCAGTCTGGGCGAGCGCGTGGCGCAACTGCGCAAGGCGGGCTCCATCACCCAGGTGCGGCTGGCCGAGGCACTGGGAGTGTCGCAACAGACGGTGCAGGCCCATGAGGTCGGCCGCCGGCGCGTCCCGGTGTTCAGGCTGCGGCTGCTGGCGAAGACGCTGAATGCCTGGCTCGATGAGTTGACCTGATCAGCAAGAAAGTTCAGCCGACCCAGGCAGTGGCTCACTCTATGAGCCATGCCTGAGCGAGCATGTGCCAACCCGCACAGGAGGTTGGCCATGGCGCAGAACAAGGTGCAGTACCAGCGTGGGCTGCCGATGCTCGAATTCCTCGATTCCTACGGCTGTGAGCGTCGCTGCGAGGAGGCGGTCCGCAGCTGGCGGTGGCCGCAGGGGTTTGTGTGCCCGCGCTGCCAGAGCACATGGCACAGCGAGTTCAGGCGGGGTATTCCGTGTCTGCGGCACTCGCCAAGAACTTTTCATGGCGCTCTGCGCCTTGCAGCGCAGACCACCGATCTGAGTTCTTGATCTCGGCTTCTTGCGTATGGGCACGCCGACTGGGCTTTGCTCACTTTCCTTCTTTCCTCCGACTGCCATGTGGCCGATTGGAGGCCGCGGTGCAGCGTCCTGTCGCCGTCTTCTGCGGCGTCTTCGTACCTTTGGACCGGCCGGCGTTCACGCCGGCCCTGACCGAAATCAGGCTGTTTGGCTTCTTGGGCTGCTTCAGTAGGGTCAAAGAACGCTGAGCAGGGTCTCGCTGATGATGCTCAGCGCCGTGCTCACGTCGATGCCCTCTACCTGTTCAACCGCCGGTTCGACCTCAGCACCATCTTGCAACGGCTGGCACGCGCCGCCTGCGTAACCCGGCCATGCCCGCTTCACGCAATTCGCGCAGCTGAACTTCCTTGATGATCAGGTCGCCTTTTGCATGTGCTGCACGCTGCGGCCTTGGTCGCGCAGCGTGCGGCTGCGGATACACCGGCCGTCGCCAAGACCGATGCCGGGCAAGCTGCCGGAGATGACCTACCCCGACCGCTTTGAGGTGCGCTACGTCAGCGCCAACGGGGGCATGCGCTGGCACAAGCAGTGGGTCAACGTGAGTAGCGCGCTGGTGGGCCAGCACGTGGGCCTGGAGGCGGTGGATGACGGGCTGTGGGACGTGTACTTCGGGGTGAAGAAGCTGGGAAGGCTGCACGAGCGGCACATGAGAATCGAAGACCACATGGGCCGGTTCAGGCGCTGCACGTGAGCTGGAAGACCTCGAGCCGAGGCAGGGGGTAATGCAATGGGTACATTGCACAACCGGGTGCCTCCGGCGGCCTGGCAGGGGCCTTGAATTTAAGATCAAGTAACGAACAGCCTATGCGACTGTAATGCTAACCAAGTGTCACCCATCCGCCCAGAGAGAGTGTTACCTATCCGCCCGGTCGCTCACTAAACGGCGCCAGAATGAACTAGAGGTTCCATTTGCCACGTACCTGCAATTTGCTGCAACTCATGCAAGGCTTCACCTCGCAGTTCTTGCTGTCCGTTTGCTCCGACAAAATTCGCCCTCACAGCCGCTGGAAAATGCCTCCTCATCCAGTTCGATGTTTTATCGATACTTGCTCCGCTCGAGATAGAGCCAAATCGACCTGAGCGTGGATATTTCGGATCGTAGTGAATAGCACCTTGGCCTGCTGTAGGACTGAATCCCTTCGTGGCCGTGTCCGTCCAAGCTAGCTTAGCGAGTAGTTCTACATCTCTGATCCTGCCTTGGGGCGTCTTGAAGATCCAGATGAAGTCCGGGTAACCAACCTTGAACGTCTCCAACTTTGCTTTGTCGCATCTAAAGTACCCGATTTTGTCGTTCTTCAGGTCACTCTCTATATTCTTCCAGTAGTACAAAATGTCCATTAGGCCTTCGTCGGGATACGAAACAAGCTTGATAGTACGCCGATTGTCGATTCTGAGGCCTAACGTTCGAGCTAAGCTGGGCACCGACGGTATGCCGCCCGGCCCCGGCTACAGAAAATGTACTCCGTACCTGTGGCCGGGGCCTGGTGGCATGCTCTCGGTGCTTCCCGCTCCGCGCCGAAGCGCTTGGCCCGCCAGGTCTTCAAGCCGCCGCGACAAGGGTCAGCGATTGAAGGGTGAACGCTGGCCGCGGCGGCCCGACAGACTGACTGAACAGGACGGCCACCCACGCAGTGCGGAAGACCAATGAGGCGCAGAGGCTCCTTATCATTGCGGTTGGCACTGGCGTGATAGTCGACTTGGCCAGTGAACACAGCTTTCCGGCGCGGAGCGACTGATTGGCAAGCTGAATACTGGTGTGGCCGCTGGGGCTTTGTGCGGCTCTGCCGCATCGTGGCTGTTCCATTCACGCCGATAGGCGCTGACTCTGCTGGAGCAGTGCACGGCGGGCCTTGCCTAACGTTCGAGTTAGCCTGCCGTAGCGGGTCCGGTTGAACGAGGGGTTAGGCTTCACCGGCAGCACGGCCGCGTTTTGAATGCGTTGATACCCATTGCTTGAGTGCTTCATCCATCCGGGTTTGCCAACCGGCTCCACTGGCCTTGAAGTAGCTCAGAACCTCCGGGCTGTAGCGGACGCTGACGAGTTGCTTGGTCGGAGTTCGTTGCGGGCCTCGCTCCCCTGGCTTTCGCTTGGCGGCAACAGCAGCGCGTACGGCCTCGTAGCCGCCGCCGTTGACGACAACTGCGCTGTCCCACTGCTTTTTCTCCTTCGCGGTGAGAGGCCGGTCTTCGCCAGGTGCTGCGTCGATGACTGCCTGCCACTCTTTGGGGCTAGCGGGGAGTTTCGCGGATGAACCTTTTGACTTCATGCTTTTCTGCCTTCCGCAAGCTGATGACGTGAAAGTCATCCTCTCGCTCCGTGTAGGTCATGTGTACGAGCATTCCCTTGAACCAACCTACAGCGTTCAAACGAAGCTCACCGTACCGATCTCGATCATCTTCCAAGACGGCGATCGGACCATCGAAGATCGATTCGCAGCCTACGAAGTCGATCTTGTGATCTCGGATGTCGTTCTGTCGCTTTGTCTCGTCCCAGGTCGGCATCGGCCAAGTGTAGCTACAAACAACTCGACATGCAAGGATGAAGCTTGTGGCGAACCCGAGGGGTGGTTGTGAAGCCTAACGTTCGAGCTAAGCGGGCGACTACGGCAGGGCGCCAGGCCCGGGCCGGTGAAAATGCACCGTGTGCCACCGGCCCGGGCCTGGTGGCCTGCCGTTGGTGCTCCGCTTGAGCGAGGGGTTAGGCCGCAGCGCAGGCTGACGCCCGCGAATCGTTCCGATGAAACTGTGTTGCCGGTTATGGCAAAAAGCGGGGTGCGGTGCTGGCCAAGGCCGGACGGACACTGGTGCGCA
>JANNFE010000429.1:0-8702 GCA_031379415.1 Betaproteobacteria bacterium | reverse complement strand
CCGGGCTGGCCGCCGACACCGGCGCCGCCACGGTGCTGGCCCATCCACAGGTGCGCGGCTTCTTCCAGCAGCTCGTCGACCGCCTCTGGCGCGAAGGCACCGGCGGCGCGAACCGCGTCGCGCGCGCCCACCTGCTGGTGGAGCCGCCGTCGATGGAACTGCACGAGGCGACCGACAAGGGGTCGATCAACCAGCGCGCCGTGTTGACGCAACGAGCGCCCATCGTCGAGGCGCTCTACGACGGCACCGACCCGCAGGCGATCATGCCGCGCAAGGACCCGCCATGAACTTCGAAGGACCGCGCCGGGCTGCGGCTGGCCGATGAAAGGCTGAAATGGACACCGACAAGCTCATCGCGATCGACACCCACACCCACCTCGAAGTGTCGTGCCGCAATCCTTTCGACAACTACGGCGAGGAGTACGACCGCGCGGCCGACAAGTACTTCCGGTCGAGCCGAAGGCCGACGATGCAGGAGACGATCGACTTCTACCGCGAAAAGAAGATCGGCTTCGTCAACTTCACCGTCGATGCCGAGACGCAGATGGGCCGGCGCCGCATCCCGAACGAAGAGATCGCCGAGGCCGCGCAGCACAACAGCGACATCATGATCGCCTTCGGCAGCATCGACCCGCACAAGGGCAAGATGGGCGCACGCGAGGCCCGCAAGCTGGTCGAGGACTACGGTGTCCAGGGCTTCAAGTTCCACCCGACGGTGCAGGGCTTCGAGCCGGCCGACCCGATGGCCTGGCCGATCTACGAGGTGATCAACGAATATCACCTGCCGGCCGTGTTCCACAGTGGCCATTCGGGCATCGGCAGCGGCATGCGCTGCGGCGGCGGGCTGCGCCTGCAGAACTCGAACCCCATGTTGCTCGAGGACGTGGCCATCGCCTTCCCCGACATGCAGATCGTCATCGCCCACCCGTCCTGGCCGTGGCAGGACGAAGCGATCTCGCTGGCCATGCACAAGCCCAACATCTGGATCGATCTGTCGGGCTGGAGCCCGAAGTACTTTCCGCCGCAACTGGTGCAGTACGCCAACACGCTGCTGAAGGACCGCATCCTGTTCGGCAGCGACTTCCCGCTCATCACGCCCGACCGCTGGCTGAGTGAATTCGAGCAGGCCGGCTTCCGCGAGGAGGTGAAGCCGCTGATCCTGAAGCGCAATGCGATGCGGCTGCTGAAGCTGGAAAGCGCCGCCCCGGTCTGACCCGCGGCGCATCGTCGCCCTTCAAGTCGCGGCGCCGATGGTCGAAAAGTAGAGGGTCATCCGGTCCATCGTGGCCGCCCCTGGCCTGCTCTGCTTCCCCGCCTGCCCTCGATGCTGAAGAAGATCGCCATCCGCCAGCTGCGCCTGGGCATGCACATCCACAAGCTGGAAGGCCGGTGGATCGAACATCCGTTCTGGAAGACGCGCTTCGTGCTCGACAGCGTGGACGACCTGGCGCTGCTGCAGGGCAGTGGCCTGGCGACGTGCTGGATCGACACGCGCCTGGGCCTGGATGTGGCCGCCGTGGCCGCGCCGGCGCCTGCCTCCGCCCGAGCGCCAGCGCGCGCTTCCGCTCCAGCGCCGGCACCCGTGGCCGCCATGCGCCCGGCCGAGCGCAGTTTCAGCGACGAACTGCGCGAGGCGGCCGACATCTGCCATCGTGGCCGCGCCGCCGTGGTGGCGATGTTCAGCGAAGCCCGCATGGGCCGCAGCGTCGACGCCGAAGGCTGCCTGCCGCTGGTGGAAGAGATCGTGCGCTCGGTGCAGCGCAACCCCGGCGCGCTGATCAGCCTGGCGCGCCTGAAGTCGCGTGACGACTACAGCTACATGCATTCGGTGGCGGTGTGCGCGCTGATGGTGGCGCTCGCGCGGCAGATCGGCATGGACGAGGAAGCCGCGCGCCAGGCCGGCCTGGCCGGCCTGATGCACGACATCGGCAAGGCCGTGATGCCGCTGGAGGTGCTGAACAAGCCCGGGCAGCTGACCGAGGCCGAATTCAGCGTCATCCGCGGCCACCCCGAACGCGGCCACGCCCTGCTGCTGGAAGGGCTGGGCGCCACGCCGCAGATGCTGGACGTGGTGCTGCACCACCATGAACGCATGGACGGCAAGGGCTACCCGCGGCGCCTGCCGGCCGAGCGCATCAGCCAACTGGCCCGCATGGGCGCCATCTGTGATGTCTACGACGCCATCACCTCCAACCGGCCCTACAAGGTGGGCTGGGACCCGGCCGAGTCCATCGCGCGCATGGCCTCGTGGCAGGGCCAGTTCGACATGACGCTGTTCGCTGCCTTCGTGCAGAGCCTGGGCATCTACCCCACGGGCTCGCTGGTGCGCCTGATCTCGGGCCACCTGGCCGTGGTGGTGGAGCAGAACCCGCAGAACCTGGTGGCGCCGGTGGTCAAGGTCTTCTATTCGACGAAGTCGCAGCTGCGCATCACGCCGCAGCGCCTGGACCTGGCGCAGCCCGGCTGCAGCGACCGCATCGTCGGCCGCCACGTCGACAAGGACCTGGGCTTCGGCAACCTCGAAGCGCTGTGGGCCGAGCCCGAAGCGCTGCAGCGCATGATGGTCTGAGCTGCCTACACTCGCGCTCTTGTTTGCAGGAGCCTCGATGAAGTCACTCTGCATGGCCGCGATGATGCTGGCCCTGGCCGCCGGCCCCGTTGCGGCCCAGACCCTGCGCTGGGCCAGCCAGGGTGACACGCTGACCATGGACCCGCACTCGCAGAACGAGGGCCTGACCAACAGCATCAACGGCCAGGTCTACGAGACCCTGGTCTCGCGTGACCGGCAACTCGCCATCGTGCCGGCGCTGGCCACAAGCTGGGAACAGACCGGCCCGCTGCGCTGGCGCTTCAAGTTGCGGCCGGGCGTGAAATTCCACGACGGTGCGCCGCTGACGGCCGAGGACGTGGTCTTCTCGGTGCAGCGCGCGCAGGGGCCCACCTCCAACATCGCCGTCTATGCCAACTCGCTCGGCAAGGCCGTGGCGGTGGACGCGCAGACGGTGGAGTTCCAGCTGCCGCGCGTCAACCCGGTGTTCCTGGAGCAGCTCAACACCGTCTTCATCATGAACAAGGCCTGGTGCGAGAAGCACAAGGTGACGCGCCCGCTCGACTTCAAGAACCGCGAGGAGAGCCACGCCTCGTTCAATGCCAACGGCACCGGCCCCTACCTGCTGGTGAACCGCCAGCCCGGCGCACGCACCACCTTCAAGCGCAACACGGCCTGGTGGGGCCAGCTGGAAGGCAATGTGCAGGACATCGTCTTCAGCCCCATCAGCAACGACGCCACGCGGCTGGCGGCGCTGGTCTCGGGCGAGATCGACTTCGTCATCGACCCCGCGCCGCGCGACGTGCCGCGCCTGCGCAACACGGCCGGCGTGAAGGTCATCGACGGCCCCGAGACACGCGTCATCTTCATCGGCATGGACCAGTTCCGCGACGAGTTGCTCTACAGCAGCGTGAAGGGCAGGAACCCCTTCAAGGACATCCGCGTGCGCAAGGCGCTGTACCAGGCCGTCGACATCGAAACCATCAAGACGAAACTGATGAACGGCCTGGCCCAGCCCACCGGCAGCCTGATGCCCAGCCAACGCGCGCAGTACGGTGATGCGAGCTTCGAGACCCGCCTGCCCTTCGACCTGGCCAAGGCGCGCGCGCTGATGGCCGAGGCCGGTTACGCCGACGGCTTCGAGGTCACCATCGACTGCCCCAACAACCGCTACGTCAACGACGAGGAGATCTGCATCGCGCTGGCCGCGATGTGGGCGCAGATCAAGGTCAAGCTGAAGGTCAACGCACAGCCGCGCACGACCTGGTTCCAGAAGCTGGAGAAGCTGGACACCAGCCTGTACCTGCTGGGCTGGGGCGGCGCCGTCACCGACGCCGAAACCACCTTCACGCCGCTGATGCGCCACCGCGGCCCGCAGGGCCAGGGCTTCTACAACTGGGGCCAGGTGGTGAATGCGAAGTTCGACGCGCTGGCCGCGGCCAGCAGCGTGGAGCCCGACGCAAAGAAGCGCGAAGGGCTCATCAAGAGCGCGCTGCGCGAGTACCTGGACCAGGTGCACCTGATCCCGCTGCACCGCCAGGTCATCCCCTGGGCCGCGCGCAGCAACGTCAGCGTGGTGCACCGGCCCGACAACTGGCTGGAGGTAGCCTGGATCACGGTGAAGTGAAGGCGGGAATTCAGCGCGTCGCGCGCACGCGCACCGCTTCGATGTAAGCCGGCCCGTCGGGCGGCAGGCCACTGCGCTGGCTGGCCCAGATCATCTCGCCCAAGCACTCCATCACCTCGTGGTGGGCCTCGTGCAGCGAGTTGCGTTTTGCGGCCAGCAGGGCCACCGCTTGGCGGATGCCGGTGGGCTGGTCGATGGCCACCTGCTCGTGGATGGACAGGTGCATGGACAGATGCAGGAAGGGGTTGGTGCGGCCTTCCTCCACGGTGTAGACGGCGGCCAGCGCGGCTTCCACGTCGGCCAGGTCGGCGTGGTATTCGGGGTGTTCGGCGATCCAGCGGCCGGCGATGTCTTCCATCGGGTCGAGCGGCAGGCCGCCGCGCTGCTTGGCATGGGCGCCGCAGAAGAAGCGGCGCACGTCGGACTGGCTGGGCTGGAACATCGCAGAATTGTCGCCTTCCATCGATGCACCGGCTCGCCGACGTGAATTCCCATCGCCCGAAGGCGCCCTGCGGTGCTTGAACACCTGCCCATCGTCCAGGACCCCTGGTTCTATGCCGTGGCTGTGCCCGCGGTGCTGCTCACCGGCTTGTCGAAGAGCGGTTTCGCCAGCGGCTTTGGTGCCTTGGCGACGCCGCTGATGGCGCTGAGCATGCCGGTGCCGCAGGCGGCGGCGATCATGCTGCCGCTGCTCATCGTGATGGATGCCTTCGGCCTGCAGCAGCTGTGGCGCGAGGCCGACCGTGCCTTGCTGCGCCGCCTGCTGCCCGCGGGCCTGTGCGGCATCGTGGTCGGCGCGCTGCTCTTCGGCGTCTTCTCCACCGCGGCAGTGTCGGGCGTGGTGGGTGCGCTGACGCTGGCCTTCCTGGCGCAACGGCTGCTCTTCCCGCCGCGTGCCGACCGCGCGCCCGCACCGCGCTGGGTGGGCCCGGCCTGCGCCGTGGCCTCGGGCTTTACCAGCTTCGTGGCGCATGCCGGCTCACCGCCAGTCAACGCCTACGTGCTGCCGCTGAAGCTGGCGCCGCGTGTCTTTGCCGGCACCATGGCCGTGTACTTCGCGGCGCTCAACCTGTCGAAGACGCTGCCCTACGCCTGGCTGGGCCAGATCGACGTGCGCAACATGGCCACCGCGCTGGTGCTGATGCCGCTGGCGCCGCTGGGCGTGTGGGCCGGCGTGTGGCTCACGCGCCGCGTCAAGGCCGACTGGTTCTACCGCATCGCCTACACCGGCATGGCGCTGACGGGGCTGAAGCTGCTGTCGGACGGGCTGCGGTGAAGATCGCGGGCCGTGCCAAGGCTCGCCGCCGCCGCGCGCAGGCTATTCCTCGTCGGACTGCTGCGAAGCCCAGCCCGCGCCGCGCTGCAGCTTCTGCTGGCGCCTTTCCTCGCGTTCGCGCGACCACTGTTCTTCCAGCTGCTGGCGGCCCTGCTTGGCCAGCGCGATGAGCGTCTTCTCGTCCTTGCGGTGCGGCGCCATCTGCAGCATCAGCTCCAGGTTGTGGCGGCGGAAGCGCAGTGCCTGGTTGCGCGCGGCGTGCGGCTGCCAGCCCATCAGCTCCAGCACGCTGCGGCCGCTGTGCAGCGCCGACTCGAAGGTCTCGCGTTCGATGTGCTGAACGCCGCGCTCGCGCAGGCCGTACCAGTGCGTCACGTCGCGCGCGCGCGCCACGATGGCGGCCTGCGGGAAGTGCTGGCGCACCAGGTCCACCACCTTCAGGCTCTGCTCGACATCGTCGATGGCCACCACGATGACGCGGGCCCGGTCGCCGCCCGCCGTGCGCAGCAGGTCCAGCCGCGTGGCGTCGCCGTAGAAGGCGGGCCAGCCGAACTTGCGCAGGCTCTCCACGGCCTCGGCGTTGTGGTCCAGCACGGTGGCGCTCAGGCCGTTGGCGTTGAGCAGGCGACCGACGATCTGCCCGTAGCGGCCGAAGCCGCAGATGATGATCGGCGCTGCCTGTTCTTCGTCGATCTCGGCCAGCTGCGGGCCGGTACTGCCCTGGTGCTGCGCCTGCCAGCGGGCGGCGCCCACCAGCAGCAGCGGCGTCAGCAGCATGCTCAGGGCGACAGCCGCCACCAGCAGCGACGAAGCCTCGGCGCTGATGAGCTGCGCGCCCAGCGCGGTCTGGAAGACGACGAAACCGAACTCACCCCCCTGCGCCAGCAGAATGACGAACACGGGCCGCTCCTTCAGCGGGATCGGCATCACGCGCGCCATCGTCCACAGCACACCGGCCTTCAGCAGCAGGAAGCCCAGCACCACCGCTGCCACCACGCCGGGGTGGGCCAGCACCACGGCGAAGTCGATGCTCATGCCCACGGCGATGAAGAACAGCCCGAGCAGCAGACCCTTGAAGGGTTCGAGGTCGGTTTCCAGCTCGGTGCGGTACTCGCTTTCAGCCAGCAGCACGCCGGCCAGAAACGCACCCAGCGCCATGCTCAGGCCCACGCTCTGCATCAGCGCCGCGGTGGCCACCACCAGCAGCAGCGCGGCGGCGGTGAAGATCTCCGGCGTGTTGCTGCGCGCAATCCAGCGCAGCGCCGGCCGCAGCAGCAAACGGCCGCCGAAGACGATGGCGGCGATGACGCCGAAGGCCTTGGCCGCGCCGAGCCAGCCGCCGCCACTGTCGGCGTGCGCGCCGGCCGCCAGCAGGGGCAGCACGGCCAGGATGGGGATGGCCGCGATGTCCTGCAGCAGCATCACGCTGAGCACGTTCTGGCCGGCCGGGGTGGCCATGAGGTTGCGTTCGTGCAGCACGCTCAGGCCGATGGCGGTGGAACTCATGCCCAGGCCCAGGCCGGCCACCAGCGCCAGCCGCCAATCGACACCCGCTGCCACGGCCACCGCCATCACCAGCGCCGCCGAGCCGAAGAGCTGCACGCTGCCCCAGCCGAAGATGGGCCGCCGCAGCGCCCACAAGCGGCGCGGTTCGAGTTCCAGCCCGACCAGGAAGAGCATCAGCACGACGCCGAACTCGCTGAAGTGCAGCATGGCGGCCGGGTCGGTGACGAGCTTCAAGCCCCAGGGCCCGATGGCGATGCCGGCCGCCAGGTAGCCGATGATCGAACCCAGGCCCAGCGCGCGCGCCAGCGGCACGGCCAGCACGGCCGCGCCCAGGTACACCAGGGTGGACTGCAGCCAGTCGTTGCCGTGTTCCATGGCTCAGTCGGCCGGCCGCGCGTCGGCGGGCACGGCGCATTCGGGCGCGGGCTCCATGTCCTCGATCTCGGGCCAGTGCGGCCAGCTGCCCAGCCGTTCGGTGAACGTGGCGGCGTGGGCATCGATGGCGGCGTCGCTCGTGCGGTGCGCGCCGTGCAGCACCAGCGGCGGCAGCCAGCGCATGGCGCACAGCGCGGCGGTCTGCTCGTAGGGGTGCAGGAAGGCGTCGAAGAAGTAGCGGTTGTAGCCGTCGGGGCGGTAGCTCTGCGCCGGGCCGCCGGTGGAGGCCACGAGCCACAGGTCCTTGCCGCGCAGCGCCTCGCCGCCGGGTCCGTAGGCCCAGCCGAAGGTGTAGACCTCGTCCAGCCACAGCTTCATCAGCGGCGGCATCGCGTACCAGTGGATGGGGTGCAGCCACACCACCAGCCGCGCCGCCGTCAGTGCCGCCTGCTCGGCGGCGACGTCGATGTGATAGTCGGGGTAGAGCGCATAGAGGTCGCGCAACTCGGCGCCTGCGGCCTGGGTCTGCAGGGCCTGCATCAGACGGCGCGTCACGCGCGAGTGGTCGAGCTGGGGATGGGCGGCGAGAACGAGGATGTCGGCCATCGGCAGGATGTTGGGTTAGCCCGTGTTAGCCCGTGCAGGGGCCGGCTTCGCGCGCCGCTACCATACCCGAACAACAGGGCGCCAGAAGAGGAGCTGACGATGCCGGTGATCGTGGTCGCCAATCCGAAGGGCGGCGTGGGCAAGAGCACCCTGGCCACCAACGTGGCTGGCTGCCTGGCCGCGGCGGGGCACAGCGTCATGCTGGGCGACGTCGACCGCCAGCAAAGCAGCCGGCAATGGCTGAAGGCACGGCCGCCGCAATTGCCCACCATCAGCGGCTGGGACGTGGCTGCAGACGAGCTGGCGCGCCCGCCCAAGGGCACCACGCACGTGGTGCTGGACACCCCGGCCGGCCTGCACGGCAAGCGCCTGGACGCGGTGATGAAGATCGCCGACCGCTTGCTCATCCCGCTGCAGCCGAGCTTGTTCGACATCCAGGCCACGCACGCCTTCGTGGCCGAATTGCGCGGCCACCGCCGCGGCCACGAGGTGAAGATGGGCCTGGTGGGCATGCGTGTGCGCGAGCACACGCTGGCCAACGAACAGCTGCAGCACTACCTGAGCACGCTGCCGCTGCCGGTGGTGGCCTGGCTGCGCGACACGCAGAACTACGTGCACCTGGCGGCGCGCGGTCTGACGCTGTGGGACGTGGCGCCCAGCCGCGTGGAGCGCGACCTGGAACAGTGGGCGCCGCTGGCGGCCTGGGTGGCCTGATGCAGCCGGGCCCGCGCCGTTATGCGCATCTGGCCGATCTGCAGGCCCTG
>JANNFE010000409.1:0-19542 GCA_031379415.1 Betaproteobacteria bacterium | reverse complement strand
GAGCCGATGGCGTAGCCCTTGGTCACCGCCTTGGTGGTGTTGCCCACGGCGTCCAGCGGGTCGGTGATGTCGCGCACGCTGCTGGGCAGCTCGGCCATCTCGGCAATGCCGCCGGCGTTGTCGGTGATGGGGCCGTAGGCGTCCAGCGCCACCACGATGCCGGCCATGCTCAGCATGGACGTGGCAGCCACCGCAATGCCGTACAGGCCGGCCAGCCCGTAGGCGGCGTAGATGGCAGCGCAGATCAGCAGCACAGGGTAGGCGGTGGACTTCATGCTCACGCCCAGGCCGGCGATGATGTTGGTGCCGTGGCCGGTGGTCGACGCCTGCGCGATGTGCTTGACCGGGCTGTACTGCGTGCCGGTGTAGAACTCGGTGATCCACACCAGCGCCGCGGTGAGCGCCAAGCCCACGAAGCAGGCGCCGAAGAGGGCCATGGCACTGGCCGTCTTGCCGCCGATGAGCGTGATGGCCTGCGGGAACATCGCCGTCGTCACGAAATAGAAGGCGATCAGGCTCAGCACACCGGCCACGGCCAGGCCGCGGTAGAGCGCCGGCATGACGTTGATCATGCCCGGGCTGGCCTTGACGAAGTAGCAGCCGATGATGGACGCGATGATCGACACGCCGCCGAGTGCCAGCGGGTAGACCACGCCAGCCATCGGTGTGCTGACCACCATGATGGCGCCCAGCGCCATGGTGGCGATCAGCGTCACCGCATAGGTCTCGAAGAGGTCGGCGGCCATGCCGGCGCAGTCGCCGACGTTGTCGCCCACGTTGTCGGCAATCACCGCCGGGTTGCGCGGGTCGTCTTCGGGGATGCCGGCTTCGACCTTGCCCACGAGGTCGGCGCCGACGTCGGCGCCCTTGGTGAAGATGCCGCCGCCCAGGCGCGCGAAGATGGAGATCAGCGACGAGCCAAAGGCCAGGCCCAGCATGGGCTTCAGCACCTGCGACAGCGTGGTGTCGCCCGTGGGCATCACCGCGCCGGTGGTCCACCAGAAGAACAGCACCACGCCGATGAGCCCCAGGCCGACGACCAGCATGCCAGTGATGGCGCCGCCCTTGAAGGCGACGTCGAGCGCCGGGCCGATGCCCTTGGTGGCGGCCTGCGCCGTGCGCACGTTGGCACGCACCGAGATGTTCATGCCGATGAAGCCGCAGGCACCCGACAGCACCGCGCCGAGCACGAAGCCGATGGCCGTCTTGCTGTCGAGGAAGACGAAGATCAGCACCGCCAGCACCACGCCGACGATGGCGATGGTCTTGTACTGCCGCGCCAGGTAGGCCGCGGCGCCCTGCTGGATGGCGCCCGAAATTTCCTGCATGCGCGCGTTGCCGACATCCTGGCTCAGGATCCAGCTGCGCTGCACGAAGCCGTAGACGACGGCGGCCAAACCGCAGGCCAGCGCCACGTACAGCACCATCATGGTGGTCATGGAGAGAACTCCTTCTTCGATCGAATCTTCTGTATGGGATCGCAGCGCCGTGGACGGCTTCGGCTGCTGCGCGGTTTGTAGCGCGCGCGGATGCTACGGGAAGCCCCAGGCAGCCCAGGCTGGGGTTTGCCATCGGTCAGATCCGTGGTAGTGCGCACGTCAGGGCAGGGCAAGCTCGAACCCTAGAATCCCCCTTGCGCCTGACGCATACCCTACACGAGAAACTGCCATGAGCCTGCACAACGTCACCCCCGGAGCCAAGGCGCCTGCCGAGTTCAACGTGATCATCGAGATCCCGATGAACGCCGACCCCATCAAGTACGAGGTCGACCACGAGACCGGCGCGCTGTTCGTGGACCGCTTCATGAGCACCGCCATGCACTACCCGTGCAATTACGGCTATATCCCGAATACGCTGTCCGACGATGGCGACCCCGTCGATGTGCTCGTCATCACGCCAGTGCCGCTGATCCCGGGCGTGGTGGTGACCTGCCGGCCGCTCGGCCTGCTGAAGATGGAAGACGAAGCCGGCGGAGACAACAA
This sequence comes from Betaproteobacteria bacterium, assembly GCA_031379415.1. GTDB lineage: Bacteria > Pseudomonadota > Gammaproteobacteria > Burkholderiales > Burkholderiaceae_C > Rubrivivax. The sequence goes on along the minus strand of JANNFE010000409.1, from coordinate 17,560 downwards.
GCTGCTCGCGGTGCCCATCGACAAGATCCTGTCGATCTACACGCAGTGGCAGAAGCCGGAAGACCTGAACCCGCTGCGCCTGAAGACCATCCAGCACTTCTTCGAGCACTACAAGGATCTGGAGCCAGGCAAGTGGGTCAAGGTGGTGGGATGGGAAGGGCTCGACAGTGCCTTGACCGAGGTGGTCTCGGGTATGGCCAATTGGCAGAAGACGCAGAAGACGCAGGCCGCCTGATCAGCCTGTCTTGAACGGGTTGCGCTCGCGCAGCTCGTCCACATATTGCGCGATGCCCTGGCCTTCGCTGGCCAGGAAGTCGGACACGGCATCGGCAAAGCGCGCGTCGCGCAGCCAGTGCGCCGAGAAGGTGGCCACCGGTAGCAGGCCGCGCGCCATCTTGTGCTCGCCTTGCGCGCCGCCTTCGAAGCGCGTCATGCCGTTGGCCAGGCACCAGGCCAGCGGCTGGTAGTAGCAGGCCTCGAAGTGCAGGCAGGACACCGGTTCCACGCAGCCCCAGTAGCGCCCCCAGGCGCCACCGCGTTCGCGGTCCACGGCGATGAGCGATGCGGCGATGCGTTCGTCGCCGCGTTGCGCCACGAACATCACCCAGTGCTGCGGCATCGTCGCCGCCATGCGGGCGAAGAAGTCACGCGTCAGGTAGGGCGTGCTGTGGTGGGCCTGGTAGGTGAGGGTGTAGCAGCGGTAGAAGAAGTTCCACAGGTCCTGGTCGATGCGGGTGCCCTCATGCACCGTGAAGACGATGCCCTGCTCGGCGACCCGGCGCCGCTCCTGCTGGATCTTCTTGCGCTTGTCGCGCTGCAGGCGCGCCAGCAATTCGGTGAAGTCGGCGATGGGGTGTGCGCTGTCCTGCGTCCAGTGGAACTGCACACCCTGCCGGATCATCCAGCCCGCGGCCTCGAAAGCGGCGCGGTCGGCGTCATCGCCGAAGAGCAGGTGCGCCGACGAGAGCTTGCCCGCATCGGCCAGCTGCCCGATGGCCCGCACCAATTCGATGCGGGCCGCATCGTCGCTGGCCAGCAGCCGCGTGCCCGGCACGGGCGTGAAGGGCACGGCGCCCAGCAGCTTGGGGTAGTAGCGCAGGCCGTGGCGGCGGTAGGCGTCGGCCCAGGCCCAGTCGAAGACGTACTCGCCATATGAGTGGCTCTTGAGATAGAGCGCCGCGCCGGCCATCAACTCGCCGTCGGCATGCAGCGTGAGCCATTGCGCGGCCCAGCCCGTCTCTGCCACCGCGCTGCCCGAGGCATGCAGCGCCAACAGGTATTCATGGCGCATGAAGGGCGTGGGCGCGGCCTGCACATCGAGCAGCGCGTTCCACGCAGGGGCATTGATCGTGGCGGGGTCGGCGTGGACCCGGATGACATAATCTTTTTTGATGGTGGAACCCTGCGAAAACATGAAGGCGATGAGTTGAAGGCAGCACTGGCGCAGATCAATCCCATCGTTGGCGACCTGCTCGGCAACGCCAAGCTGCTGGCCACTGCGGCCCGTGCGGCCCACGCCCAGGGCGCCCAGCTGGTGCTGGCCCCCGAACTGGCGCTGACCGGCTACCCACCCGAAGACCTGTTGCTGCGCCCGGCCTTCATGCAGGCCTGCGCCGAGACGCTGGCCGCGCTGGCGGCAGAACTGGCTGATTGCATCGGCCTGCACCTGATCGTCGGCCACCCGCACCAGTTCGGCGAGCGCGGTGATGTTAGGTCGAAGTCGCACGCCGTGCAGCAGCGCTTCAATGCGGCCTCGGTGTTGGCGGGCGGGCTCATCGTCGGCACTTATTGCAAGCGCGAGTTGCCGAACTATCAGGTGTTCGACGAGCGGCGCTATTTCGCGTCGGGCCGCGATGCGGGGCACGGCCCGCTGGTGGTGCACGTGGCGGGCGTGAACGTGGGCCTGCTGATCTGCGAAGACGCGTGGTTCGACGAACCCGCGCGTGCCGCGGTGGACGCCGGGGCCGAGCTGCTGTGCGTGCTGAACGCTTCGCCCTTTCACATCGACAAGGCTGGCGAACGTGAACAGCGCATGGCCGAACGAGCGCGAGCCGTCGGCCGGCCGCTGCTCTATTCGCATCTCGTAGGCGGGCAGGACGAAGTGGTGTTCGACGGCGCCTCGTTTGCGCTCGACGCGCAGGGCCACGTGACCGCCCGCGCGCCTGCGTTCGAGCCGGCGCTGCTGATGCTCGACGTGGGTGCCGATGGCGCGCCGCGCGGCGACATCGCACCGGTGCCCGAGGTCGAAGCGCAGGCCTGGGCGGCGCTGGTCACCGGTGTGCGCGACTACCTGGGAAAGAACGGCTTCCCCGGCGCCATCATCGGCCTGTCGGGCGGCATCGACTCCGCCCTGGTGCTGGCCATTGCCGTGGATGCGCTGGGCGCCGACAAGGTGCGCACGGTGATGATGCCCTCACCCTACACGGCAGACATTTCTTGGATCGACGCGCGCGACATGGCCGCGCGCCTGGGCGTGCGCTACGACGAGATCGCTATCGAACCCATGTTCCAGGCCTTCCGCACCAGCCTGGCGCCGCAGTTCGAAGGCCGGGCCGAAGACACGACGGAAGAGAACCTGCAGGCGCGCATCCGCGGCACGCTGCTGATGGCGCTGTCAAACAAGCTCGGCGCCATCGTGCTGACCACCGGCAACAAGAGCGAGATGGCCACCGGCTATTGCACGCTCTACGGCGACATGGCCGGTGGCTTCGCGGTCATCAAGGACGTCGCCAAGACCCTGGTCTACCGGCTGGCCGAGTGGAAGAACCGCCAGCCCACGCGGCGCGCAGACGGCAGCGTCGGCCCGGTGATCCCGGAACGCATCATCACGCGGCCGCCCTCGGCCGAACTGCGCCCCGATCAGACCGACCAGGACAGTCTGCCGCCCTACGAGGTGCTGGACGGCATCCTCGCGCGCTACATGGAAGACGACCAGGGCGTGGAGGAGATCATCGCCGCCGGCTACGCGCGTGCCGATGTCGAAAGGGTGACGCGCCTGATCAAGATCAACGAGTACAAGCGCCGCCAGGCGCCGGTGGGCATCCGCATCACCCACAGGGCTTTCGGGCGGGACTGGCGCTACCCCATCACGTCCAGGTTCCGTGCTTAAATCGCCGCAATCGACAACGCTTTCCGGAGCCCGCCATGAAGCAGATCACCGCCGTCATCAAGCCCTTCAAGCTCGAAGAAGTGCGGGAAGCGCTGGGCGATGTGGGCGTGTCGGGCCTGACGGTCACCGAAGTCAAGGGCTTCGGCCGCCAGAAGGGCCACACTGAGCTCTACCGCGGGGCGGAGTACGTGGTCGACTTCCTGCCCAAGGTGAAGGTGGAAGTGGTGGTCAAGAACGCCGACGTCGAGCGCTGCATCGAGGCCATCGTCAAGGCCGCCAAGACCGGCAAGATCGGCGATGGCAAGATCTTCGTCACCTCGGTCGAGCAGGTGGTGCGCATCCGCACCGGCGAGACCGACGAAGCCGCGATCTGAGGGCTGCGTCCGCTAGATCTTCGAGTAGTCGTCGGGCTGGTCCGCGAGCCCGGCTTGCGCAGCCAGCGTGGCTAGCAGGCGCTCAGGGTCGGCCTGCACCTGCAACACCTGCCGCTGCTTTTCGGCCAGGAAGCCTTCGCTCACGGTGTGCTGCATGAAGGCCAGCAGGGTGTCGTAATAGCCGTCGACGTTGAGCAACCCGATGGGCTTGTCGTGATACGCCAGCTGGCGCCAGGTCCACACCTCGTACAGCTCCTCCAGCGTGCCGATGCCGCCCGGCAATGCGATGAAGAGGTCGGCGCGCTCGGCCATCATCTGCTTGCGCACGTGCATGGTGGGCACGACATGCAGTTCGTGCAGCCCGGTGTGGCCGACTTCCAGCTTTTCGAGCGTTTCCGGGATCACGCCCACCACGCGGCCACCGGCGGCCAGCGTGGCGTCGGCCACCTCGCCCATCAGGCCGACCTTGCCACCGCCGTAGACGAGTTGCCAGCCGCGTGTTCCGATGGCGGCGCCCAGGGCTCGCGCCGCTGCCGTGTACGAGGAGCGGCTGCCATGGCGCGAGCCGCAGTAGACGCAGACGCTGAGCGTGGGCTTGTTCATGTCGATTCAGGGCGCCGCTCGGGGCGCCAGGTGACGAGGCGGGTACCACAGGCCGCATCGTGCCAAAACTGCCGCTGCGGATGCAGCCGGGCCAGCCCTGCGTAGGCCAGCACGCCTGCAAGCAGCGCGGCAGACGCCGGCAGGCCGCCTTTCAGCCCGCTCAGGCCCAGCACCGCCAGCGCCGGCAGGAACCACAACCAGGCCAGCAGGTAACGGCAGAGGGCGCGCAGGCGCGAGACGGGTGCGCCAGTCATGCTGACCAGGCGGATGTGCCAAGTCTGCATCGCCAGCGTCTGGCCCGAGCGCGACCAGAACACCACGAAGTAGGCGCCGAGCACCACGAAGAGGAAGGCCTGCAGGCCGTGCTGGCCGATTAGCGCGTGCTGCTGCCGCGTGACCAGGCCGTAGAAGAGGCCCGCGATCATCACCACGCCGAAGAGCAGCACACCTTCGTACAAGAAGCAGGCGAGCCGACGCCCCAGCGCAGGCGTGGGCAGGCCGCCCGCGGGCTCGGCCGCGACGGTCACGGTTGTTCGGCGGGGTCGCCCGAAGCCGCGGCGCGCACCGCAGCACCCTGCGGGCCGCGCTTGGGCAGCAGGGTGGCGGAATCGACGAAGCCGGGTGTTGCCGCGATCTTCGGCAGGCCAGCTTGGTGGTGCAGCGGCGGTGTGGCGCGTGTCGCCATCGAGGTGGTGGTAGCGCCGGGCTTGGCCTGCACCACGGTGGGCGCGACCACGCGCGTTGGCGGCCTGGCCGTCGGCACGATGACACTGCTCTTGGTGCCCGACTGGACGGTGGCGGCGGCCAGCGCCGCGCGCTCGCTTGCCGCCGCAGCCTTGACCGCGGGCTTGGCGCGCTGGGCCAGCGTCTTGCGCTCTTCGGCGCTCAGCGCCTGGTAGGCTTGCCATTTGGCTTGGCGCTCTTCCACTGGCAGGCGGCTGACTTCCTGGAACTGCATGCGCGCGCCGGCGCGTTCGGTCGGAGTGAGGCGTGCCCAATCGGCCATGCGGGCCTGCACCCGCTGCCGTTCATCGGCTGGCATGGTGGGGAACTTGATCGCGAGTTCCAGCCACTTTTGCTTGCGATTGGCGTCGATCGTCGCCCAATCACGCTGCAAGGGCGCCAAGGTCTGCTTCTGCGCGGGGGTCAGCGACGCCCACGTCGGGCTGCGGTCGACCGCGGTCTGGGCGCCAGCACCCAGACTCAGCGCCAGGAGCGCGGCCAGCACGGGCAGACGCAGGCGATTCACGGCGCAGGGCCGTCGCGCAGGAATTCGGCGAAGCCAGGGTCGCTGTAGGCGGACGGGGGCAGATCGTCGGACAGCAACTGGGCGTCGATATCCGCCGCCGCCAGGACCTGTTCGCGCGAGCGCCAATGCTCGATGGCCACCAGGCCGGACACCAGCACCAGCAAGGGCAGCACCGCCGCGGCGCGCTGCCACCACGGCACGAAGCCGCCAAGCGTCATGACACCGCGCGATGAAACGCCGGCAATGATGGTGGCCGACGGCGCGGCGCGCCTTGCTTCACGCGCGCGCAGGACCGCCTGTTCACGGGACACACGCAGGCGCTCGGTGATGTCGTGCGGCACCGCGGCAGCGCGGGCTGACAGACCGACGGCGAGCCACATACCCAGGCGCGCCTCGATGGCGTGGCGGTCGGTTGGACGGCTCGTCTTGTTCATGGCGTGATTCCCTTGGCTCGGAGGGCCTTCGCCAGCGCATGCACTGCCCTGGAGCAATGCGTTTTCACACTGCCCTCGGAGCAACCCATGACCGCCGCGGTTTCGGCCACGTCAAACTCTTCCCAGTAACGTAGGAGGAAGGCTTCCCGTTGACGTGCGGGCAGTTCACTCACTTCGGAGTCGATGAGTCGCAGGATCTGTGCCCGTGACACAGCATCGGAAGCGCTTTCAGTGCCCAGCGTGTCTTCCAGTGCATGCAGGGTCTCCAGCAGGTCGAATTCGCCATCATTGTCGGAAGTGTCGAACTCCGACAGGTTCTGCATCACCGCACCGCGCACCTTTTCGCGGCGGAACCAGTCCATCGTGGCGTTGGACAGGATGCGCTGGAACACCAGCGGCAACTCGGCGGCGGGGCGGTCGGCGTACTTCTCGGCCAAGCGGATCATCGCGTCCTGCACGATGTCCAGAGCGGCATCATCGCCGCGCACCGCATAGACCGTGCGCTTGAAGGCGCGCTTCTCCACGCTCTTGAGGAAGTCGGAGAGTTCTTTGTCGGTGGCCAACGCGCTGACGATGGGTCCGCCCGGTTCGGGCGGCGCGGATTATCACACCGCCCGGCGGCACGCCTGCTCGGTGCCAGCCCGCGGTCTGCACCTCAGTGCATAATGGCAGGCTTCGCAAAACGTGTATCAAGGTCCTAAGCCCGGCCGTCAGACCCCGACGGCGGATTTTCGACCGCGCAGGCACCGAATCAGCCTCACGAGGGCTCGCAAGAGGTGCACCGATGGATTTTCGTTAGAGAAAACCTCAGAGGTTCCACAAATGGATTTGTCTGCCGCGGAAGTCAAGCGCGCCACCATGGCGCCGCCTTCTTCTCCCCACACCACCGCATCCGAGCCCAACGGCTCTGAAATCCTCGTTCGCTGCCTGCAGGCGGAACACGTCAAGTTCCTCTGGGGCTACCCCGGCGGGGCGGTGCTCTACATCTACGACGCCCTGTACAAGCAGGACACCATCGAGCATGTGCTGGTACGCCATGAACAGGCGGCCGTGCATGCCGCCGACGGCTACGCCCGTGCTACGGGCGAGGTCGGCGTTGCCCTGGTGACCTCCGGGCCCGGTGTGACCAATGCGGTGACGGGCATCGCCACCGCGTACATGGACTCCATCCCGATGGTGATCATCACCGGGCAGGTGCCCACGCCCGCCATCGGCCTGGACGCCTTCCAGGAATGCGACACCGTCGGCATCACGCGCCCCATCGTCAAGCACAACTTCCTGGTCAAGGACGTGCGGGACCTGGCGTTGACGTTGAAGAAGGCCTTCCACATCGCCCGCACCGGCCGCCCGGGCCCGGTGGTGGTGGATATCCCCAAGGACGTGTCGCTCAAGACCGCGCCTTTCCACTATCCCGAGACGGTGGAGATGCGCAGCTACAACCCGGTGAAGAAGGGCCATGGCGGGCAGATCCGCAAGGCCGTGCAACTGCTGCTCCAGGCGCGCAGGCCCTACATCTACACCGGGGGCGGTGTCATCCTGGGCAATGCCTCGGCGGAACTGCGCCAGCTGACAGACATGCTGGGCTACCCCTGCACCAACACGCTGATGGGCCTGGGCGCCATTGCATCGAGTGACCCCAAGTTCCTGGGCATGCTGGGCATGCACGGCACCTACGAGGCCAACATGACGATGCAGAACTGCGACGTCCTGCTGGCCGTGGGCGCGCGTTTCGACGACCGCGTGATCGGCAACCCGAAGCACTTTGCGTCGGTCGAGCGCAAGATCATCCACGTCGACATCGACCCATCGTCGATCAGCAAGCGCGTCAAGGTCGACATCCCCATCGTCGGCGACGTGAAGGACGTGTTGCTGGAGCTGATCTCGCAGATCAAGGAAGCGCAGACGCGGCCGGACACTGGAGCGCTGTCGGCCTGGTGGGGCCAGATCAATGAGTGGCGCAAGCGCGAGTGCCTGGCCTACAAGGGCAGCAGCGAGGTCATCAAGCCGCAGATGGTGGTGGACAAGCTCTGGCAGCTCACCAAGGACCGTGACACCTACATCACCAGCGACGTCGGCCAACACCAGATGTGGGCGGCGCAGTACTACCGCTTCGAGCAGCCGCGGCGCTGGATCAACAGCGGCGGCCTGGGAACCATGGGCGTGGGCCTGCCTTACGCCATGGGCATCAAGCTCGCCAAGCCTGAGTCCGACGTGTTCTGCATCACCGGCGAAGGCAGCATCCAGATGTGCATCCAGGAGCTGTCGACCTGCAAGCAATACAACACGCCGGTGAAGATCGTCTCGCTGAACAACCGCTACCTGGGCATGGTGCGGCAGTGGCAGCAACTCGACTACGGTGGCCGCTACTCGCACAGCTACATGGACGCGCTGCCCGACTTCGTCAAGCTGGCGGAAGCCTATGGCCATGTCGGCCTGCTGGTGGAGAAGCCGTCGGACGTGGAAGGCGCGCTGAAGGAAGCCATCCGCCTGAAGGACCGCACGGTGTTCCTGGACATCCGCACCGACCCCACCGAAAACGTCTGGCCGATGGTGAAGGCCGGGCAGGGCATCACCGAGATGCTGCTGGGCTCCGAGGACCTGTGAGGGCGTGAACCCGCCGGACGGCTGCCGCGCTACCGCGCGACAGCCGGGCCGGCGGGCGAGCACCTTCAAAGCCTCAGGGCATTGATCTTCAACTCGAAACGCGTGGCCAAGGGGCGCCGGTTACCGCCGGCTGTTCTGATGAGCGCGCAGGACGAAGGACCATGAAACACATCATTGCCGTGCTGCTCGAGAACGAGGCCGGCGCCCTGTCCCGCGTGGTGGCGCTGTTTTCCGCCCGCGGCTACAACATCGAGAGCCTCACGGTGGCCCCCACCGAGGATCCGAGCCTTTCGCGCATGACCATCGTCACAACCGGCAGCGACGAGGTCATCGAGCAGATCACCAAGCACCTGAACCGTCTCATCGAGGTGGTGAAGGTCGTCGATCTCACGGAAGGCAGCTTCACCGAGCGCGAGCTCATGCTCATCAAGGTGCGCGCGGTGGGCAAGGAGCGCGAGGAGATGAAGCGCATGGCCGAGATTTTTCGCGGCCGCATCATCGACGTTACCGAGAAGAGCTACACCATCGAGCTCACCGGTGACTCTTCCAAGCTCGATGCTTTCCTCGTCGCCATCGACCGCGCGGCGATCCTGGAAACTGTGCGCACCGGCGCCAGTGGCATCGGCCGCGGCGAACGAATTCTTCGCGTATAGGCTGGACGAACAGCGGGCCCCGACGGGCCCTTCAAGGCTTTTTCTGGAGAACACCATGAAGGTTTATTACGACAAGGACGCCGACCTCAGCCTCATCAAGGGCAAGAACGTCACCATCGTCGGTTACGGCTCGCAGGGCCATGCGCACGCGCAGAACCTGAACGACAGCGGCTGCAAGGTCACGGTGGGGCTGCGCAAGGGCGGCGCGTCGTGGAACAAGGTCGAGAAGGCCGGTTTGAAGGTGGCGGAAGTGTCCGACGCCGTGAAGGAAGCCGACGTCGTGATGATCCTGCTGCCCGACGAGCAGATCGGCGCCGTCTACAAGAACGACGTCGAGCCCTACATCCGCAAAGGCGCATCGCTCGCCTTCGCGCACGGCTTCAACGTGCACTACGGCCAGGTCATCCCGCGTGACGACCTGGATGTCTGGATGGTCGCGCCCAAGGCCCCGGGCCACACCGTGCGCAACACCTATACGCAAGGCGGCGGCGTGCCGCACCTGATTGCCGTGCACGCCGACAAGAGCGGCAAGGCGCGCGACCTGGCTTTGAGCTACGCCGCGGCCAACGGCGGTGGCAAGGCCGGCATCATCGAGACCAACTTCCGCGAAGAAACCGAGACCGACCTCTTCGGCGAACAGGCCGTGCTCTGCGGCGGCACGGTCGAGCTCATCAAGGCTGGCTACGAAACCCTGGTGGAAGCCGGCTATGCGCCCGAGATGGCCTACTTCGAGTGCCTGCACGAGCTGAAGCTGATCGTCGACCTCATCTACGAGGGCGGCATCGCGAACATGAACTACTCGATCAGCAACAACGCCGAGTACGGCGAGTACGTGTCGGGCCCGCGCGTGGTGAACGCCGAAACCAAGAAGGTCATGAAGCAGATCCTGACCGACATCCAGACCGGCGAATATGCCAAGAGCTTCATCCTGGAAAACCGTGCCGGCGCGCCCACGCTGCTGAGCCGCCGCCGCTTGACCGCCGAACACTCCATCGAAGTGGTGGGCGAGAAACTGCGCGCCATGATGCCTTGGATCAAGGCTAACAAGCTGGTGGACCGCAGCCGCAATTGATGCCATCAACCAGCGGGGTATCCTCGCGCTCATGAACGACGATCTGCGCGCTTCGGAAGCGGACGAGCACGAAGCCGCCGAGTCGCCACGGCCGCGGCGCAAGGGCATCTACATCCTGCCTAACGCCATCACGCTGGCGTCGCTGTTCTCGGGCTTTTACGGCATCGTGATGGCGATGAACGGCCGCTTCGAGGTCGCCTGCATCGCCATCTTCTGCGCCGCCATCCTCGACAGCCTGGACGGCCGCGTGGCGCGCATGACGAATGCGCAAAGCGCCTTCGGCGAGCAGATGGACAGCCTGTCTGACATGGTGAGTTTCGGTGCCGCGCCGGCGCTCATCGTCTACATCTGGGCGCTGAAGGACATGGGCAAGTTGGGCTGGATCCCCGCCTTCGTCTACATCGCCGGTGCAGCGCTGAGGCTGGCTCGCTTCAACGTCAACATCGGTGTCGTCGACAAGCGCTTCTTCCAGGGGCTGCCCAGCCCCGCGGCAGCGGCGCTGGTGGTCGGCCTGGTCTGGGTCATGGACGATGCCGGCTTCAAGGGTGCTTCGAAGATCGACTGGTTGACCTGGGTCGCCTTCGGCGTGACGCTCTTCGCCGGTCTGTCGATGGTGACGAATGCGCCTTTCTACAGCTTCAAGGTGGTGGGCGGGCGCCGCACGGTGCCCTTCATCGTGCTGGTGGCCATCGCACTGGGCATCGCACTCATTGCGCTGGACCCACCGCGCGTGCTGTTTGCGCTGTTCTGCGCCTACGGTCTTTCGGGCTACGTGGTCTACGGCTGGCGGCGCATGAAAGGCAAGCCGACGAGCGTGATTGCCATCTCCACCGACGAGCCCGACGAGAAGGGCCTGCATCAGTGAAGGCGTGCTCGTGCTACATTCGATGTATGAATTCGTGCAGCTGCCAGATCGCGCTAAACCTGCTAGGAGACCTGCGGGTGCGCTGATCGTTCACGTCTGAATTCTTTCCCCGATCAACGGCCCGCCAGCGCAACGCAGCGGGCCGTTTGCCATTTTGCCGGTCGAAACCACCCACCGGGCTGCGTGCGATACCCCCAAGGAGAACCGACCATGACCGACAAGCTCATCATCTTCGACACCACGCTGCGCGACGGCGAGCAGTCGCCCGGCGCTTCGATGACGCGCGACGAGAAGCTGCGCATCGCGCGCCAGCTGGAAAGGCTGCGTGTCGACGTCATCGAGGCCGGCTTCGCGGCGTCGAGCAACGGTGATTTCGAAGCCGTGCGGTCCATCGCCGATGCCATCCGCGAAAGCACGGTGTGCTCGCTGGCACGCGCCAACGACCGCGACATCGCGCGCGCGGCCGAAGCCCTGAAGGGCGCCGCACACGCGCGCATCCACACCTTCATCGCCACCAGCGAACTGCACATGGAGAAGAAGCTGCGCATGACACGTGAGCAGGTCTTCGAGCAGGCCAAGCTGGCCGTTCGTTTTGCGCGCAACCTGTGCGGCGATGTGGAGTTTTCACCCGAGGACGGCTATCGATCCGACCCCGACTACCTGTGCCAGGTGCTTGAGGCGGTCATCGCCGAAGGTGCAACGACCATCAACATCCCAGACACCGTGGGCTACGCGGTGCCCGAGTTGTATGGCGAGTTCATCCGGTCCTTGCGCGAACGCATCCCGAACAGCGACAAGGCGGTCTGGAGCGTGCACTGCCACAACGACCTGGGCATGGCGGTGGCCAATTCGCTGGCCGGCGTGAAGATCGGCGGCGCGCGGCAGGTCGAGTGCACCATCAACGGCCTGGGCGAACGCGCCGGCAACTGCAGCCTGGAAGAGGTGGTGATGGCCGTGCGCACGCGGCGCGATTACTTCGGCCTGGACCTGGGCATCGACACCACGCAGATCGTGCCCGCCTCGCGCATGGTCAGCCAGACCACCGGCTTCGTGGTGCAGCCGAACAAGGCGGTGGTGGGCGCGAATGCTTTCGCGCACGCCAGCGGCATCCACCAGGACGGCGTGCTCAAGGCGCGCGACACCTACGAGATCATGCGTGCCGAAGACGTGGGCTGGGCCGCCAACAAGATCGTGCTGGGCAAGCTCAGCGGCCGCAACGCCTTCAAGCAGCGGCTGCAGGAACTGGGCGTGCAAATGGAGAGCGAAGGCGAGATCAACGCTGCCTTCGCGCGCTTCAAGGACCTGGCGGATCGCAAGAGCGACATCTTCGACGAGGACATCATCGCGCTGGTCAGCGACGAGAGCGTGACCTCCGAGCACGAGCACTACCGCCTGCTGTCGCTGGCCCAGCACTCCGAGATGGGCGAGCGGCCGCACGCGGCCGTCTCCTTTGCCGCTGGTAACGTGGAGCATCACGCCGAAAGTGACGGTAACGGCCCTGTCGATGCCAGTCTGAAGGCCATCGAGTCGAAGGTGCAAAGTGGCGCGGAAATGATGCTCTATTCGGTGAATGCCATCACTTCGGGCAGCACAGAATCGCAAGGCGAGGTCACTGTCCGGCTACAGCATGGCGGCCGGGTGGTGAACGGCATGGGCGCTGACCCGGATATCGTGGTGGCTTCGGCCAAGGCTTATCTGTCCGCGCTCAACAAGCTGCACAGCAAGGCCGAGCGCGTCGCAGCGCAAGGCTAGCGCGGGTGCAGTGCACAGGGTACTTGAGGAAAAACACGCAAGCGATTGATCTTGTGTGAGTTTTTCCAGTGCCCTACACTTGGCACTGGCCAGAAGGCGGGGTATCGGGTGCGACACGGAAAACAACTTGGGTTGGGCTGGATGTGGGCCGTCATGCTGGTCATGGCCTTGGCGCTCGTGCCGGCCACATCGGTGCAGGCTGCGGCGTCCAGCAAGTACGACAAGGCCCAGGCCAAGCCGGGCACGCGCAGCGCGAAGGCCGTCAAGACCACTCGCACCGCCAAGAAGGGCGCCGTGCGCAAGGTCGCGGTGCGCGCCGAGCCGGCGCGGCCGTCTTTCGGGCACCTCTATGGCCTTCAGAAGGCTGAAGACGCACTCGACCTGAAGTCCAGCGTCGCCCTGGTGGTGGACGAAGAGACCAACGAAGTCCTGTTCAGCAAGAACCCGCAGGCCGTGCTACCCATCGCTTCCATCACCAAGCTAATGACAGCGCTGGTGGTGACCGAAGTCGACCTGCCCCTGGACCAGACACTCACCGTGACGCAGGACGACGTCGATGCCACCGCCGGCAGCAGGTCACGCTTGCGCGTGGGCACCCAGCTGTCGCGCGGCGAGATGCTGCATCTGGCGTTGATGGCGTCGGAGAACCGCGCCGCCCATGTGCTGGGCCGCACCTACCCCGGGGGCATCCACGCTTTCGTGGCGGCGATGAACAGCAAGGCCCAGACGCTGGGCATGGCCGACACGCGCTACGTTGAACCGACCGGCCTGTCGTCGGAGAACCAGTCCAGCGCGCAGGACCTCACGCGCCTGGTGCGCGCGGCACTGCTGCATCCGATCATCCGTGACCTGTCCACCTCGCACGAGGCGCTGGTGCCGGTGGGCGCACGTCAGGTTCAGTTCCGCAACACGAATGGCCTGGTGCGCAACCCCGAATGGGAAATCGGCCTGCAGAAAACCGGCTACATCAGCGCCGCCGGGCGTTGCCTGGTGATGCAGGCGCAACTGGCCGGGCGCAAGTTCATCATGGTGCTGCTCGACTCAGCGGGCAAGTATTCGCGCGTGGGTGATGCCGAGCGCATCCGCAAGTGGCTGGCCACCGCACCGCTGGTGCCGGCAGCGATTGCCGCACCGCTGGTGCCAGCGGCCGTGGCCGTTCAGCCGCGATAGCCCAGTGCCAGCGAGATCTGGCTCGCCGTGCTCTTCACGCGGTCGAGCCAGCTCTCCTCCAGCCGGTCGGCGGGTGCCGACACCGACAGCCCGGCAAGCAGCTTGCCCTGGTCATCGAACACGCCGGCGGCCATGCAGCGCACACCCAACTCCAGTTCCTCGTCGTCACGCGCCACGCCGGTGGCACGCACGCTGGCGAGTTCGCGCTCCAGGCGCGCCATGTCGGTGATGCTGTTGCGCGTATGGCCGGTGAGCCCGGTGCGCGTGGCGTAGGCGCGCACGCGCACCGGGTCGTCATGGGCCAGGAAGAGCTTGCCGACGGACGTGAGGTGCAGTGGCGCGCGGCCACCAATCGCGCGCACCACCTGCATGCCAGAACGTTCGCTGTAGGTGCGTTCGATGTAGACGATCTCGTCGCCCTGGCGCATCGACAGGTTCACCGGCTGGTGCGTCACCTTGTGCAGTTCGCGCATCGGGCCCAGCGCAGCTTCGCGCACGTCCAGCCGCGCCTTCACCAGGTTGCCGAGTTCCAGCAGGCGCATGCCCAGGCGGTAGGTGCCGGCGGCCGGCCGGTCGACGAAGCGGCCGATGGCCAGGTCGTTGAGGATGCGGTGGGCCGTGCTTGGGTGCAGGCCGGTGCGCTCGCTGATCTCCTTCAACGAGACCGGGTCGGGCTGCGCAGCCAGCATTTCCAGCAGCGAGAAGGTGCGCTCCAGCACCTGGATGGTGGGAGTCTGGTTGTCCTTGGTCATGGGCTGTGGGCTACTGCGCAGGCTGTGATGGCATTTTGCATCGCGGAAGGCAGCCTTGCATGCCGGAATTTGATGCGGAACCTGCTCTGCCTGTCTGCGGTCAGTCTGATTGGGGGCATGGCTCATGGCCAGCAGGCCTCGACGCCTGGTGTGACAGGGCCAGCCTGGATCCCCGTGCCGCGCGTCGCGGGCCGTCTGCATGCAGCTGACATCGGCCTCGTCGTCAACACCGCCGACCCGGCTTCGGTGCAGGTGGGCGAGCACTACATCGCCGTGCGCAAGCTCGCACCGCAACAGGTACTACGCGTCGAGCTGCCGCTGCGGCCGGCGCTGGGTCGTGAAGAGTTCCAGCGCCTGGTGCAGGCCATCGACGAGAACTTCGGCCGCGGCACGCAGGCCCTGGCGCTGGCCTGGACAGCGCCCTATGCCGTGGAGTGCCAGGCGATCACCGGTGCGCTGGCGCTCGGCTTCGACGCCGAACTGTGCAAGCAGGGCTGCGCGGCCTCGCGGCCTTCGCGCTACTTCAATTCGCCCTCGGTCCGGCCGCTGGCCGACCTGGGCTGGCGCCCGTCCATGCTGCTGGCCGGGCGCACGGTGGACGAAGCCAAGGCCTTGATCGACCGCGGCGCTGCGGCCGATGGCGCGCTGGCCGGGCGTGGCCGGCCGCCGGTGACGGCGATGATGCTGAACACCGACGACCTGCCGCGCCGCGTGCGCACCGCGCTCTACCCGCCCGCTGGCCTGCTGCGCGCTGTGGGTGTGGACGTGCGCGTGGTGCCTGCGGCCGACCTGGCCGTGGCGCCGCATGTGCTGCTTGTCACCACGGGCAGCGTGAAGGCACCGGTAGAACCGCGGCCCGACTGGGCGCCCGGGGGCCTGGGCGACCACCTCACCTCATTCGGCGGCGACCTGCTCGGTGCGCATGGCCACGGCACTGTGCTGGACTGGATCGCTTCCGGTGCGGTGGCCAGCTACGGCACCGTCAGCGAGCCCTGCAACCACGTGCAGAAGTTTCCGCATCCGCAGGTGCTGCTGGGCCACTACGTGCAGGGTGCAACCGCGCTCGAGGCCTACTGGAAGAGCGTGGCCTGGCCGCAGCAAGGCCTGTTCGTCGGTGACCCGCTGGCGGCGCCGTTCTCCCGGCGTTGAACGGCGTCAGCGCACGGCCCATGTCGCCGCCGCCTCGCCAGAGCGCACCGCACCTTCCAGCGTGGCCGGGTAGGGCCCTTCGACGTAGTCACCGGCCGCCAGCAGGCGTGGCGCGATCCGTGCCGGTGGCCGGTCCAGGCCCGGCGTGCAGCGGAAGGTGGCGCGCTTCTCGGCCATCACGCGCAGCAGCTGCGGCGGGGCCGGCCAGGTGCCCGGTGCGAAGGCCCTTGCGGCCTGCGCCTGCACAGCCGCCGCGGTGGCTTCCAGGCCGGCTTCCACCCAGACATGCGCACCGCTGATGACGAAGGCGAAGAGGCCTGGTGTGGCACCCAGGGCACCATGGTCGAAGGCGAACTGCGCCGGCGCCTGCGGGCCTTCTACCAGAGCCGTCATCGGCGCCGGCAAGCGGGCGCCCGGGCAGCGCAGGTAGACGGTGACGATGGGCTCGTAGCGCAGCGCTGCCGCGCGACGCGCCCAGGCGGGTGCGATGTCGGCCGCCAGGCGCGCTGCTTCGGCGGCGCTGCAGGCCAGCACCACGGCGTCGAAGGCTTCGCCGTCCAGCAGCCAGCCGGTGCCGCGCGGCTGCAGCGCCTGCGCGCGCGTGCCCAGGCGCAGCAGGGCGCCGGCATCGCGCAGCCAGGCGCGCGCTGGTTCGGGCAGCAGGGCGTCGAGCGAGCAGCGCGGCAAGAGCAGATCGGCAGCGCCCGCGCCGCCGAAGAGGGCGTCGCGCAGCACGCGCAGGAGCACCGTGGCGCTGGCCTCCGCCGCGCTGGTGTTGAGCGCTGCCACGCACAGCGGGTCGATCAGCAGCTCGCGCACGGCCGGCGGCAGCGTGGCGCACAGCTGGTGCACGCTCAGCCGCGGGTCGCAGCGGAAGCGCGCCAGCGCCCAGCCCGCGGCGGCGCGCAGCAGCGCCAGCTTGTCGCGCAGGCTGAAGCCTCGGCAGCCGGCCACGCCCAGGCCGAAGGCCAGCCAGGCGGGGCCTGCGGGCAGGCGCAGGCCGCGGCCGTCGGGGTAGCGCAGCTCCAGCGGGCGGCGGTCGAAGCGGGTGGCGACATCGGTGCCCACGGTGCGCAGCAGGTCCAGCGTGCGCGCATAGGCGCCGATGAGGATGTGCTGGCCGTTGTCCAGCGCCAGCCCGTCGACGTTGACACCGCGCGCGCGGCCACCCAGCTGGCCGGCCATCTCGTACAGCGTGACTGCATGGCCGGCCTGGGTGGCGCGCACGGCAGCGGCCAGGCCGGCCCAGCCGCCGCCCACCACCGCCAGCTTCATGGCGGAGACGGCCTCACTGGCCGCGCAGGTGGGTGCGGGTGGCGATCCACAGCTTGCGCAGCGGCGTGAGCGAAGTGCGCTGATGCAGCACCTGGAAGCCCTGGGACTCGATCTCGCGCAGCAGCGTGCGGTAGATGTTGGCCATCATCAAGCCGGGCTTCTGCGACACGCGGTCGGCCGGCGGCAGCAGCGCCAGCGCCTGGTCGTAGGCGGCGTGCGCCCGTTCGGCCTGAAAGCGCATCAGCGCCGTGAAGCGTTCGCCGTAGCCCCACGGGGCTTCGCGCTTCAGCAGTTCATGGGCCTTGACGTCGAAGCGCTGCAGCTCCGACACCGGGATGTAGATGCGGCCGCGCCGCGCGTCGTCGCCCACGTCGCGGATGATGTTGGTCAGTTGCATGGCCAGCCCCAGCTGGTGCGCGTACTGCACCGTGGCGCCTTCGGTGCGGCCGAAGATGTTGGCCGCCACCTCGCCCACCACGCCGGCCACCAGGTGGCAGTA
>JANNFE010000397.1:0-3499 GCA_031379415.1 Betaproteobacteria bacterium | reverse complement strand
GCGGCCAGACGAACTTCATCGTGAACCCGACCAGGATCGCGAAGACGATCATCTGGATGATCAGGGTGGCATTGATGCTCAATTGGTGCCTCGCGTAGAGAGGTGGAACCCAGCAAACGCCGCGGAACCGGCTCCGCCGGGCCGCTGGCGTTGCCCCTTGAGGGGCAGCGGCGCAGCCGCTCCGGGGTGGTCCTTACTTCGGCAGGTTGGCGATCTGGGCGAGGAATGGGTTGGCGGTGGCGAACCACAGCGCAATACCGGTGCCGATGATGAAGGCCGCGTCGATCAGGCCCGCCAGCAGGAACATCTTGGTCTGCAGTTCGCCCATCAGCTCGGGCTGCCGTGCGGCCGACTCCAGGTACTTGCTGCCCATGATGCCGATGCCGATACAGGCGCCGACGGCACCCAGGCCGATGATCAGGCCAGCGGCGATGGCGGTGAAGCTGATGACTTCCATTTTTTTGCTCCAGATGGGAAGGTGAGGGAAAGGGGAAACGGACGACGGAAAAATCGGACTGCGGTGATCAGTGCGCGTCGTGGGCCTGGCCCACGTAGACCAGCGTCAACATCATGAAGACGAAGGCCTGCAGCGTGATGATCAGGATGTGGAAGATGGCCCACACGGTGCCGGCGATGATGTGGCCCAGGGCCAGGGCAATGCCAGTGCCCGTGAAGGCGAAGGCACCGCCCATCAGCGCGATGAGCATGAAGATGAGTTCGCCGGCATACATGTTGCCGAACAGCCGCATGCCGTGGCTCACGGTCTTGGCGATGAACTCGATGAGCTGCATCGCGAAGTTCACGGGGTAGAGGTACCACTTGTCGCCGAACGGTGCCGACAACAGTTCATGCAGCCAGCCGCCGGCACCCTTGATCTTGACGTTGTAGTACAGGCAGATCAGCAGCACGCTCAGGCTCAGGCCCATCGTCACCGACAAGTCGGCGGTGGGCACCACGCGCTGGTAGTGGATGCCCATCATCTCGGTGACGACGGGCAGGAAGTCGACGGGCAGCAGGTCCATCGCGTTCATCAGGAAGATCCAGACGAAGACCGTCAGCGCCAGCGGGGCCACGAGCTTGCGGCTGGTGGCGCTGTGCACGATGCCCTTGGCCTGGCTGTCGACCATCTCGACGAGGATCTCTACCGCGGCCTGGAAGCGGCCGGGCACGCCCGAGGTGGCCTTGGCCGCCGCGCGCCACAGGAAGAAGCTGCCCACGACGCCCAGCACCACGGCCCAGAAGATGGAATCGAGGTTGAAGACCGAAAAGTCCACCACCGCCTTCTGCTTGGCGTTCTGCAAATGCTGCAGGTGGTGAACGATGTACTCGCCTGCGGAGGGCGCGTGACTCTCTTGACCCTGGGCTGCCATGTTCCGTGTCGTCCCGTGTTCTTAGCGCTTAGCGACCTGATTCGCGCCCGCGCCACAACAGCGCCAGCCAATACACCTTCATGCACAGCACCAGGCCCACCAGCAAGGCTGGCCAGCTCAGCGGCTGCACGAGTTTCGGCGCCAGCGCGAGCATGGCGATCGAAACCGCAATCTTGACCATCTCCCACAACATGAAGCTGACGGCGCTGGCGCCGGGCGACACGCTGGAGAGCCGGCTGGTCATGCCGCGCGCCATCAAGGCCCCCGGCAACACCACCGTGGCGGCGCCATACAGCGCCGACATCCCCACCTCCGGCCGGCCCGTGAACAGCGCTGCCAGCAGCGCCACCCCCAAACCCACCGCCCCTTGCACGGCAATCACCCGCCACGGTGACAGTGACGGTTGCTTGCTGCGCAGAGCCTCGGCTTCCTCCCTGGTCAGCGGCCGCGGGGCTGCCGACGCTTGCGCCCCTGCATCGTGATTTTCATCGTCCCAGCGGTCGTTCCGGGGTAGCCGTTCGATCGCCATGGGTGTGTGAGGTCTGCAAAGCCTCGGAATTATACGAAGAAACCCGAAGCCGCCCGAACTGGCCCCTTCAGAGCGGGGTGCATGCGCCGCCGCAAGCCTCGGGCTTGGGTGCTCGCTGAGATCATCACGGCCATGTCTACACACACCTTGCGACGCGGGCTTGCGGGCCTGGCGTGCTGCCTGCTCGCCTTGCAGACGGCCTGTGCCACACCCGCTGTTCCCGCCGAAACGCCTGCGCCGAAGCATCACCGCGATGGCCGCTTCCAGAACAACTACTTCGAATTCGCACCGCGTGGCCTGGGCGACTTGCTGAGCTGGCGCTGGCAGGCGTTGCGCGACGGCCTGCCCAAGCCGCCGCAGACGCCAACACCCGTGGTGCGCCCCGACCTCGCGTTCATCACCGGCAACGCCCAGGCCGGCGCCGCGATGCAACCCGCCGTCACCTGGATCGGCCACGCCACCGCACTGGTGCAGCTGGGCGGCATCAACGTGCTCACCGACCCCATCTTTTCGGAGCGCGCATCACCTGTATCTTTCGTCGGACCGAAGCGCGCGCAGCCGCCGGGCGTGGCGCTGGCCGAGCTGCCACGCATCGACGCCGTGCTCATCTCGCACAACCACTATGACCATTGCGACAGCGCCAGCCTGCAGGCCCTGAACGCCCAGCCGGGCGGCCCGCCGCTGTTCCTGGTGCCACTGGGGCTGAAGGCCTTGCTGGCCGACATCGGCATCACGAACGCGGTGGAACTGGACTGGTGGCAGCAGCACACCCTGGGCGGCGTGGACATCGTGCTGACGCCCGTGCAGCACTGGTCAGCGCGCAGCTTCACCGACCGCCTGAAAACGCTGTGGGGCGGCTACGCACTGTTTGCGCGCGACTTCCAGGCCTTCTTTGCCGGCGACACTGGCTATTCCAAGGACTTTGCCGACATCAGGGAGCGCTTTGCCGCGCGCCAGGGCGAGCGCGGCTTCGACCTCGCGCTGATCCCCGTGGGCGCCTACGAACCGCGCTGGTTCATGACCGAGCAGCACATCAACCCAGGCGAGGCCGTGCGCATCCACCGCGACCTGCGCGCGCGCAGGTCACTCGGCATCCACTGGGGCACCTTCGAGCTCACCGACGAGCCGCTGGATGAGCCGCCACAGGCGCTGGCCCGAGCGCGACTGGCCGCGGGCGTGGCAGAAGACGAGTTCGGCGTCGCGGCCATCGGCCAGACGCTGCGCCTGCCGCGCCGTGGCGACGCACAATGACGGGTTGATCGGAACCCGCGGTTCCGTGGCGGCTCCAAGCCGCTACCCCACCGCCTGCACCATGTCGCCACGTCTCCTTCCACTGCTGCTTTCCTGGCTGCCCGCTGCCGTCTCGGCGGCTGCGCCCGGCCCCGTGGTCACCACGCCACAGGTGCGCGCCGAGTTGGTGGCCCATGCGCCTGAAGGTGTGGCGCCCGGCAAGCCCCTATGGCTGGGCCTGAAGATCGAGCACCAGCCGCACTGGCACACCTACTGGAAGAACCCCGGCGACTCCGGCCTGCCGACCACATTGGAGTGGCAGCTGCCCGCTGGGGTGATGGCCGGCGACATCCAATGGCCGACGCCGAAG
>JANNFE010000229.1:0-2509 GCA_031379415.1 Betaproteobacteria bacterium | reverse complement strand
CTGGGTGTTTGCGCACAACGGTGACCTGAAGGCCTATGCACCGCGCCTGCACGGCGCCTTCCGGCCCGTGGGCGACACCGACAGCGAACGCGCCTTCTGCTGGCTGATGCAGGAGCTGGCCAAGGCCCACGCCAGCGTGCCCAGCGTCGACGAGCTGAGCTGCACGCTGCGCGAGCTGCTGCCGCAGCCGGCCGCCTACGGCACGTTCAACATGCTGCTATCCAACGGCCAGGCGCTGTGGGCCCACTGCGCCACCCAGTTGCATGCACTGGAACGCGCCCACCCCTTCGGCGCCGCCACGCTGGCCGACGAGGACCTGAGCGTTGACTTCGCCGCGCTCACCCAGCCGCAGGACCGGGCCTGCATCGTGGCCACCGAACCGCTGACCCAGGGCGAGGCCTGGCAGGTCTTGGCGCCTGGCGAGATGCGCGTCTTCGTCGGCGGGCGCACCGTGGCTGCAGGGCCCTGCGCCGGCTGACGGCCAACGACGCACGGCCCGCCGCCATTCATGCGGCGCAGCCGGCGGTTCGCCCGCCGCCACCGCATTGCACCCGGTCCGACTTCTAAACTGCCCGCCATGGACACCACCCTCAAGCGCGTCGACTGGAGCCAGCTCTGGTACCCCGGCCGCAAGACGCCTTTCACCGCCGCAGAGATGGCGCAAGCCGGCAGCGACGAGCCCAGCCCCACGCTGCTGGCCGTGGCCGGCATGAACGTGGCGATCGTCGGCTTCCTGGTGCTGCAGCTGGCACCGTCTTCGCAGACGGCGCGCCTGACCGGGCTCATCGTCGGCATCGCGATGCTCGGCTACACCGCCGGCCGCTGGCTCTGGCGCAACCCCTGGCGCAAGCCGCTGATGCAGGTCACGCTGGGCATCGGCCTGCTGTTCGGATTTTTCGTTGGTGCCATCCGCTTGCGCGTGCCCGACCGCGAAGAGCGCATGGCCGCCGGCATGCTGCTGGCCATCAGCGCCGTGGCGGTGCCGGTGCTGCTGTGGTTCCTGACGGTGTGGCGCGCGCAGCAGATCGAAGGCCGGCTGCGCGAGCAGGCCGAACGCGAGCGCGCCATCGAGATGGCGCGCCGCCTGGCCGCGGCGCAGATCGAGCCGCACTTCCTGTTCAACACGCTGGCCTCGCTGCAGCATTGGGTGCAGACCCGGGACGAACGTGCGGCGCCGCTGCTGGATTCGCTCACTGGCTACCTGCGCGCCACGCTGCCGCTGTTCGACCGCCCGCTGCTGGCGGCGCGCGACGAGCTGCTGGCCGTGCAGCGCTACCTGGAAGTGATGCAGGCCCGCATGGCCGGCCGCCTGGCCTGGCAGCTGGACGTGGCGCCCGAAGCCATGGCCGCGCTGCTGCCGCCCGGCCTGCTGCTGACGCTGATCGAGAACGCCGTCGTGCACGGCATCGAGCCGCAACTCGCCGGCGGCCACATCGGCGTCACGGGGCGCCGCGACGGTGCGCTCGTGCGCTTCGTGATCACGGACAACGGCGCCGGCCCGCCACCCGGTATGGACGAGGGTGTTCACGACGGCGTGGGCCTGGCCAACATCCGCCAGCGCCTGGCCCTGGTCAGCGGCGCCGCCGCGCGCCTGGACGTGGCGGCGGCGCCCGAAGGCGGTTGCCGCGCCACACTGCAACTGCCCTACCGCGAAGAGGTGAAGGCATGACCACGGCACTGGTGGCCGATGACGAAGAGGCACCGCGCGAACAACTGCTGGCGGCACTGCGCACAGCCTGGCCCGAGCTGCAGGTGGTGGCTGTCGCGGCCAACGGCGTCGACGCCTGGGACGCCTTCCTCGAGCACGAGCCCGACCTGTGTTTCCTCGACATCCGCATGCCGGGGTTGACGGGCATCGACGTGGCGCGGCGCATCGCCGGCAGGGTGCCGGTGGTCTTCGCCACCGCCTATGGCGACCACGCACTCGCCGCCTTCGATGCCGGCGCCGTGGACTACCTGCTCAAGCCGGTGGACGGCGAACGCCTGGCGCAGGCCGTGGCGCGCTTGCGCGCGCGCCTGCAGCCCGCCGCGGCGCCGACCTCCCCAAGCCCCGACCTGCAGGCCCTGCTGGAGCGCCTGGCGCTGCCGGCACGCCGCGCGCCGCTGTCGGTGCTGCAGGCCAGCCTGGGGCGCGAGGTGCGGCTGATCCGCTGCGACGAGGTCATCTACTTCGAGAGCGACGCGCGCTACACCCGCGTGGTGCACGAGGCTGGCGACGCCCTCATCCGCACGCCGCTGAAGGAGTTGCTGGCGCAGCTGGACGAGCAGCAGTTCTGGCAGGTGCACCGCAGCGTCATCGTCAACCACCGCCACGTCGCCGCCGCGGTGCGCGTCGACGAAGGCCACATGCACCTCACGCTGCGCGGCCGGCCCGAGACGCTGCCGGTATCGCGCCACTTCCAGGGTCTGTTCAAGGGCCAGTGAGGGTGCCCGGTGGTGGCGGCCACAGGTAGCATCGACGACCGCCCCTGCCCGCCATGCCGCCATGCCCGCGATCCCCGTTCCGCGT
>JANNFE010000357.1:0-19381 GCA_031379415.1 Betaproteobacteria bacterium | reverse complement strand
GCCGCGCTGAGCATGCTGCCCCACTCAGGCAGCGGCGGCTGCACGCCCAGGCCCAGGAAGCCCAAAGCGGCGGTCTCCAGGATCGCGGACGAGAAGGACAGCGTGGCGTTGACGATCAACGGCCCCAGGCAGTTGGGCAGCACGGTGTCGAACATCAGCCGCCAGGTGCCCGCGCCGGCCACGCGGCTGGCGGTGACGTAGTCGCGCGGCAGCTCGGCCAGCGCCGAGCCGCGCGTCAGCCGCACGTAGCCGGGCAGCGCGCCCACGGCAATCGCGATCACGGTGTTGATCAGCCCCGGCCCCAGCACCGTGATGACGCCGATGGCCAGCAGCAGCCCCGGCAGCGCCGACAGGATGTCCATCAGCCGCATGATCAGCGGCGCGACGGCGCGCGGGTGGAAAGCGGCCAGCAGACCCAGCAGCACGCCCGGCAGCAGCGCCAGCAGCACCGAGGCCAGGCCGATCAGCAGCGAGACGCGCGCGCCGAAGAGCAGCCGGCTCAGCAGGCAGCGGCCCAGCTCGTCGGTGCCCAGCGGGAACATCGCCAGCCCGCCGGCCTGCCACAGCGGCGGCGTGAGCATGTGCTCGCGGAACTGCTGCACCGGGTCGTGTGGGGCCAGCACCGGCGCAAACACGGCGCCCAGCGCGATGAGCGCGAAGACGAAGAAGGCCGCCAGCGCGCCGCGGTTGGCGGCGAAGGCGCCGCGGAACTCCTGCCAAGGTGTGGGCGGGGCGCCCGGCAGCACGGCGCTGTTCAATGTCCGCCCCGCAGCCGCGGATTGACCACGCCATACAGCAGGTCCACGACGAGGTTGACACCGATGAAGACCAGCGCCGACATCAGGATGCCGGCCTGCACGACCGGGTAGTCGCGCCGCGCGATGGCGTCGATGAGCCACTTGCCGATGCCCGGCCACGAGAAGATGGTCTCGGTGAGCACCGCGCCGCCGAGCAAGCTGCCCACCTGCAGGCCGAGCACGGTGATGATGGGGATGAGCGCGTTGCGCAGGCCGTGCACCACGATCACGCGGGCGGGCGCCAAGCCTTTGGCGCGTGCCGTTCGCATGTAGTCCTCGCGCAGCACCTCCAGCATGGCCGACCGTGTCATGCGCGCGATCACCGCCATCGGGATGGTGCCCAGCACCAGCGCCGGCAGCACCAGGTGCAGGCCGGCCGACACGAAGGCGCCCGCCTCGTCGGACAAGGCGCTGTCGATCAGCATGAAGCCGCTGACGGTGGGGATGTCGAACTCGATGCCGACGCGGCCCGACACCGGCGTGAGCTCCAGCCCGACGCTGAAGAACATGATGAGGATGAGGCCCCACCAGAACACCGGCATCGAATGGCCGACGGTGGCCAGCGCCATCACCGCCTGGTCGATCCACGAGCTGCGCTTCAGCGCCGCCACCAGGCCCAGCGGCAGGCCGATGCACACGGCCAGCAGCAGGGCCGTGGCCGCCAGCTCCACGGTGGCCGGGAAGAGCACCGCGAACTCGGCCGACACGGCCTCACGCGTGACCAGGCTCTGGCCCAGGTCGCCCTGCAGCAGCTGCATGACATAACGGCCGTACTGCACGATGAGCGGTTGGTCCAGGCCCAGCTGCGCCATCAGCGCGGCGTGCGCGGCGGGGTCCAGGCGCCGTTCGCCGACCATGATCTCGATCGGGTCGCCGGGGATCAGGCGGATCAGCGCGAAGGCCACCACCGTCACGCCCAGCAATGTGGGGATGAGGGTGGCGAGCTTCTTCAGCAGCAGGGCAAACATGGCGCTGACATGAGCTTGGGGCCGCCTCGAAATGAAAAGGGACCTCGCGCGAGGCCCCCGGCATGATGCCTGCGGCTCAGAAGAACTTGTAGTTCACGCGCAGCGTGAAGGCACGGCCGCGCGGGTCGCTCACGCGGGCGTCCCAGCCGGCGCCCGCCACGTTGTCGACGTTGTGGCCCGAGAAAGAGGGGTCGGTGTCGAGCAGGTTCTTGATGCCCGCTGTCAGCGTCATGTTCTTGATGCCCTTGTAGGTGGCCGAGATGTTGTACAGCGTGTAGTCCTTGATCTTGGACTGGAAGCCCGGGGGCACCACGCCGCTGCCGTAACCGTCGACCTCGCTGCGGTAGCCGGTGCTGTAGCTCTGGCTGAAGGTGCTGCTCCAGTCGCCCTGGCTCCAGGTCAGGCTGGCGGTGTGTTTCCAGCGTAGGTGCAGGTCCCAGCCGAAGGTGGCGTCGCCGAACTCGGCGACACGTTCCGACCACGGGTCGTCCTTGCTGAAGCGGCTCTTGTAGCTGTCGACATAGGTGCCGTCCAGCGCCGCCGTGAAGGTGCCCAGCGTGGTCTTGAACTTGCCTTCCAGGCTGATGTCCACGCCCTTCGTCTGGTCGCCGGCCAGGTTCAGGTAGGGCGCATTGACGGTGTCGATCTCGCCGGCAGGATTGCGCGTCACGTACTGGCTGTATTGGGCGTAGTTCTTGATGAGCGCCTGGCCCGACAGCACCGAGATGCGGTCGGTGACGTCGATCTTCCAGAAGTCCACGGTGGCGCTGAACCAGTCCGCGGGTGAAGCCACGAAGCCCACCGACCATTGCTTGGAGCGCTCGGGCTTGAGGTTCTTGTTGCTGAAGGTGCTGATGGCCGGGCGGATGCCACAGCCGGTGGCGCCCGGCACTGTCTCCACGCCGTTGGGGCACAGCACCGGGTCGTTGATGTCGCTGTTGAACGCGCCGTCGGTGCCACCGCCGTACAGGGCCTGGTAGTCGGGCGCATGGAAGCCGCGGCTGACCGAGCCGCGCAGCACGAACTGCGGTGCCAGCTGCCAGCGCAGCGCGGCCTTCGGGTTGGTGGTGGTGCCGAAGTCGCTGTACTTGTCGTAGCGCGCCGCGAACTGCGCTTCCAGGCCCTTGGCGATGGGCACCTGGAACTCGGTGAACAGCGCGCTGATCTTGCGGTCGACCTTGTCCAGCGATGCCGGCGAGCCCACGCCGTTGATCGCCGGCTGCCCGCCCTGGCCGTTGTTGAAGCGGTAGTCCTCGCGGCGCAGGTCGATGCCGAAGGCAGCGGCCACGGCGCCGGCGGGCAGCTTGAAGAGTTCGCGCGAGAACGTGGCGTCGATCTGCTGCACCGTGGCCTTGCCGCCGTACAGCGACAGGCCCTTGGCCTTGGCACCTTCGATGAGCGCCTGCGCTTCGGCGGTCTGCGACTGGCCGGGCGCCAGGAAAGGGTTGACGAGGCCGGAGGCCATGGCGGCCACCAGCTTGCTGGTGAACATCATGCCGTCGCCGAGCTTGGTACTGGCCTTGCTCTGGCCCAGGGACAGGCCGAACTTGTAGTCCCAGTCTCCCAGCATGCCTTCCATGCCGGTGAGCATGCGGTAGGCGTCGGTGGTGGTGTCCTGCTGGCGCGGGCCGCAGGGCAGGCAGCGCCAGCGGATGATCTCGGGCTTGGTGGCGTCGAAGAAGACGCGCGGGTCGGTGGGGTCGACGTTGGTCGGCTTGAAGAACAGCGGCGCCAGCGTCGCCAGATTCTGGTAGTAAGGCCCGCTGGCGGGGTACGCGTAGGCGGCGGTCGTGAGCTGGATCGGCGTGTACTCCACCGCCGACTTCACCTGCGAAGCCACCACCTCGATGTAGGCCGTGTGGTCCTTGGACAGCGCGAACTGGCCCTTGGCGATGAAGTTCAGGCTGTCGACCGGTTGCATCAGGCTCCACTGGCGCCCGTAGTCGTAGGCGCAGGCGGCGTTATTGCGCGGGAAGCCGGTGACGTCGCCACGGTAGGCGAACTGGTCGGTGATGGTTTCGCACTGGCCCTGCAGGTTCAGCAGGCCGACGCGGTTGTAGCCGCTGGCCACCACCGGCCGGCCGGGCAGCTGGAAGGCCGTGGGCAGCGCAGAAGGGTTGCCTGCACTGATGTTGCCGGTGCCGATGTTGGCGTAGGGCGCGCCCGTGGTGTCGGGCGACAGGCCGCGCTCGGGCTGGATGCCGTCGTGGAAGTCGCGCTGGCTGCCGCGCAGGCGGTTGTTGGTCTTGTAGGCCAGCGTGGCGGTGAGGTTGAACCTGTCGTTGGCCAGGTCGCCCAGGCCGTACAGCACCGAGGCACTGGCGATATGGCCGCCGCCTCGCTGCGTGCGGTCGACGAAGGCGCCGACTTCCAGGCCCTGGTAGTCCTTGCGCAAGATGAAGTTGATGACGCCACCGATGGCATCGGTGCCGTAGATGGCGGACGCACCGTCCTTCAGGATCTCGATGCGGTCGATGGCGTTCAACGGGATCGTGTTCAGGTCCACCGACTGGCCGTTCAGGCCGTGCGTGGACAGCCGGCGGCCGTTCAGCAGCACCAGCGTGTACTGCGCGCCCAGGCCGCGCAGCGAAGCCGCCGAGGCGCCGTTGTTGTTGCCCTTGTTGGCCAGACTGTTGAGGAAGTCGCCGCCCTGGTTGGTGGCCAGGTTGTCGATGCCGTTGCCGTTGGCGCCCAGGCGTGCCACCAGTTGTTCGGCACTGCTGATGCCCTCGCGTTCGATGTTCTCGCGCGTGATCACCTGCACCGGCAGCGCGCCTTCGGCCTGGATGCGCTTGATGCTGGAGCCGGTGATCTCGATGCGCTGCGGCGCCGCGGTCTGGGCCAGCGCGTGGCTGGCCAGACCCATGAGGGCCAGGCTGCCGACGAGGGATTTCAGCTTCATGTGCGGGGACCTCCGGTTTTGGATGCTCGCGGCGGCCCGAACTCGGCGCCGCCTGTGGTGGCGACCATGCTGCACCTTCGGGCGCAGCTTGTGAGCCGGTTCATTGCCGGTTGCTGCGCCGAAACAACAGGCCCGGCGCTCCTGCAGAATCGATGCCTCGTCACGAGGCGGAGGCCGGCATGCGCAACCATCGAGTCCGGGCCTGGGCGCTGCGCCTGGGCGCACCCGCGGTTCTGGCCGTGTGGCTGGCCGGCTGCGCCGTGGCACCGCCCACGCCGCCGGGCAAGCGCCACAGCCCGGGCGAGATCGCGCGCTACGAACCCGCGCAGTTCAGCTGGCCGCTGGCCTCGGCGCAAGGCACGCGCCAGGCCCGTGACGAGGCCATGGCCGCCGTGGCGCGCGCCGCGCAGGGCGGTGCCGACGAGGAGACCATCGCCAAGGCCTTGCGCGCCGTGGCCTTCTACGACACCGAACACGAAGCCGGCCGGCGCATCCTGGCCGAAGTGCTGGGTGACAACCGCCAGCCGCTGCTGCAGAGCCCGGTGGAGTTCCAGCGCGCGGTGCTCACCGCGGCCTATACGCTGGACGCCGCCGGCACGGCGCCGCTGATCGCGCCGCTGCTGGAGCAGCTCACGACACCGCGCCAATTCGCCATCGCCGCCTACACGCTGCGCCGTGCCGACGCCAGCGCCACGCAGCGCGAACGACTGGCCAGCGCGCTGGCGCGCCGCAACGACCGCGACGACCCGCGCCTAGTGGCCCTGGCGCGCACGCTGCAGGCCGACGCGGCCGGCGCCGACGCCACGCGACCGCCGCTGGCGGACCTGTTGGCTGCGCCCTTCAAGCGCGGCCTCCCGGTGGTCTACAGCCTGCAGCGGCGCGACCGCCGCCACCCCGGCCTGGCGTTGGTGCGCGACGTCGACGGCCGCTTCGTGCGCGGCGCCGACGGCAGGCCCTTCGCCATCCCGCACCTGGCGCTGGCGCTGAGCAACCTGCCCGGCACGGTGACGCTGGGCAACACACCACAGGGCCTGTTCACGGTGGTCGGTGCCGGCACCGCCGACAACCCCTGGATCGGGCCCACGCCCTTCCTGGAGTCGAAGATCCCCGTGGAGGCCCCGCTCGCCGAGTTCAGCCATGGCACGGCCGAAGGCGCCTGGACCCAGGCCGCCTACGAAGCCTGGCTGCCGCCTTCCTGGCGCGGCTACGCACCCATCCAGGAAGCCTGGCTGGCCGGTCTGGCCGGGCGCGACGAGATGCTGCTGCACGGCACTGCGGTCGACCCCGCGCCCTACCGCGGCCAGCCCTACTACCCGGGCACGCCCACCGACGGCTGCCTGATGGCGCAGGAACTCTGGTCGCCCGAGGGCCAGCTGCTCAAGAGCGACCAGCTCGCGCTGGCGCGCGCCTTCACGGGCAGCGGCGTCGACCGCGGCTGGCTCGTCGTCGTCGATATCGACGATCGGGCTGCGGCGGTGACGCTGGACGACGTGCTGGCCGACATCCAGAGCGCCGAGAGCCGGCGTTGATGTCGACACCGGTGCCGCCGCCGGGCGTGTCCGGTCCGGCGCCGCAGCCCTGGCGCTGGATCCCCAGCCTCTACTTCGTCCAGGGCCTGCCCTATGTGGTGGTGATGACGCTGGCGGTGGTGCTGTACAAGAACCTGGGCGTCAGCAACACCGACATCGCGCTGCTCACCAGCTGGCTCTACCTGCCCTGGGTCATCAAGCCGTTGTGGGGGCCGCTGGTCGATCTGCTCTCCACCAAGCGGCGCTGGATCGTGGCGCTGCAGTTCGTCATTGGCGCGGCGCTGGCCATGGTGGCGCTGGCGGTGCCCGCGCCGGCCTTCCTGCAGATGACGCTGGCCATCTTCTGGCTGATGGCCTTTGCCTCGGCCACGCACGACATCGCCGCCGACGGCTTCTACATGCTGGCCCAGCCGCAGCGCACGCAGGCCGCCTTCGTCGGCGTGCGCAGCACCTTCTACCGGCTGGCGATGATCGCCGGGCAGGGTGGCCTGGTCTACCTGGCCGGCCATCTGACGGAACGCCTGGGCAGCGTCACCGCAGCCTGGAGCTGGGTGTTCGCGGTGCTGGCCGCCTTCTTCGGCCTCGTCGGCCTGTACCACCTGTGGGCCCTGCCGCGCCCCGTGGTGGACCGCCCCGCACCGCGCAGCGGCACCTTCTGGGCCGACTTCGCAGCGGTGTTCGCAGCCTTCTTCGGCAAGCCGGAGATCCTGCGCATCCTGGCCTTCCTGTTGCTCTACCGCTTTGCCGAGGCGCAACTGCTCAAGCTGGTCACGCCGTTCATGCTCGACCCCTTGAGCGCCGGCGGCCTGGGCCTGAAGACGCAGGACGTGGGCATCGCCTACGGCACCGTGGGCGTCACGGCGCTGACGCTCGGTGGCTTGCTCGGCGGCTGGGTCATCTCGCGCGGCGGCCTGAAGCGGCTGCTGTGGCCGCTGATGCTGTGCATGCACGTGCCCAACACGGTGTTCATCGCATTGGCCGCCTGGCAGCCGCAGAGCCTGTGGCTGGTGAGTGGCGCCATTGCGCTGGAACAGTTCGGCTACGGCTTCGGCTTCACGGCCTACATGGTGTTCATGCTGCTGGTGGCCGGGGGATCAGACGACCCGTCCTCCGTCCGGGGTGCCGACGGCTCGGCCGTGCACAAGACCGCGCACTACGCGCTGTGCACCGGCTTCATGGCGCTGGGCATGATGCTGCCCGGCATGGCCGCCGGCTGGCTGCAGGCGCAGCTGGGCTATGTCGGCTTCTTCACCTGGGCCTGCGTGGCCACGCTGCCGTCGTTTGCGGCGGCGGCGTGGGTGCGCATTCCACACGACTTCGGGCGCAGGACAGACTGAATCAGCGTTGTCCCGGGGCGACTGCGTTCAGCACCGCACCGACAGCACGCGGCTGGCCCGCTAGCTTGGGCCCATGCGCCGCCATCTGTTCCCGCATTCGTCGTCCACCGCCCGGGCACTGCTGTTCGGTGCCGTTCTGTGCCTGTCCGCACCATGGGCTGCGGCGCAGAAGCAGACGGTGTGCACCATCACCGTCAACTCCGCCGACGAGAAAGAAACCTTCCGCCGCCACCTGCCGGCGTCGAAGTACCGCTTCGTCGAGCTGGTCGAACGCGGCCGGCCCGACTGGCTGGCCTCGGCCTGCCGCGCCGCCATCTCGTGTGACGTGCTGGTCATCTCCGGCCACTACGACGGCCAGAACGCGTTCTTCTCCGACCAGCTGGAGTCGCACGAACACCTGCCGGTGGACGAACTGGAGCGCGTCTCGTGCAGCGACTCCTGCAGCAGCCTGTTCGCGCGGCTGAAGGAAGTGCACCTCTACGGCTGCAACACGCTGAACCCCGAGCCGCAGAACGGCGCCACGGCCGAGATCGTGCGCGGCCTGGTGCGCGAAGGGCATACGCTGAAGCGCGCCGAAGAGCAGTTGCGGCTGCTCAACGCCGGCCACGGCGAGAGCAGCCGTGACCGCATGCGCCTGGTCTTCGAGAACGTGCCGGTGATCTACGGCTTCTCGGCGGTGGCGCCGCTGGGGCCTATCGCGGCGGCCACGCTAACCAGCTACTTCCGCGCCCGCGGCGCGCGCGAGATCGGCCAGGGCCGGGCCAGCGCCGCGCTGCTGGGCCAGTTCGCACCGCATGGCATGTCGGTGGCGCGCGGCATGACCGATGCCGACCCGCATGCCGCCGTGCGCCAGGACGTGTGCCAGTTCGTCGACGACCGCTTGTCCGACGCCGAGCGCCTGGCCTTCGTGCACCAGCTGCTGCAGCGCGACACTGGGCAGGCGCGCGTGCACCTCGACCGCATCCGCCGCATCACCGCGGCGCTCGACGAACCGGCGCGGCAGACCCCCGAGGTGGCCCAGGCGCTGGCCCTGATCGCGCAGGACGGCGCCACGCGCACGCGCTTTCTCGACCTGGCGCGTGACGCCGACCGGCCCGCCGTGCGCGCGCGCATGGTCAAGGTGGCCTACAAGCTCGGCTGGCTGTCTGACGAAGAGCGCTGGAAGGAACTGGCGCTGATGCTGGCCGAACTGCTGGAGCGCCCCGTCATCGCCACCACCGAAGTCAACCTGGCCTGCACGCTGAACCAGGAAGGCGACCTCGACGGCGCCTTCGCGCGCCGTGTGCAGCCCGGCGGCCCGGCCGACGACCTGCCGCACGCCGCCGTGCGCGCCTGCCTGGGCAGCGCCGAGAGCCACGCGCGGGTGCTGGCCGGCCTGCTGAGCCAGAACGACGCCGAGATCCGCATCGCGCAGGACTACTTCCGCCACCGTCCCATCACCGACGCCGCCGAGCTGCGCGCGCTGGCCGCGGGCATTGCGCGCATGCGCGCCTCAGACGCCCAGGTGCGTGCGCTGGAAACGCTGGGCCGGCACTACGTGGCCGACCGCGAGATCCTGAACGGGCTGCTGCGCCTGTATGCCGAGACGCCGTCGGCGCCCGTGCAGGCGGCCATCGCCGGCATCCTGATCCGCGCCGACCGCCGCGCCATCGCCAGCCCGCAGCTGGTGCGCACCCTCATGCTGCAGCGCCGCCCCGCCGCGCCCGGCGAGACCATGGTCGACGCGCTGATCCACCGCCTGCAGTCACCGTGAACGTCTGAACAGGCAGCGCGTTCACTTACAAGCACGCCGTCGCGCCGCTGCGGTCTGTGGAAGACTCGACCATGCTGCGTCATGAATCCCCGCGTCGACCGCTTGCCGGTTTCATCGGCGCCGTGCTGGCCGCCCTGGCCCTGGCCTTCGATGCCGGCGCCGCGCCGAAGACGGTGTGCACCGTCACCATCAACTCATCCGACGAGAAGGACGTGCTGCAGCGCCAGTTGCCGCGCGGCGACTACCGCTTCGTCGAACTGGTGCAGCGCGGGCGGCCCGACTGGCTGGCCGCCGCCTGCCACCAGGGCGTGGTCTGCGACACGCTGGTCATCTCGGGCCACTTCGACGACGGCACCGAGTTCTACACCGACAGCTTCGACAAGCGCGAATTCCTGACCATGCACGAACTGCAGCGCGCGTCGTGCAGCGCGTCGTGCAGCGGCCTTTTCGCGCAGCTCAAGGACGTTTATCTCTTCGGCTGCAACACGCTGAAGACGACGCCGCGGCATGTCGCCTCGGCTGAAGTCGTGCGCAGCCTGCTGCAGGGCGGGCAGTCGCGCGACCGCGCCGAACAGACCGCCGCGCTGCTGAGCGACCGCTACGGCCAGAGCAACCGCGACCGCCTGCGCCATGTCTTTCCGCAGGTGCCGGTGCTCTACGGCTTTGCTTCCAAGGCACCGCTGGGCCGCAGCGCCGGGCCGCTGCTCGAACGCTACTTCCAGACCGCGCCCGCGGGTGAAGTGGGCAGTGGCCGCACCAGTGCCACCCTGCTGAGCCTGTTCGGCCCCGCTTCGATGGTTGCCGAGGTCGGCCTGGCCGAGACAGACCCGCATGCCGTGTTCCGCCGCGACATGTGCGGCTTTGCCGACGAGGCGCCGGCACACGCCCACAAGCTGGCCTTCCTGCACCAGGTGCTGCAGCGCGACGTGACCGAGGTGCGCATGTTCCTCGACCACCTGGAGCGCTTCGTCGCCACGCTGGGCGAGGCCGAACGCGCTGCACCCGAGGTGGCGGCGGGCCTGGCCGCCATCGCTGCCGACGAGCGCGCGCGCGAGCGCTACCTGGCCTTCGCCCGCGACGCCGACGCAGCCACCGTGCAGACGCGCATGCTGGCCCTGGCGCGCAGCCTGGGCTGGCTGACACCGGCGCAGGAGCAGGCCGAGTTCCTGCAGGTGCTGGCCGAGCGCATGGCACGCGACCGCCTGGGGCAGCACGAGGTCGACCTGGTCTGCGAACGCCGCCGCGCCGCCAGCGGCGTCGACCTCAGCGCGCCGCTGCAGGCGCGCGCGCAGCCGGGCCATGCCGCGCACGCAGCGGTGCTGGCCTGCCTGGGCAACGCTGATGCCCACCAGCGCGTGCTGCGCACGCTGACGAGCGCACGCGACGACGATGTCGCGGTGGCGCAGGTCTATCTGCGCCATCGGCCGCTGGCTGGCGTGGACGAGTTGCGCACCGTCACCGCCGGCATCGCACGCATGGCCGCCGGTGATGCGCAAGTGCGGGCGCTGCAAACGCTGGCGCGGCTGCACCCGGCCGATGTGCAGAGCCTGCAGGCCATCGCGAGCCTGTTCCCGCTGGCCCGTTCGCTCGACGTGCAACGCGCCATCGCCGGCATCCTGGTGCGCGCCGACACCCAGCTGCTGGCGCGCGCCGAGCTGGCGCGTTCACTGCGCCAGCACCGGCTGAAGTCGCCCGACGGCAGCGACGTGATCGACCTGCTGATCCGCCTCTTGCAGCCCGCGTAGACGGCCGCCCGTCGGCGGGGTCGGCGTCGCGCGAAGTCGCCGCGCAAGCCCTTCCATGACAGGCCGAACACTGAATTTCGACACCTGCACTTTGGGCGTAAGAGCGGCCGCCTGTCGATCGAGTTAGCGCACAGGCCGGCGGTCACGCCGCGCCTGTCGCCCCGCAACTCAATCCAGGAGCCAGCATGACCTTCAACATCCGCCGCCGCCAGGTGGCACGCCTCATTCCCCTCGCAGCCCTTGCCGCGGGCCTGGCGGGCGCGAGCCCGTCGGCCTTCGCGCACCACGACGACGATGACGATCACGACGGGGGCTACCGCAGCGGCAAGCTCTTCCTCAGCAGCAACGCACCGGCGGGCAACGAGGTGCTGGTGTACGAGCGTTCGAACGCCGGCGCCGCCACGCTGAGCGCGCGCGTGGCCACGCAAGGCACCGGCACCGGCGCCGGCCTCGGTTCGCAGGGCGCTGTCACGCTCAGCCGCAACGGGCGCCATCTCTTCGTGGTCAACGCGGCGTCGAACACGCTGTCCACCTTCGCCGTGCGCCGGCACGGGCTGGAGCTGCGGTCGGTGGTCGACAGCGGCGGCCTCACGCCCACCAGCGTGGCCGAACACGACGGCCTGGTCTACGTGCTGAACGCTGGCGGCAGCGGCCATATCAGCGGCTTCCGCAACCAGCGCGGCACACTCACGGCGCTGAGCGGCGCCACCGGCACGCTGTCGGCCAGCACCGGCACCGCGCCGGCCCAGGTGGGCTTCAGCGACGACGGCGACGTGCTCGTGGTCAGCGAGCGCAACACCAACGTGCTGACGAGCTTCCTCGTCAGGCGCGACGGCCGGCTGGAGCAGAAGACCGTCACCGCGTCGTCGGGCGCCGTGCCCTTCGGCTTCGCCTTCACGAAGCGCGACACGCTGGTGGTGTCGGAAGCGCCGGGCAGCGCCGCCTCGTCCTACCGCTTTGCCGAGCGTTCGGCGCGGCCGCAGGTGGTGACGCCGTCGCTGGCCAACGGCCAGGGCGCAGCCTGCTGGATCGCCGTCACGCCCGACGGCAGGCTCGCCTTCTCGGCCAACGCCGGCACCAGCAACGTCAGCAGCTACGGCGTGTCGCGCAGCGGCGCGCTGACGCTGCTGGCCGGCGCGGCGGCTTCCACCGGCGCCAACGCCGGCGCGCTGGACCTGGTGGTGTCGCCCGACGGCCGGCAGCTCGCGGTGTTGGCGCCACGCGGGCTGCAGGTCGTCTCCTTCGCCATCGCCGCCAACGGCAACCTGCTGCCGCTGGGCGCGGTGGGCGGCATGCCCGCAGGGTCTGCGGGCCTGGCGGCCAACTGAGGCGGTGCCGCCGGCATAGACTGCCGCTGTTCGAGAGGGAGAACACGAACATGCGCATCACCATCATGGGCAGTGGCGGCGTCGGCGGCTATTTCGGCGGCCGGCTGGCCCAGGCCGGCCACGACGTCACCTTCATCGCGCGCGGCGCGCACCTGGCGGCGCTGCGCGCAGATGGCCTGCGGGTGCACAGCGCACTGGGCGACCTGCACCTGCCGCAGGTCAAGGCCAGCGAAGACCCGGCTGCCGGCGGCACGCCCGAGCTGGTGCTCTTCGGCGTCAAGCTGTGGGACACCGTGGCGGCGGCGAAGTCGCTGCGCCCGCTGCTCGGCGCCGACAGCGTGGTGATCTCGTTCCAGAACGGTGTCGTCAAGGACGACCTGCTGCGTGAAGCGCTGGGCAGCAGCCACGTCGCCGGCGGCGTGGCCTACATCGCCGCCACCATCGGCGCGCCGGGTCTCATTCAGCACAACGGCCAGATGGCGCGGCTGGTCTTCGGCGAACACGACGGTCACGCCAGCGAACGCCTGGCGCTGTTCGCGGCGGCCTGCGAAGGCGCCGGCATCACACACGAACTGACGCCGCGCATCCGCCTGGCGCTGTGGGAGAAGTTCGTGTTCCTGGTCGGCCTGTCGGCCACCACCGCGCTGGCGCGCCTGCCCATCGGGCCCATACGCGACCATCCGCGTGCGCGCACTTTTCTGCACGATCTGATGGACGAAGCGGTGCAGGTGGGCCGCGCCGAAGGCGTGCCGCTGCCGCCGGAATACGCCGAGAGCCGGCTGGCCTTTGCCGACGGGCTGCCGGCCAGCATGACCTCGTCGATGCACCACGACCTGGAGCGCGGCAACCGGCTGGAGCTGCCGTGGCTCAGCGGCGATGTGGTGGCGCGCGGCCGCAGGCTCGGCCTGGCCACGCCCTGCCATCGCGCGGTGGTGGACATGCTCGGTCTGCATGCCGACGGCCGCGTGAACATCGCCTAACCACCTTGCGAGCGCCGCCAGCGCGCGGGCGTGCTGCCCAGCCGGCGGCGCATGGTGTGCGTGAGGTGCTGCTGGCTGGCAAAGCCGCAGGCCGCCGCGATGTCGGCCAGCCCCAGAGCCGAATGCGCCAGCAGCTCGGTGGCCTGCGCCAGCCGCAGCGCCAGCACGAACTGGTGCGGTGACTGCCCGGTGAGCCGGGCATGCGCCTGCGCGTAGCGCTGCGGCGAGAGGCCGACCACCGCCGCCAGGTCGGCCACCAGGATGCGTTCGCACAGGTGCGCCAGCACGAACTCGCGCACGCGCGCCAGGTCTCGCGGCGTCAGGGGCTGGCTGGCGCGGCCGTGGCGCATCACGCGCACCAGCAGCAGCCGCGCCAGGCTGTCCACGGCCTCGGCGGCCAGCGGGTCGTCGCGCTGCAGTTCGGCGGCCAGCTCGTCGGCGATGGCGCGCACGCCGGGCAGCATGGCGTTGAGCAGCGGCGCCAGGCTGCCGGCGCCCAGCGCTTCGGCGTGGAAGTAGATGTTGACGTGGCGGCTGGCCGCTTCCTTGCGCCAGCGCGCGTCGGCGCTGGCCGGTGTGAGAAAGAGCGAATGGCGCCGCGCCTCGTAGCCCCGCGCGCGCGCGCCGGCCAGGGCACCGCTGACGCGCGCCCCGGTGAGGTTCACCGACAGCCGCGACACCGGCAGCGCCGGCACCTGCAGGTCATAGGGCGGCGCGTCGTACATCGCCACGCACAGTGCGCTGCGCTCCAGGGTTTCGATCTCGCTGCCGCCGGCACCGGCCAGCAGCTGGCGGTAGGCGTGCGCGCCGAGTTGCAGATCGACGGGGCGGCTGGTGGCTGGCTGCATGGGCGGGGTCAGACGAAGTGTGGTGAATGACAGAAAACGCGCGCGCTGCGGCCTGCGGCGCGTGGCGAATGTGCAAGACGCCGGGCGCTGCGGCGTGGTCCCATCGCTGCGCCGTGCAGGGGGCTCCTGCAGCCTGGAGCCGCGCGGCATGGAGCACGCGCAGCCGCATGGACGACCTGGCTCACCACCTCATCAGCTCCCGCACCTGGTTGCAGCGCGCTGCGCGCCTGCGTCTGCGCCATGTCGAGTGGGCCGAAGATGCCGTTTCCGAGACCCTGCTCGCCGCGCTGGAACGGCCGCCGGCCTTCGATGACCCGACGCGCATCCGCGCCTGGCTGTTCGGCGTCCTGCGCCACAAGGTGGTGGACCAGCTGCGCCAGCACATGCGCGACGATGGCGCTGCCGCCGAACAGGCGCTGGCGCAGGCCGAAGCACCGGCGCCGCAGGCCGACCCCGCGCAGCGCGCCAGCGGCGCGCAGTTCGTGGCCGCGCTGGCGCAGGCCCTGCAAGAACTGCCGCCGCGACAGGCGCGCGCCTTTGTCATGAGCGAGGCCTGGGGCAGCAGCACCGCGGAGATCAGCCACGAACTCGGCATCACCCACGGCCATGTGTGGGTGCTGCTGCACCGCGCGCGGGTGCGCCTGCGCAGGGGCCTGCAGGCGCATGTGGGTTGAAGGGAGGGTGTGTTTCATCGTGCCACGTGGTCGCCCGGTGGCGGGCGGTCTTACGCGCCATGTGCCTGGCCGGCCATGGTGCCGGCAGGCTGGCGCTGCTGAGCAAGGTGCGCGAGCCCGGCCGCGTGCTCACAGGCCGCCTTCGCTGCGCTGGCCGACGCCGAGCCCGCGCCCGACGCCGAACTCCCTGCCACCGGCGTGCCGCTGGCGCGCGAACGACAGCTGTCGCCGGCTTTCATCCGCATCGAAGGCGAGGCCGGCGTCCACGGCACGCGCTGTTCCACGCCGGTGGTGGCCGAGCGCACGGCGGCCGGCCTCACCGTGCACGTCATCGAACGCCGCTTCGGCGCCGACGGGGGCGTCGATGGCGAGACCGCGCTGTCCTTCGTGCCGGTCTCATGAACGGCGGCGACCGGCCCCTCAACGCGGCGCGGAGTGCCAGACATTGCGCATCGGCAAGCGCCCGCCTTGCCGGGCCGGGCGCTATGCTGGCCGCATCGTGTTGACTTGTCGGATCGCAAGATGATGCTCGTGATTGCCGGTGGCCTGCTGGCCGCCCTGGGCCTGGCGGCTGCCGTGCTGCTGGTGGCCGCGCCTCTGGGTTGGGTGGCGTTGTCGCCCGGTTTGTCGCTGTGGGTGTTGTTCCCGCTGTTCACGCTGGTGGGCTACGGGCTGCTGGTCATCGGCAGCCGCGACCCCGCCGTGAAGGCGCCGACCCTGCTGCTGGCCGCACCCCTGCTGCTGCTGGCGGTGCTGGCGGCCGCTGGCCTGATGGCCAGCGGTGCCGGACTCATGAACCTGGGCGGCGGCACCGCGCCGCTGTGGTACGTGCTGGTGCTGGGCGGCTTGCTGGGCGGCGTGGGCAGTGCGGTGTCAGGCCGCAAGGCCTAGTACGCCGCCCCAGAGATTTCGGAACACGAAAGCGCGTCTTCGGCCCGATGGCGGCGTTGCAAATCCTCGCAATGCCACGAGGCATTGCTGCGGTTTGCGCCTTGCCCTCGAGCCGAATCCTTCGATTTCGTCATGTTCCGAAATCTCTGGGGCGGCGTACTAGGCCCGCAAGGCGTCGGCCAGCAGCAAGCGGGCCTTCTCCCAGTCGCGCCGCACGGTGCGGTCGGTCAGGCCCAGGGTCTGGCCGATCTCTTCGTCGGTCATGCCGGCGAAGTAGCGCATCTCCACCACCTGCGCCAGGCGCGGCGCCAGGCGGGCCAGCTCGGTGAGCGCCGCGTCGATGTCCAGGATCTCGTCTTCGGCCTGCGCCGTGCTGTCGGCGTGCTCCGTGCTCAGGCTGACGTGGGCGGCGTCGCCGCCGCGCCGCGCCGTCTGCGCCGCGCGTGCCGTGTCGACGATGATGGAACGCATCACCGTGGCCGAGTAGGCCAGGAAGTGGGCGCGGTCGGCCGCGTTCACGCGCTCGGCGCCGATGAGCTTCACGTAGCACTCGTGCACCAGCGCCGTGGTGTCCAGCTGGCCGTTGCGCGCGTGCGGCGTCAGCCTGCGGTGCGCAATGCGCCGCAATTCGGGGTACAGCGCCTGGAAGAGCTGGTCCACCGCCGCGCGGTCGCCGTGGCGCGCGCGTGCGATGCATTCCGTGATGTCGCCCATGCCTGCCCTGTGACTGCTGCCCGAAGCCGCAAATCGTAGCGAAGCGGCGCTGAAAAACCGCGCTTGCGCGCTGCCGTCTGGGGGTTCATCCCCCTCAGTGGGGATGCCGGTGCCCGCCGCCGGGGCGGCATGTCCGCTTTGCCAGCCGAAGCTCGTATCCACCAGGGAGACCCACCGAAACATGGAGCGACGCCACATGTCCACCCTGATCGACACCCTGCACCTGGCCGACATCGCGTCGGTGCCGCTTCTGGTGGCCATCTATGCCGCAGCGGCCGTCTTCAGTGGCCTGTCGGGATTCGGCTTCTCGGCCGTGGGCGCGCTGAGCCTCATCGTGCTGCCGCCGCCCCTGGGCGTGGCGCTGCTGATGGTGTTGTCGGTGGCGGCGCAGGCGTTCAGCTACGGCAGCCTGGCCACCGAGCTGCGCCCGCACAGGGGTGCCTGGCACCGGCGCGACGGTGTCATGCCCTACCTGGTGGGCGGTGTGATCGGCCTGCCCGTGGGGCTCGCCCTCCTCACGTCGCTCGGCGCGCGGCCGCTGATGGCGGGCCTGGGCCTGCTGCTGGTGGTTTACGCAGGCTGGTCGCTGCGCCGGCCCGCGGGCGCGGTGTTGCAGGCGCAGGTGCGGGCGCGGGTGTCCAGCGTGCGCAGTGCCTTGCTGGTGGGCGCTGCGGGAGGGGTGGTGGGTGGCTTTGCGGCGTTCCCCGGCAGCGCGCTGGTGGTCTGGAACGGCATCGTCGGCCGCACCAAGGAGCAGAGCCGCGCGCTCACCCAGCCCTACATCTTGTTCATGCAGGTGCTTGCCCTGCTGCTGCTGGTGGCAGTGCGCCCGCAGCTCTTCGACGCCACCTTCTGGGCCCTGCTGGCCGTGGCGCTGCCCGGCACGCTGCTGGGCAACGGCCTGGGCGTGGCCATCTACAGGCGCACCGGCGACCTGGGTTATCGCCGCATCACGCTCATCGCGCTGGGCCTGTCGGGCGCCGGCCTGCTGCTGAAGGTGGCGCTGACATGACAGCGCCAGCCGCCGTCCTGAACCCCTTGCTCCTCACACCCAACGACCAGGAGAACCAGACCATGAAAGCAGCCCTATCCCGCCATCAAGCGGGCTGGCAGACCAGGAGCCCGCGCACGATGGCGGCGCTGTTGTCGATGCTCGTGCTGGCCGCCTGCGGCGGCGGGCCCTTGGGCGAAGAGAACGCCGACGGGGCTGCCGGCGGCACTGCGGCCCGCCCCGCGGCCTTGAGGCCGCTGCTCGACGACGAAGGCGGGCTGATGCCTTCGGACCCCTTCGCCGAGCCTGCCGACCCGGGCGCCCGCACCCGTGCGCAGCGTTACGCCAGCACCGAGCAGGCCGCCAGCCTGGTGGACGCGCTCGGGCCCGCCGTGGTGCAGGTGGAGGTGGCCTGCTGCGGCGCCGAGGCCGTCAGCCTGGCGGTGATGAGCGCGGCTGCGGTGCAGGCCGCGCAGCCTTCGGCCGCCCTGGTGCCCGTGCTGGTGCGCGGCGCCGACCTGCGGCTGGCCGCCACCGTGGCCGACCGGCTGGCCGAGGAAGGCATGCCGGCGGTGCTGCTGGTCACGCGCTGAAACGCAGCCATCCAGCGCCGCGTGGCGCGCGGCCCGGCCACTCACGCCAGGCACTCGCGCCGGCCACCCACCTCGGCCGCCCGCCGCGCTTCAGAAGCTCGTCCAGTCGTCGGTGCCGGTGCTCGCGGGTGTGGCTTAGTCGGCAGCGTGCTCGGCCGCAGGCTCCTGCGCTGCGGGCGCCGCCGTCGCCGGAGTGCTCACGGCCACCAGATCCTGGTTGCCGGCAGCGATCTGCGCGCTGCCCGTCGTCAGCGAATCGACGCCGGTGCGCACCTGGCCAACCACCTGGCGCAGGGACGCGTGCATGCGGCTCACCGCCTGCAGCAGCTTGGCAGTTTCATCGCAGCCTTCGGCCACCACCACCACGCGCAGGTCGCCTTCGGCAATGCGCCAGGCGCTCTGCACGGCGCGCTGCAGCGGGTTCACGATGCAACGGGCGATGAACCAGCCGAACAGGGCCGATAGCGTCACCATCAGCCCAGCAGGCCGAACATCACGGCCTTGTCGGACTCATAAGCCTTGTTGCCGTCTTCGACGGCCTTGGCGCCCCGTTCGATCTGGAAGTCCTTCAGCGCATCCACGGCCTTGAAGTAGGCCAGTTGGGCCGGACGCAGCTTGTCGGTGAGCAGGGCCTGCGCCTCCTGTTTCTTGCCGGCACGCACCACAGGTCCATGCCCACCGCCCCTTCATTCCCGTGCATCCCGGACAGGCATGGCGAAGCGCTTGAGGCGCCACGTCACTCCGCCACAGGGTGCGCCGCCAGCAGTTCCAGCGCCTTCACCAGCGCCGAGTGGTCCAGCTGGTCCCAGCCCTGCGCGGCGCAGGCCTGCATCAGCTGCGCAACGCCGGCGGTCTGCGGCAGGATCACGCCCAGGCTTTTGGCGCCCTGCAGCGCCAGGTTCAGGTCCTTCTGATGCAGGCCGATGCGGAAGCCCGGGTTGAAGGTGCGCTTGATCATGCGCTCGCCGTGCACCTCCAGGATGCGACTGGCGGCAAAGCCGCCCATCAAGGCCTGGCGCACCTTGGCGGGGTCGGCGCCGGCCTTGCTGGCGAACACCAGCGCTTCGCTCACCGCTGCGATGTTCAGTGCGACGATGATCTGGTTCGCAACCTTGCACGTCTGGCCGTCGCCGTTGCCGCCGACGAGCGTGATGTTCTTGCCCATCAGCTCGAAGACGGGTTTGACCTTGTCGAACGCCGCCCGGTGCGGGCTGGCCGGACAATGCGTCCACGCAGCCACTCCGGAGACCCCGCGTGAAGCCCTACGACATCGAAGTACAGCTCCTGAAGTCGATGAAACACGACAAGGGCCTGATCGAGATCAGCGTCGA
>JANNFE010000327.1:0-13448 GCA_031379415.1 Betaproteobacteria bacterium | reverse complement strand
CCCACGCCCTGCTGGGCGGCGATGGCACCCGGCCCGAGCAGGCGCCGCAGCCGCGACACCTGCACCTCGACGTTGTTCGGCTCGACCACGCGCCCCGGCCAGGCGCCCTGCATCAGCTCCTGGCGGCTCACCGTGCGGTGGCGCTGCTCGATCAGCAGCGCCAGCAGCGCCATGGCGCGCCCACCCAGCGCCAGCGGCTGGCCGGTCCAGGTGGCACGGCGCTCGGCCGGCCACCAGGCGAGCGCGCCGAAGCGCAGCGGCCGGCCGGCGGCCGGCGGCAAGGCAGGCGCGGCCGTTGCGCCTTCGTCGT
This sequence comes from Betaproteobacteria bacterium, assembly GCA_031379415.1. Taxonomy (GTDB): domain Bacteria; phylum Pseudomonadota; class Gammaproteobacteria; order Burkholderiales; family Burkholderiaceae_C; genus Rubrivivax. The sequence goes on along the minus strand of JANNFE010000327.1, from coordinate 13,138 downwards.
CGTGCTCGACCAGCTCCAGCGCAAACCGGTAGCCCAGCCCGGGCACGGTGCGGATCGCCTCGGCGCCGATGACGCTGCGCAGTACCGACACCTGGGCCGGCAGGTTGTGCTCCTCGACCTCGAGCCCCGGCCACACGCGGTCAAGCAGGTCACCCTTGCGGCGCAGCCCCGGTCCACCTTCGACCAGGGCCAGCAGAAGCTCCAGCGCGCGCGCCCCGAGCGCGACGGGCTGGCCATCGGCCAGCAGCCGGTGCCGCGTCGTGTCGAGTCTGAAGCGGCCAAAGTGATAGGCACGGCCCAATCTGGAAACCTCCCCGGCGGGCGGCCTGGATAGCACGGCCTGCCCTGGGCGCGGATTCTGCGCGTCGTGCGCGATTCAGCGACGTTTCAAGTCCTGTTCAGACGGCTTGAGGACTTCGGACCGGGTGCGGAACACATTGGCCACAGGCGCCCGCCACCAGGAGACCTGTCATGCCATCTTCCCACCACCATCGTCGCAGCGAGCCTGGCGCTCGCACCCTTCTGCTGCTCGGTCTGGCCGCCGCACTGGTCGCTGGCTGCGCCGCACCGCTGCTGCCGGACGCTGCCCAGACATCGGATGCCCAGGACCGTGCCGAGCGACAGCTGCGCGACTACCTCAAGTCCAGGCCCAGCACGCCGCTGACCGACTACGCCAACCAGCGCTGGGCGGGCATCGAGCCGCGTTCATCAGACTTGCGCATGGTCGAGATCAGCGGCCAGATCCACATCGTCGACTGTGCATCCGCGACGGTGATCGGACAAGCCGTGGCCGCAAAACCTGCCGCATCGGGGCCGGGGCGCGTGCAAGACCGCTGAACAGCCGCGCGATGCCAGCGCGGCCGCGCCGCACCGGCTGCAGCGGGCCGTCAGCCTCAGCGAGATGCCGGCGCCGCCGGGGGCACGGCGATCACCGCCGTTGCGCTGCCCACGCAGTCGCTGGTCTGGCCCGCACGGCACACCGGCCTGTCCGGCGGGTGCAGGGCGGCGTCGCGCACGACACCCGACTTGCGCGTCACAGACCACACCAGGAAAGCCGCCGTGGCGATGGCGAGCAACACCACCAGCAAGCGGCGGCGCATGGTAGGGCGGGGGAATCTTTCGACCTCGAACATGGCGCGCCGGACTATCGCATGGCGCACTCATGGCGCACTCATGGCGCACCGGCGCTGGACCTGGGCCTTGAGTGCATCGACGAAGGCGCGCTGGCGGCAGAATCACCACTGTCCGGGCGTCTGACGGCAGCGGCTGTCGATCACCCAGCCCTGCAGGGCCGAGGCCTGCGCCGACGCCGACTGATCCCTTTCGGAGACCCAGCCCATGAGCAAGACCTACAAGATCGCCGCCATCGCCGGTGACGGCATCGGCAAGGAAGTGATGCCCGAAGGCCAGCGCGTGCTGCAGGCCGCGGCGGCGCGCTTCGGCATCACGCTGCAGTTCGAGAACATCGAATGGGCCAGCTGCGACTACTACGCGCAGACCGGCGACATGATGCCGGCCGACTGGAAGGCGCGGCTCTCAGGCATGGACGCGCTCTACTTCGGCGCCGTCGGCTGGCCGGCCACCGTGCCCGACAACATCTCGCTGTGGGGCAGCCTGCTGAAGTTCCGGCGCGAGTTCGACCAGTACATCAACCTGCGCCCGGTGCGCCTGTTCACCGGCGTGCCCTGCCCACTGGTGGACTCGGAAGGAAAAGCGCGCAAGCCCGGCGACATCGACTTCTTCATCGTGCGCGAGAACACCGAGGGTGAATACACCAAGCTCGGCGGCATCATGTACGAAGGCACCGAGCGCGAGGTCGTGATCCAGGAGAACGTGTTCAGCCGTTTCGGCACCGACCGCGTGCTGAAGTACGCCTACGAACTGGCCGCGAGCCGCCCGCGCAAGCACCTCACGGTGGCCACCAAGAGCAACGGCATCGCCATCAGCATGCCCTGGTGGGACGGCCGCGCCGACGCCATGCACGCGGCCTACCCGCAGGTGAAGATCGACAAGCAGCACATCGACATCCTGTGCGCGCGCTTCGTGCTGCAGCCGCAGCGCTTCGACGTGGTGGTGGCGAGCAACCTGTTCGGCGACATCCTCTCCGACCTGGGGCCCGCCTGCACCGGCACCATCGGCCTGGCGCCTTCGGCCAACCTCAACCCCGAGCGCAAGTTCCCGTCGCTGTTCGAACCCGTGCACGGCTCGGCGCCCGACATCTACGGCCAGAACATCGCCAACCCGGTGGCCATGATCTGGAGCGGCGCGCTGATGCTGCAGTTCCTGGGTGAACAGGCGGCGCACGACGCCATCGTGAAGGCCATCGAGCAGGTGCTGGCAAACGGTCCGCGCACGCGCGACCTGGGCGGCACGGCCAACACCACCGAGATGGGCAAGGCCATCGCCACCCTCCTCTGACACGACGCATGCCCGACCCGGCCGACGCACTGCGAGAGGCCATCGCCGCGCTGGAAGCCCAGCGCGGCGTGCTCGGCCATGCCACGGTGGACGCAGCGCTGCAGCCGCTGCGCGAACGGCTGGCAGCCCTGCCGGTCGGCGGCGAGCAGCAGTTGCGCCAGGTCAGCGTGCTCTTCATCGACGTCGCCGGCTCCACGGCGCTGAGCCGCGGGCTCGACCCCGAGGACGTGCATGAACTGATGGACGGCGCGCTGCGGCATTACGCGCATCTTGTGCGGGCTCAAGGGGGCCGCGTGCTGCAGTACGCGGGTGACAACCTGCTCGCCGCCTTTGGCTCGCCGCGGGCGCGTGAGGACGACGCCGAACGTGCCGTACACGCCGCGCTGGCGGTGCTGGCCGCGGCGGCCGCGGCGCAAGGTGCCGACCGGCTGGGCGTGCGCGCCGGCATCGCCACCGGGCCGGTGCTGCTGGGCGGCGGTGTCGACGGCGAGGCCAGCATCCGCGGCGCGGTCGTCAACCTGGCGGCGCGCATGGAACAGACGGCACCCGTCGGGGCCCTGCGCATCTGTCCCGACACGCGCCGCCTGGTGCGCGGCCTGTTCGAGCTGGCGGCGCAGGCGCCGCTGCGCGTGAAGGGCTACGACGAGCCCATCGCCACCTGGCTGGTGCAAGGCGCGCCCGCCGGCGCTCGGCCGCAGGCCACGCGCGGCGTGGGCGGCGTGCACACGCCGCTGGTCGGCCGGCAGCACGAGCTGGCGGCGCTGCAGGGCCTGTACCAGGCCCGTCAGACCGACAGCGCCGACACGCCGGCCATGGTGGTGGTGCTCGGCGAGGCCGGGCTGGGCAAGTCGCGCCTGGCCGCCGAGTTCCGGGCCTGGACACGCCAGCAGCCTGGCGGCGCCTGTTGGCTGGAAGCGCATGCCAGCGAACGCGCCGCCGGCCAGCCCTACGGCCTGCTGCGCCAGCTCTTCACCCGCCAGCTGGGCCTGCTGGACAGCGACAGCGCCGCCGACGCGCGCGCCACCTGGCTGCAGGGCATGGCGCCGCTGCTGCACGGCGAAGCCGACGCCGCCGTGCTGGGCCATCTGCTGGGCCTGGACTTCTCGCAGCACGGTGAAGTGCGCCCGCTGCTCGCCGAAAGCCGCCAGCTGCGCGACCGCGCCTTCTTCCACGCCACGCAGGCGCTGCGCCGCATCGGCGAAGACACCGGGCCGCTGGCCCTCTTCCTCGACGACCTGCAATGGGCCGACCCCGGCACGCTGGACTTCATCGACCACCTGCAGCACGACGGCGCCGAGCTGCTGATGCTGCTGTGCTCGTCGCGCCCGGCGCTGGAGCAGCAGCGCCCGGGCTGGCCGGCGCAGGCCGGGCGCCAGCGCATCGAGCTGGCGCCGCTGGGCGGCGACGATGCCGGCACGCTGGCCGACGCGCTGCTGGCGCGGCTGCCGCAGGCACCGCCCGCGCTGCGCCAGCGGCTCATCGACGGTGCGCAGGGCAACCCCTTCTACATGGAAGAGCTGGTCAACATGCTCATCGACCGCGGCGTCATCGTCGATGACGGCAGCGCCTGGCGGCTGGGCGAACAGCCGCTGGACGCCAAGGCCATGCCGCGCACCCTGGCCGGCGTGCTGCAGGCACGGCTGGACGAGCTGCCCGCGGCGCAGGCGCATGCGCTGCAGCTGGCCGCCGTGGTGGGCCATGTCTTCTGGGCCGAGGCGCTGGCCGCGCTGGAGGGCGGCGACGCCAACACCTTGTCAGCGCTGTTGCAGCGTCAGTTCATCGTTGCGCGCACGCCGCCTGCGTTGGCCGGCCAGCACGAGTACGCCTTCCGCCACCACCTGCTGCACCAGGTCTGCTACGAGCGCGTGCTGCGCCGCGTGAAGGTGCCGGCACACGCGCAGGTGGCGCAGTGGCTGGCCGCGCAGCCGGGTGACCGGCCGCTGGACCTGATCGCTGAGCACCACGAGCGCGGCGCGCAGCCGGCGCTGGCGCTGGACGCCTGGCAGCAGGCAGCCGAGGCGGCGCGTGCGCGCTACGCCAATCCGCAGGCCCTGGCGCACGCCCAGCGTGCGCTGGACCTGGTGCCCGCTGGCGACCTGGCACGCCAGTTCGGCCTGCGATTGCTGCGCGTGCGGGTGCTGGCCAAGGTGTCGGAACCCGATGTCATGCCCGCCGAGCTGGACGCGCTGGACCGGCTGGCCGAAGCCCTGGACGACGACATCCACCGCGCCGAGGCCATGTGCCGGCGCGCCGTCGACCTGAACGACCGCGGCGAGGCTGCCGAAGCCCTGCGCCTGGCCACCCGGGCCTGCGAGCACGCCTTGCCCGCCGCGCCGCGCGTGGCCGCCGTGGCCGGGCTGGCGATGAGTGCCGCGCTGTCGCGCCTGAGCCGCAGCGCCGAGGCGCGCCAGCAGGCCCAGGCCGCGCTGGCGCTGACCCGCGAAGCGGCAGACAGCGCGCTGGAAGGCGCGCTGCTCAATGAGTTGGGCGGCCTGGCCGACGAAGCCGCCGACTTCGACGCCGCGCGCAGCTTCTACACCCAGGCGCTGGCCCTGCACCGCCGTGTGGGCCACCGCAGCAACGAGGCCGGCACGCTGTCCAACCTGGGCTATCTGGACCTCAACCTGGGCGCCTACGAAGCGGCGCGAGAACGCTTCACGCTGGCGCGCGAGATCTTCGCCCGCATCGGCCAGCGTGGCCGCGAAGGCATCGTGCTCATCAACCTGGCCCTGGTGGCGCTGCACAGCGGCGATGCCGGCGGCGCGGCCGACCAGGCGCGCGCCGCGCAGGCGCTCCTGCACGCCTCGCGCATCCGCTGGGCCGAGGCCGCAGCGCAGCGTGTGCGTGGCCAGGCTGCGCTGGCGCTGGGTGATGCCGAGCAGGCCGGTGCCCACCTGGGCGCGGCGCGCGACGCCTTCCAGGCCCTGGGCCTGGCGCAGCTGGCGATCGAAGCCCAGGCCTCGCTGGCCCAGGTGGCGCTGGCACGCGGCGACACCGCGCAGGCGCTGGCCCTGGCCGAGGCGGTGCTGGCCGCACTGCAGGGCGGCCTGAGCCTGGACGGCGCCGAGGAACCCCTGCGCGTGCACCTGGCCTGCTGGCAAGCCTTGCAGGCCGCGGGCGATGCCCGCGCCGACGCAGTGCTGCAGGCCGCCTGCCGACAGTTGAACGAACGAGCCGCCGGCCTGCCAGACGACGCGGCGCGCCTGAGCTATCGGCAGCGCGTGCCGCACCACCGTGCGTTGGTGCAGGCAAGTTCCGAACGCGGCGAGGCCCTCACTCGTCGTTCGTGATGCGCGGGTCCAGCCAGCCGAAGTTGCCGTTGTTGGCCTGGAACAGCACCACGAATTCATAGGTGCCCGGCGCGTTGTCGTTGTCGCCGAGCACGATCACCGTGTTGTCGGTGGCCGAGACGGTGGCCGGTGGAAAGACATTCGACGAGGTGCGCGAACCACCCGACGCCGGCTGTATGGCCAAGCCCACGGGGTAGTAGGTGTTGCTGCGCACGCCGTCGGTGATGCTGATGTTCAGCGACACGCTGCCGCCCGACACCGTGATGGCCGTGCCGCTGGACGTGACCATTCCCGCGTCGCCGCCGTTGGCCACCACCGTCAGGCCGGTCGGCACGGCGGGGTTGACCTGGCCGACGGTGCCCGTGAAGGTGGGGATGGTGTAGGTCAAGGTGTAGGACATGGGCACTCCTGGCGCGTGCAGTAGCTCGGACATTCCATCATGGGCAGCCGGCCGGGCCGCGTCCATGACATATTCACATCGCCCCAAGACATGCCGGAGACCGCTTGACATCCACCGACTTGGCCGAGCACACGGCCACCGAGCTGCTGGCGCTCTACCGCAGCGGCCAGGCCTCGCCGCTGGAGGCGACAGCGGCCGTGCTGGCGCGCATCGACAGGCTCAACCCGAGCCTGCGCGCCTACGTGCACGTCGCCCACGACGACGCGCTGGCCGCCGCCCGTGCCAGTAGCGCGCGCTGGCAGACCGGCAAGCCGATGGGCGCGCTCGACGGCGTGCCGGTGTCGATCAAGGACCTCATCCTCACCCAGGGCTGGCCCACGCTGCGCGGCAGCCACACCGTCGATGCCAACCAGGCGTGGGACGTGGACGCCCCGGCCACCGCGCGCCTGCGCGAAGCCGGCGCGGTGCTGCTGGGCAAGACGGCCACGCCCGAGTTCGGCTGCAAGGGCGAGACCAACTCGCCACGCAGCGGCATCACGCGCAACCCCTGGGACACCACCAAGACGCCGGGCGGCTCTTCAGGCGGCACCGCCGCGGCCGTGGCCGCCGGCCTGGGCCCGCTGAGCGTGGGCACCGACGGTGCCGGCAGCGTGCGCATCCCGGCCGCCTTCTGCGGCAACTTCGGTTTGAAACCCAGCTTCGGCCGCGTGCCGGCGCATCCGCTCTCGCCCTTCGGCACCGTGGCCCACCTGGGCCCGCACACGATGAGCGTGCGCGACGCGGCGCTGATGCTGAACGTGCTGGCGCAGCCCGACGTGCGCGACTGGACGAGCCTGCCGCCCGATGGCCGCGACCACATGGCGGGCCTGGAAGACGGCGTGCGCGGCCTGCGCGTGGCCTGGAGCCCGACGCTGGGCTACGCGAAGAACGTGCACCCCGAAGTGGCCGCGGCCTGCGCCGCTGCGGTGAAGAAGCTGGCCGAACTTGGCGCCCATGTCGAAGCCGTGGACCCCGGCTTCGACGACCCACTCGACATCACCTGCGGCCTCTGGTACGTCGGCGCCTGGACCTTGTGGAGCGGCCTGAGCACCGAACAGCAGGCCGTCACCGACCCCGACTTCGCCGTGCAGGCGCAGCTGGGTGCGGGCTACAGCGCGCTGGACGTATCGCGCCTGAACCTGAAGCGCGGCGCTTTGGGCTCGCACATGCGCCAGTTCATGCAGCGCTACGACCTGCTGGTGACACCCGCCGTGGCCGTGCCCGCCTTCGACGCCCAGCCCGCCGGCCACCAGCCGCTGCGGCCGGACAACATGCTGGGCTGGACACCCTTCAGCTATCCCTTCAACCTGACGCAGCAGCCGGCCTGCAGCATCCCCTGCGGGCTGACTTCGGCGGGCCTGCCGATCGGCCTGCAGATCGTCGGCCCGATGTTCGGTGATGCGCTGGTGCTGCGCGCCGCACGGGCCTTCGAAAGCGTGATGCCGATCCCGCGGCCGCGGCTCTAGGCACCCCGGGCTGATGTCGAGCTCACCGCTGACCCATCATGAGATCCTGGCCCTGGTGGCGCCCTTTGCGCGCCAGGGCTGGTCGGTCGACATGGCGGCCAGTGACCGCAGGGCGCGGCGCCTGCTCTTCAAGCCGCACGAACACGCCGAGGCCGGGCTCACCGAGACGCTGCTGCTCGACGAGCCCGAGCGCGGCGGCTGGCGGCTGGCGCGCGCGCTGATGGATGCCCAAGGCCACCGTGCCAGCCTCTATGCCGAAGGCGAAGACACCGCCGATCTGCTGCAGCGCGTGCTGGCCGTGCCACCGCAGCGCCACTACAGCCGCGGCGCCGGCTGGGCCATCGCCTGGAGCCTGCGCATGACGGCCGACGGACCCATCGTCGTGCACGCCGAGCTGCGTCTCGACGGGCTGACGGTCAAGATGAGCGCATCGCCGGTGCAGCGCATCCCGGCCGAACTGGAGCTCATCGCCAGCGAAGGCGGCATCACCGAGCTGCCGCAGGATCTGCTGGCCGTGCTGGGCCGACCGTGGTCGCGGCTGGACCGTTCGCAGCAGGGCTGGCGCGCCAGGCTCGACCTGCGGGGCCGCGGCCTGGCACGCAGCGCCGACGCCGAAGGCCAGCTGCAGCGCACAGCCGTTCACCTGGTGCAGACCTTCGCCGAACCGCCGGCACGTTTCCATGACCAGCGCGTGGCCGCGCGCTGGGGCGTGACGCTGCGCCGCGCCGTGCCGCTGGCGGTGTGCCTGGGCGTCATCGCCGCGGCGCTGGCGGTGCCGCTGCTGAACCTGTCGCAGGACTCGGTGTTGCGCATGCTCATCTTCAACGCCCCGCCCATCATGCTGGGTCTGTTCTTCGCGCTGTGCGAGATGCCGCGCGTCGAGATCCCGCCGCTGCCGCGGCGCCCCACCGCGCCGCACTGGCGCCCTGCAAGAAGACCGGAAGAGCGATGAACGGCAACCCGATGAACATTCCGCCGGTGTCGATCGCCGCGGCCAAGGCCGCGCTCATCGCGCAGTACGCCAGCCCCGTGCTGCGCCGCCGCGCCAGCATGCTGTGGGGCACGCGCGGCGTCGGCAAGTCGTCGGTGGTGCGCCAGGTGGCGGCGCACTTCGGCGTGCCGCTGGTCGACCTGCGGCTGACCACCATCGAGCCGGTGGACATCCGCGGCGCCATCTTTGCGGATGACGTGCAGGGCAAGACGGTGTGGTTCCCGCCCGAGTTCCTGCCCACCGCGGACCAGCCGAGCGGCATCCTGTTCCTGGACGAGCTGACCGCGGCCGACCAGCGGCTGCAGATCTCGGCCTATTCGCTGATCCTCGACCGCAAGGTGGGCAACTACCACCTGCCCGACGGCTGGTTGGTGATCGCCGCCGGCAACGCCAGCTTCCACGGCGCGGTGAGCCACGACATGGGCACGGCGCTGGCCGACCGCATGTTCCACTTCAACGTCATGACCACCATCGACGCCTTCCTGGCGCACGCCGTGGGCCACGGCTACGCGCCCGAGGTCATGGCCTACCTGAAGGTGCGGCCCGACAGGCTCGACGACACGCAGGCGCAGCTGGCCAATGACCATCTCGTGGGCGCCAGCCCGCGCGGCTGGGAAGACATCAGCAACGTGCTGAAGTCGGCGCTGCCGGAAGATGCGAAGCGGCTCTTCGTGCAGGGCCGCATCGGCGCAGCCAATGCGGCGGAATTCTTCGGCGTGCTGCGCGAGATCCAGGCCGGTGCCGACGTGATGCGGCTGCTGGCGGCCAAGGCCGGGCCCGAGACGGCAGCACTGTTGCCGCAGACCCTCGACGGCCTGTACGGCCTGATCTACGGCCTGCTGGCCGCCAGCACGGAGGCGCGCACGCTGGCCCGCGCGCTGGAAATCGTCGAACAGCTGCCCGAAGCGCGCGGCGACACTGCCCTGCCCGTGCGCGAGGCGCAGACGCTGGCGATGGAGTTGCTGCTGCAGAAGGCGCTGGAAAGCAGCCTGGAAGGCGCGGTGCTCGACAGCCCGGCGTATCAACGCTATTCGGAACGGCGCAGCCGCGAGGGACATGGCCGCTGAGCTCTACGGCCACCGCGGCACGCGCGCCGTGCAGCGCATGGTGGAGTACGCGCCCTCCACCGGCGGCCTGGCGCTGTGGGTGCACCACCGCGACGGCGGCGACGAAGCCGCGCTCATCGTCAACGACGGCAAGACCCTCGTCTACGGCCCGGCCTTCGCCGCGCTGCCGCTGCCCGAACAGGCCGGCTGGGTGGCGCACGAGGTGCTGCACATCGCGCTGCGCCACGCCCAGCGCTTTCGCGAGCTGCAGGGCCTGCTGGGCGACGTGGACCTGCAGCTCTTCAACACCTGCGCCGATGCCATCGTCAACAGCACGCTGGGCCACCTCGCCTGGCTGGCCTTGCCCAAGGACGCGGTGCAGCTGGACCAGCTGCTGCTGAGCGCACTGCGCCGCCGCCAGACGGTGGAGGCGGCGCTGCTGGAATGGGATGTGGAACGCCTGTACCGCGCCATCGACGACCGCAAGCCGAAGAGCGGCATGGCGGCGCAAGGCGCGAAGAAGGAAGGCGAGAAGGCACAGACCGAGCGCCAGGACGGCGAGCGCGCGGCGACGGCACGCGAGGATGGCGAGCGCGCGGCCTGCGTCCGCACGATGGGCAAAGCCCACGCCACCGACCTGCAGCCCGGCCCCGACAGCGCGCCCGAAGAACAGGCCGAAGCAGCGCGCGAGTGGGCCGAGCGCCTGCTGCGCGCGCATGCCGGGGACGGCGCCTTCAGCATGTTGCGCACGCTGATGGCCGACGTGCCCAGGAGCCGCACGCCTTGGGAGCATGCGCTGCGCACGCTGCTGGCGCGTGCGCTGTCGCCGCAGCCGGGCGTGAGCTGGTCGCGCCCGGCGCGCAGCTGGCTGGCCAACCAGGGACGCGTCGGCGCCACGCGCCGCATGCCCTGGGAGCCGGGCCGAACGGCCACGAAGGCGGTGCCGCGGCTGGTGGTGATGGTCGATGTCTCGGGCTCCATCGACGACGCACTGATGCAGCGCTTTGCGCGCGAGATCGAAGCGCTGACGCGACGGCTGGAGACGACGCTGGTGCTGGTCATCGGCGACGACCGCGTGCGCGAGGTCGCGCGCTTCGAGCCCGGCGGCTCGTCGCTGCGCGACATCAAGTTCCAGGGCGGTGGCGGCACCGACTTCACGCCGCTGCTCGAAGAGGCCGACCGCCACGCGCCCGACATCGGCGTCTTCCTCACCGACCTGGACGGGCCGGCGCGCTTCAAGCCGAAGTGGCCGGTGGTGTGGGCCGTGGTCGAAAGCGGCACGCACTTCGACGCGCCCTTCGGCCGCCAACTCGCGCTGCGCTGACGCTGGCCGTGACCAGCCTTCAGGCGGCGCGGTAGAAGACTTCGACCTGGCCCTTCAAGGTGATCAGCACCGGCTTGCCCTTGCGGTCGACCGTGCGCGCTGCGGGCACCTTGACCCAGCCTTCGCTGATGCAGTATTCCTCGACGTCGAAACGCTCCTTGCCATGGAAGCGAATGCCGATGTCGTGTGCCACCACGGCAGCGTGGTAGTGCGGGCTGCGTGGCTCCACCGACAGGCGGTCGGGCAGCGGCGGCTTGGGCGGGGTGTCAGTCACGGTGAGCTCTGGTCGGGGCGTCGGGGACAACGGCCGCCCATTCTGCCGCCTGGCCGGCATACATCGTGTTGCACCACCGGTGCCGGCAGGGCGTACCCTGCCGCTTCCTTCGTAAAGGCAGACCACCCAACGATGTTCGGTCGCTCCCAGGCAGTCACCTTCGAATATGGCTCGCGCCGCGCGCGCAAGGGCGTGCCGCGCTGGCTGCTGCTCCTGTTGATCGGTATCGCGGTTGGCGGCGGCGGGCTGTGGTATCTGCAGGAACGGGTACTTCCGCCGCGCCTGACGGCCGATGCCGCGGCGCAATTGCGCAGTGCCTACGAGCAGGCCGATGCCGAACGCACACGCCTGGCCGCTGAGCTGAACCGCAGCACGCAGCAGCTGGCGGTAGCGCTGGCTGCGCAGAAGAACATGACGGCTGAACTGAGTGCCAGCCGCACCAGCGTCGAACGTCTGCAGGGCGACCTGGCCTCGGTGGTGGGCCAGCTGCCGCCCGACCCGCGCAACGGCGCCGTGGAAGTGCGCGCGGCGCGCTTCTCGGCCACCGGCGGCATGCTGGCCTACGACGTGGTGCTGACGCGCGACCGCGCTTCGGCCAAGCCGATGAGCGGGCTGATGCAGCTGGTGGTGACAGGCGCTTCGGCGCAGCGCGCGATGACCACCGTGGCCCTGAAGCCGATCACGCTGAGCCTGGGCACGCACGAGGTGCTGCGCGGCAGCCTGCCGCTGCCCGCCGGCTTCCAGCCGCAGCAGACCACGGTGCAGATCCTCGACCGCGCTGCCGGCAAGCTGCTGGGCATGCGCATGCTGATCGTCAAATAGCGTCAATTGGCCGGCAGCAGCAGTTCGCGGCCGATGGCGCCCACGCGCGTGACGCCGCACAGGCGCATGCCGCGTTCGATCTCGTCGCGCAGGATGGCCAGCGCGCGCCGCGCGCCGGGGCCGCCCGCCGCGACCGCGCCATAGAGCGTGGCGCGGCCCACCAGCACCGCCTGCGCGCCCAGGGCCAGGGCCTTGATGACGTCGCCCCCGCGGCGCACGCCGCCGTCCACCAGCACGGGGATGCGGCCGTTCACGGCGGCCACCACATCCGGCAGCAGGTCCAGCGTGGCCGCGCTGCCGTCGAGCTGGCGGCCGCCATGGTTCGAGACGACGATGGCATCCACGCCCAGCGCCACCAGCCGCGCCGCGTCGTCGGGATGCGCCACGCCCTTCACGATGAGCTGGCGCGGCCAGAGCGCCCGCACCTGTTCCAGCCGCACCCAGTCGAAGCCGGGGTCGTAGTTGCGGCCCACCGATGACGCAATGGCCGACGCCGTGGGCGCGCCGCCATCGGCCGTCCTGGCCAGGCCACTGAGTGTGTCCATCTGCGGCATGCCGTAACGCGCGATGCGCAGCGCCCAGCGCGGATGCAGCGCGAAGTCGAGAACGTTCCTGGGCGTGAAGTGGAAGGGGATGGAAAAGTGATTGCGGAAGTCGCGCTCGCGCTTGCCGCCGACCGGCAGGTCCACCGTGATCATCAGCGCCTCGTAGCCGCAGCCTTCGGCGCGCCGGATCATCTGCTCGAAATAGCCACGGTCGCGCAGCACGTAGGCCTGGAACCAGAGCCGGCCCGGCGCTTCGCGCGCCACCGCTTCGATGGAGGTGGTGTCCGAACTCGACAGCGCATACGGAATGCCCACCGCGGCCGCGGCCTGCGCGATGGCGATGTCGGCGCCCGGCCAGCCGAAGCCCGGCGCGCCGGTGGGTGCGATGGCCAGCGGCAGCGCGGCCGGCCGGCCCAGGATCTGGGCCGATGTGTCGACCTGCGCCACGTCGACCAGCACACGCGGGCGCAGACGCTGGCGTTCGAAGGCGCTGCAGTTGGCGCGCAGCGTGGTCTCGTCCTCG
>JANNFE010000292.1:0-2895 GCA_031379415.1 Betaproteobacteria bacterium | reverse complement strand
CAGCACCCGCTGCAGCAGGTAGATCGGTGGCTCACCCGGCCACGCGCCCGGCGCGGCGGCGCAGCGGCCCGCCTGCACGGCGGCCGGCGGCAAGGCCACGCAGCCGGCCGCGAGTGCGGCCGGCGGCCAGTCATCGGGCTCGGCCTGCGCGGTGGCCTGGGTGTCGCTGCTGCAATGGGCCTTGCACAGCGCCGGCTGGCTGCTGTCCATCTCCGCCGGCAGGCTGTCGTGGCAGTTCGGCATGGCGGCAGCGGGCCGTGGCGACAGGCTCAAAGCCAGTGCCGGGCAGGCGTAGGCCGAGGTGAGGCCCTGCACGAGCAGCAGCACGGCCACCATCCAGCGCGCGATGCGGCGGCGGGTGTGGCGGTAGATACCGATGCTCATGGTCGGCCCATGCTAGCGGAAGACCTCGCGCCGCTGCGCTTCGCAGATGAACTCTTCCAGCTCCGGGTCCATGGCATCGCGCGAACAGACGATGCCCACCGCGCGCCCGTTCTCCACCACCGGCAGGTGGCGCACATGGTGCTCTTGCATCAGGCGCAGGGCATAACCGAACGTGCGGTCGGGGCTGATCGTGACGGGAGCGCGGGTCATCACGTCCACCAGCTCGGTGGCGCCAGGATCCCAGCCCGGCGCCAGCACGCGAGCCACCGCCTCGTGTTCGGTGAAGATGCCGACGCAGGCCTCCTGGTCCACCACCACCGCGCCGAACTCGCTGGCCGCCAGCAGCCGCGCGGCCTGGGCCACGGTGCTGTGCGGCGTGACGATCAGCAGCGGGTCGCGCGCCATCATGTGCCGGACTCGTTCGCTGAACATGGTTCGCCTTCGATTGCGGGGTCGTCGTGGTGGAGCGAATCTAGGCCTTTCCGCGCTGCACGACTTGACCTTTGACAAACTGTCCGGCGCCTGCGGAAATCGGGCGCACGCCGTTCCCAAGCAGCGCTTGCGGCAGCGCACTGCACCGTGCCGGGTGGTTCGGCGTGACGGTGCCGATGGGCTCGGCGAACTCGGTGGCGAGAATGCCCGCGCTCAGTTCCAGCCGATGGCCAGCATCTTGCGCCGCACGAAGGCCAGCTGCGTCTGCAACGGCAACTGCTTGGGGCAGGTGTCGTGGCAGCCCAGCAGCGACAGGCAGCCGAAGACGCCGGTGTCGTCGCCCACCAGCTCGTAGAAGTCGGCATCGGTCCGCGTGTCGCGCGGGTCCAGGCGGAAGCGGGCGATCTTGTTCAGACCCACCGCGCCGACGAAGTCGGGCCGCATGCGCGCCGAGCCGCAGGCCGCCACGCAGCAGCCGCATTCGATGCAGCGGTCGAGCTCGTAGATCTTCTCGGCCAGTTCGGGTTCCATGCGCGCTTCCAGGCGCGACAGGTCGGGCTGCGGGTCCTGCTCGTGCACCCAGGCCTGCAGGCGTTCGCTCATGCCACGCATCCACTTGCCGGTGTTGACCGAGAGGTCGCCGATGAGCTCGAACACCGGCAGCGGCGCCAGCGTGAAGGTGGCCGGCAGCTTCTGCGTGAGCGTGCGGCAGGCCAGCGCGGGGCGGCCTTCGATCAGCATGGCGCAGCTGCCGCAGATGCCGGCCCGGCAGACGAAGTCGAACTGCAGCGAAGGGTCGAGCTTCTCGCGGATCTCGCTCAGCGCGATGAACAGCGTCATGCCCGGCGCGTCGTCGATGTCGTAGGTCTGCCAGTGCGGCGCCACCTCCGGCTGGTGCGGGTTGAAGCGCAGCACGCGGATGTGCAGGGTGCGCGCGGCAGTGGCCGCGGCAACGGCAGGAACGGGCTGGATGGGGATGTTCATGCGGTCCTGGCGGCGAGCGGTTCGTCGATGCGCTCGTTGGGCCCGCGCAAGGGTGGCGGCAGCAGGCTGCTGAAAGGCATCAGGGCCTGCTGCACGTCGGCGCGTGGCGCGCCTTGCAGGCGCTGGCGCGTGGCGGCCACCTCGGCAGCGCGGGCAGGCGTGTCGGGGTGTTCGATGTAGTCGCGCGCGCCATAGCCGCGCCACCCGGGTGGCAGCTCCATGGCCGGCACGTCCAGCGGCTCGTGGTTCAGCGTCGGCAGCAGGTCGCCGGCGCCAGGCCAGGTGGCCAGCGTCCGCTTGAGCCAGGCCGCGTCGTCGCGGCGCGGGAAGTCCTCGCGGAAGTGCGCGCCCCGGCTTTCGGTGCGCACGGCCGCGCCGTGCGCCATGCACAGCGCCACCTTCAGCATCTTCTGCACGCGGTAGGCGGTGACGAGTTCGGGGTTGGGCCCGGCCGCGGTGCGCCGCAGGCCGATGTGGCGGCTGCGCTCCAGCAGCGCCTGCAGCTCCGAGACCGCCGTGCGCAGTTCGTCGCCGGTGCGGAAGATGCCGACCCGGTTGGTCATGGTCTGCTGCATGGCCAGGCGCAAGGCCGAGGCGTCCTCGGTGCCACCGCCGCTGGCGAAGGCGTCGAGCTTGGCCTGTTCCGCCGCGATGAACTCGCGCACCAGGCCGGTGGGGATGTGCAGGTCACCCGCGGCGCTGCTGCAGAAGTCGGCGACGGTCTCGCCGATGATCATGCCGGCCACCACCGTCTCGGCCACCGAGTTGCCGCCCAGGCGATTGAAGCCGTGCAGGTCCCAGCAGGCCGCTTCGCCGGCCGCGAACAGGCCCTTCAGCGTCGGACTCTGGCCGGTGTGGTCGGTGCGCACGCCGCCCATGGTGTAGTGCTGCGCCGGGCGCACGGCGATGTACTGCTCGGCAGGGTCGATGCCGAGGAAGCTCTCGCAGATCTCCTTCACCTCGCGCAGGTTCTTCTCGATGTGGGCACGGCCGAGCAGCGTGATGTCCAGCCACAGGTGGTCGCCGAAGCGGCTCTTCACGCCCTTGCCCTTGCGGATGTGGGTTTCCATGCGCCGCGACACCACGTCGCGCGAG
>JANNFE010000291.1:0-15326 GCA_031379415.1 Betaproteobacteria bacterium | reverse complement strand
GGTTGGCTGCATAGGCGCCAGTGGGTTGAAGTCGCAGCTTGTCCTTGCCGGTGAGTGCCGCGACCACGGCATCGACCGACGGCCACAAAGTCCCGAGCAGCGGGTCGTGCCGGGGCTTGTCGTACAGCCCTCGCGACAGTCGGCGCAGCTCGTCGCGCGCGACCAGTCGCTGCAACGCCTTGTCGATTGCAGCGCGGCCACCCAGGCCCGCAAACAGCGCCGGTGTGAACACGGTGCCTGGCTTCGCACGGCGCACCTTGCGTGAGATGGCCGCGTCGATGCTCGAGTCGACGGTGCGCCGATGCTTGGTATCCCGCGTGATGCTGGTGTGCGGTGACGGGCTGGCGTCTTTCATGTCCGAAAAATAGCACGTTTTTCGGACAGATAGAAGAGCCGAAAGGAGACGATGACTCGTCGCCGTCGGAGCATCACCGCACACCACTCCCGCTGCGCATCAGGGTCAGGCCCCGAACCTTCAAAGCGGGTCAAGCCCCAAAGTCCCGGCCAACGTGCTTCAAGCAAGGTGACCTCAGAAACTGCAGGCGCCGTCTGCAATATCTGGTCTGTAGTTGCTCTGCGGATTCAGCCTCGAGAGGATTGCCCCAGCGCTTCAGCCCACAGCGAGACGAACGGGCTTGCCCACGCGGTTGGTGCCGGGACGATGCGAGCCGAGCTGCGGCAGAAATTTGAAACCAACGGTGAGCCGTGCCCGCTGCTCCTGGGACTTCGCGGGGCCGTGCGAGACGCCGAGGGATGAGGTGGGACCTGGGGGCTCGCTCACTGCAGGGACTACCGCTGTTCCAAACGCATCGGCACGATGCCGACCATGCGCATGCCATGGAGCAAGTCGGACAACCTGCAGTTGGATCTGCTGGATGCGCCCACCGTGTCTGAGGCGGCACCCTCGCCGCCTGCCGCGCCCAGCGCTGCCGCAAGATCGGCATCGATGGTGCCGACAGCCAGCCTCTATGAGGACGCCAACAACCCACGCACCGATATCCCTGAAGCCGAGCTCGACGAACTCGCGGATGACATCCGACAGCACGGCATCCTGCAACCCATCGTGGTTCACCCCGCCGATGCTGCGGGGCGGCATCAGATTCACTTCGGTGCCAAGCGGTGGCGGGCCGCGCGGCGCATCGGCTTGCTTGAGGTGCCAGTCGTGGTCCGCGATGGCCCCACGAATCCCTACGCCCAAGTGGCGGAGAACCAGAAGCGCCATGGCCTGACGCCGCTGGACCTGGCGCGGTTCATGCGCGGCCGCATCGACGCTGGCGACTCGAACACCACGGTGGCTAAGGCGCTGGGCCTGGACCTGACAACCGTGGCCCACCACCTGGCTCTGCTGGACCTGCCGCCGGTGGTCGACGCCGCGATGAAGGCCCGCCGTTGTTCCTCACCGCGCACGCTGTACGAACTGGGAAAACTGCATGCAGAGCAGCCGGAGCGCGTCGCCGAGCTGCTGGCCGGCACCGAGCCGATCACCCGCGACGCGGTGGCCGAGATCCGCGACACCGCCGCGCAGAAGTCCGCGGCCGCGAAGGCGGGCAAGCCGCGGACAGCGCGGTCGGACCGAGCAGCCCAGATGCTGTCTCGCGCCACTGGCCTCTGCGAGAAGCTGGATGCCGCTCTGATGCGCCTGGGCAAGGCCGACCTCGACGCCCTGCCTATCGATGACGTAGCGGCTCTGCGGCAGCGCGTGGCGCAACTGGCCCGTCGCATCGACGCGTGAGCGCAGGGGCGGTTGAATGCGCGCGGGGAAGTCCACCGATGAAGCGCAAGCCGCAGCAGCTATGCGTGACCGAGTCACCATCGATCTGCGGGGCATACGGCCGCAGTTGCAGGCGCATGCCGCGAAGCGCCAGATGACCGCGGCCGCATTGGTACGGCGTGCAGTGATGGCGATGCTCGACGACGCACCGTGCGCTGAGGGTGGCAGCGGGCCGATCGACAGCGCGAGCGGTCCCCGGGTCGTCAAAGTCACCCTGCGACTGCCCGTCGCCCACGCGGTCGTGCTCGCCAGCCGCGCTCGCGTGGCCGACGTGTCTCAGGGCGCGTACGTCGCCCGACTCATTGACGGCACGCCGGCCCAGCCGCGGGCACCAGACCACGCACAGGCCGTTGCCGCGCTGATGGCGTCGACCGACCGACTCGCGGCCCTCAGTGCCGACCTCAATGCCTTCATGCGACTCTTGGGCCGCACGCCCAGGAGCGAACTGGAGCCCTACCGCGCCAGCATCCGGTCGCTCGCCGGCGATGTTCGTGTGCACCTCGCATCCGCCGCGGCGCTGGTGGCCGCGCTCCGGGCGACGAGAGGACGGTGATGAGTTCAGGCGCGACCGTCGACGGTGTGCTCGTGCAATGGGGCGAGCGACTCTTCTACCCGTCCAACCGAATCGTCAAGCCTGCACCGACACCGCGCCTGGACACGATGACCCAGCGCAAGGCCGCGGTGATCCGCCGGCGCATCGAGGCCACGGTCACCGGGCGGGCGCCCCAGGTGATGGTCAAGGTCACGGGTGGCGGGCGCGGCATGGCGGCCATCGCCGCTCACTTCCGCTACATCAGCAAGAACGGCCGGCTCGAGATCGAAGACGACCGAGGCGTGGTGCGTGAGGGCAAGGAAGCGGTGCACGACCTGGCCGAGCAGTGGCGCTACGGCGGATCACTCATCGACGAAGTCGGCCATCGTCGCGAGGCCTTCAACATCATGCTGTCGATGCCGCATGGCACCGATGCGCGGATGGTGCAGAAGGCGGCGCGTGAGTTCGCGCAGACCGAGTTGCAGGGGCATCGCTACGTGATGGTCCTGCACGAGCACCAGGCCAACCCGCACGTGCACCTGAGCGTTCGGGCGGAGTCGAAGACGGGCAAACGCCTGAACCCGCGCAAGACCGACCTTCACCGTTGGCGCGAGACCTTTGCCGAGAAGCTGCGGGGCTGGGGCATCGAGGCCGAGGCAACGCGCCAGGCCACACGGGGCGAAAGCCGCAACTTCGATCCGCTGTGGCGCGTGAAGGCCAAGCAGGAAGGTCGCTTGCGCCAGACCGGCACCGCGGCGAAGACTGGCCAGCGCCACTGGGACAGCCGGGCCGAAGCCATGAAGGGGTGGGCCTACATCATCAAAGCGCTCGTGGCCTCCGAAGGCCCCGACGATCGCAAGCTTGCCGAGCGCGTCGCCCGTTTCGTGAAAGCCGCGCCCTTCTTCCAGGAAGTGGTGCGTCAGCGGCAAAGGGAGGCTGCAGTGGCACCCCGGCAGCAGCCTGGCCCGCAGCCATCGTCCCGCAAAGCGATAGACCGGCCCGGGCCTGAGCTCGAGCGTTGACCCCACCCCTCACCCCGCCCCCGTGGGGGGGGGCAGTCCTTGCCGCCGGACGGGCTCGGGGGCTGGCCTCCCAAAGCGACGCCAGCCCGCCTGACCCGGAGCGTGTGGGATGCCTCGCCCCGTCAAGGGTTCGCTGCGCCGGGCGCTGCCCGCCCTTGACCGCGCGAAGCAAGCCGCGCTCACGGTCACGAATCAGACGGCGCCGCACCCATATCTGTCAGAACCCTTTTGGATGGCGCACGCGGGTATTCCGAGGCTAGCCTGCACGTCCAGTTTGGACGCTGCGGTCCTGGCGAATAAGATGGCGGCACTCCATGCTGCTAGACATCGAAACGCTTGAAGCCTTGCGCCGCCAGCATCCTGCATGGCGCTTGCTGGCTTCGGAGTCGGTGGCGCTGGTGGCCAGCTTTCTGCACCGGGCATTCGTGGTGCCGAACCGGCGCGCCATCGCTCAGGCCGATTTGGCCGAGGCGCTGGAAGACGCGCTGTACGCACTGCGCGAACAACGCGCAGACGGCGTCTACCCGAAGTGCGCGCTGGAATACCTCAACGACTGGGCAGCCAACGACAAAGCCTGGTTGCGCAAGTTCTATCCGCCGGGTTCCGACGAACCGCATTTTGATCTCACGCCAGCAACCGAAAAGGCGTTGGCCTGGCTCGCAAGCTTGAGCGAACGCAGTTTCGTAGGCACCGAATCGCGGCTGCTCACGCTCTTCGAGCTGCTGCGCCAGATGAGCGAAGGCAGCGAGACCGACCCCCAGGCCCGCGTGCGCGAATTGCAGCGCAAACGCGACGAGATCGACGCTGAGATCACGCGCGTGCTGGGCGGCGACATGCCGCTGTTGGGTGACACGGCGCTGAAAGAGCGCTTCACGCAGTTCACCACGCTGGCGCGCGAACTGCTCGCCGACTTCCGCGAGGTGGAGCATAACTTTCGTGGCCTGGACCGCCGCGTGCGCGAGCGCATTACCTTGTGGGACGGCAGCAAGGGCGCGCTGTTGCAGGACATCTTGGGTGAACGCGACCTCATCGCAGAGTCCGACCAGGGCCGCAGCTTCCGCGCGTTCTGGGACTTCTTGATGTCGCGCTCGCGCCAGGACGAGCTGACGCAACTGCTGGAGCGGGTGATGCAGTTGCAGCCGGTGGCCGATATGACGCCCGACCCCCGTGTCAAGCGGGTGCACTACGACTGGCTCGAAGCCGGCGAGCATGCGCAGCGCACCGTGGCCCTGCTGTCGCAGCAGCTGCGGCGCTTTCTCGACGACCAGGCTTACCTGGAGAACCGCCGCATCATGGACATCCTGCGCGGCATCGAGGCCGGTGCGCTGGCCGTGCGCGCACTGCCGCCCGCTGGCGACTTCATGTTCATGGCCAGTACCGCGCCCCACATCGACCTGCCGATGGAGCGCCCATTGCACACGCCGGCAATGAAGCTGGCGCTCGATGCCGGGGCCCTTGCCGCGGGTGACGAAGACCTGGACGCCGCCGCGCTGTTCTCGCAGTTCGTCATCGACAAGGCCGCCCTGGCGCAGCATGTGCGGCAGAGCCTGCAACAGCACAAGCAGGTCACGCTGGCCGAACTGCTGCACACCCGGCCGCTGGAACACGGGCTGGCCGAGCTGGTGACCTACCTCAGTCTGGCGGCCGAGCCGGGCCGTGCGGTCATCGACGACACGGTGCTCGACAGCGTGGGCTGGGTGGCACGCTCCGGCCAGCGCAGGCATGCGTGTCTGCCGCGCGTGATCTTTTCGCGCTGAGCATGGCCGGCGAAGAAGCCGCTTCCAGCATCGACCTGTCGGCCGTGGTGGTGCCTTTGCTGAAGGGCGTCACCTACCGCGCCGACGATGCCGCGCACTGGCATGCGCTGTTGCAGCTGCAGGGCCGCGTGCGCGACCATGTGGGCGTGCTTGGCCTGGAGCTGACGCTGGACGAGGCCGAGGGCTATGCCTTCCTTCGCTCGCGCCCGGAGTCTGACGACCCCGCCGCGCCCAAACTGCCCCGCCTGGTGGCGCGGCGTCCACTGTCATTTCCGGTGAGTCTGCTGCTGGCGCTGCTGCGCAAGAAGCTGGCCGAGTTCGACGCCGCGGGCAGCGATACGCGGCTGATCTTATCGCGCGAACAGGTGGTGGAGATGCTGCGCGTCTTCATGCCCGAGGGCAGCAACCAGACCCGGCTCGTCGACCAGGTCGATACGCAGCTGAACCGCATCGCCGAACTCGGCTTTGTGCGCCGCCTGCGCAGCCAGGAACAGATGTTCGAAGTGCAACGCATCCTGAAGGCCTTTGTCGATGCGAACTGGCTGGCCGAGTTCGATGCCCGCCTCGCCGATTACCGGGTGCAACTCGAAGGCGGGGGTGCGTCGCCAGATGAAGAATGAATCCTTGGCGCTGGACTTTGCCGCCGACGAGGCGCTGGCGGGCTTCCGGCTGCAGCGGTTGGAGGTCTTCAACTGGGGCACCTTCGACGCTCGCGTCTGGTCGCTGCGCTGCGAAGGGCGCAATGCCTTGCTCACCGGCGACATCGGTTCGGGCAAGTCGACGCTGGTGGACGCTGTCACCACCTTGCTGGTGCCCGCCCACCGCGTGGCCTACAACAAGGCCGCCGGTGCCGACGCACGCGAACGCACGCTGCGCAGCTACGTGCTGGGCCACTACAAGGCGGAGCGCAATGAACAAGGCGGCTCCGGCCGGCCCGTGGCGCTGCGCGGCCCAAACAGTTATTCCGTAATCCTGGGCGTGTTCCACAACGCTGGCTACGACCAGACGGTGACGCTGGCCCAGGTCTTCTGGCTCAAGGACCCGCAGGGGCAGCCGCAGCGTCTGTACGTGGTTGCCGAGCGGGCGATGGGCATTGCCGAAAACTTTGCTGACTTTGGCTCCGACATCACCAAGCTGCGCAAACGGCTGCGTGCCAGCGGCGTGACGCCGGAAGACAGCTTCCCGCCCTACGGCGCCTTGTTCCGCCGCCATTTCGGCATCAAGAACGACCAGGCGCTGGAACTCTTCCACCAGACCGTGTCGTTGAAGTCGGTCGGCAACCTCACCGAGTTTGTTCGCGGCCACATGCTGGAGCCCTTCGACATCGCGCCGCGCTTGAAGGATTTGATCGCCCACTTCGAGGATCTGAACCGCGCCCATGAGGCTGTGCTGAAGGCGCAGGCCCAGGTGTTGTTGTTGAAGCCCCTGGTGGCCGACTGCGAACGCCGGGCTGAACTTGCAGCCGAAATCGAACAGCACCGCGCCGCCCGCGAGGCTTTGCAGGTTTATTTCGCCGAGCTCAAGGCGGGCTTGCTGGACATCCGGCTTGTGCATCTGGCCGAAGAACTGGCGCGCCACGACAGCCACATCGAAGGCCTGCTGACCGAGCAGCGCGACCAGCAAGCGCAAGAGCGTGAACTGCGCCGCGCCGTGGCCGACAACGGCGGTGACCGCATCGAGCGGCTGGCGCTGGAGATCGAGCAGATGGCGTACGAAGTACAGCGCCGTACCGACAAGTCGCGCCGCTACGATGAACTGCGCCAGCGCCTCGATCTGCTGGCCATGCACAACGCCGAGGATTTCCTGGCCCAGCGTGCACTCTGTGGCCCCATGCGCGCAGCTGCCCAACAGCACGAAGCGGCAGTGCAGAACACGTTGAACGAGCTGGGCGTGACGCTATCGCTCGGGCGGCAGGAGCACCAGGTCCTTGCCGATGAAATCACCAGTCTCAAAGCCCGTCGCAGCAACATCGACGCGCAGCAGATCGTGATGAGAAGTGCGTTGTGCGCGGCGTTGCAACTGCGCGAGACCGACATGCCGTACGCTGGAGAACTGATCCAGGTGCGCGAAGACGAGCGCGACTGGGAAGGTGCGGCCGAACGGCTGGTGCGTGGTTTCGGCTTGTCGCTGCTGGTGCCCGATGCGCACTACGCCGCTGTCAGCGACTGGGTGGACCGCACCCACCTCAAAGGCCGGCTGGTCTACTTTCGCGTGCTCCCGGCGCGCAAGGGTCAGCGCAGCGAGATGCCCGACCTGCACGCCGATTCGATGGCGCGCAAACTGGCCGTCAAGCCCGATTCGCCGTTTTACGACTGGCTGGCACGCGAAGTCGCGCACCGCTTCAACCTGGCTTGCTGCGCCAGCCAGGAGCAGTTTCGGCGCGAGAAACACGCGATCACGCGCGCCGGGCAGATCAAGGCGCCCGGTGAACGGCACGAGAAAGACGACCGGCACCGCATCGACGACCGCAGCCGCTACGTGCTGGGCTGGAGCAACAGCGCCAAGATCGCTGCCTTGGAGGGCAAGGCGAAGGCGCTGGAAGCGCATTTGGCCGACGTCGGCCAACGCGCTGGCGCTTTGCTCAAGGAACAGGAGGCGGCCCGGGCGCGCCTTGAAGCCTTGAACAAGATTGATGAGTACCGCGACTATGCCGAGCTGGACTGGAAGTCCGGCGCCACGGCGGTCGCAAAACTTCAGGAAGAACGACGCCAGCTTGAGAGCGCATCGGACCTGCTGAAGACGCTGGCCGCGCAATTGGCCGCGCTGGAACAGGCACTGGCCGACACCAGCGCCAAACTGAAGAAGCGCGAGGGTGAACAGGCCCAGACGTTGTTGAAACAACAGCAAGCCCAGGGTTTGCGTGAACTGGCTCAACAGCTACTGGACGCGCCTGCTGCCCAGACGGCTGCGCAGCACTTCGAGAGGGTCGACAAGCTGCGTGTCCAGGCACTCGGCGAGCATCAGCTGAGCGTCGAGTCATGCGACAACCGTGAGCACGACATGCGCCGCTGGCTGCAAGAGCACATCGACGCCGAAGACAAGAAACTGTCACGCCTGGGCGAGAAGATCGTGCGCGCGATGGCCGAGTACAAAGAGGCCTTCAAGCTTGACACGCAGGAAGTCGACGCCAGCGTGGCCGCAGGCCCCGAGTACAGCGCGATGCTGGACAAGCTCAACGCTGACGACCTGCCGCGTTTCGTGGCGCGCTTCAAGGAACTGCTCAACGAAAATACCATCCGCGAGGTGGCCAACTTCCAATCGCAATTGCACCGGGAGCGCGAAACCATCAAGGAACGCATTGCACTCATCAATGAATCTTTGACGCAGATCGACTACAACCCGGGCCGATTCATCGCGCTGGAAGCGCAGCCTGCCATCGATGTGGAAGTGCGTGACTTCCAAACCGAGCTGCGCGCCTGCACCGAAGGCGCACTTACTGGGGCCGATGACGCGCAGTATTCGGAAGCCAAGTTTCTGCAGGTCAAACGCATCATCGAACGCTTTCGCGGCCGTGAAGGTACGGCCGAGCCCGACCGGCGCTGGACGACCAAAGTCACCGACGTGCGCAACTGGTTTGTCTTTGCCGCCAGCGAACGCTGGCGAGAGGATGGCCGCGAGCACGAACACTATTCCGACTCGGGCGGCAAGTCGGGCGGCCAGAAAGAGAAGCTGGCCTACACCATCCTGGCAGCCAGCCTTGCCTACCAGTTCGGGCTGGAGTGGGGTGAAGTGCGTTCGCGTTCATTCCGCTTCGTGGTGATTGATGAGGCTTTCGGTCGCGGCTCCGACGAGTCGGCGGAATACGGGCTGCGCCTGTTTCAGAAACTGAACTTGCAGTTGCTGATCGTTACGCCGCTGCAGAAGATCCACATCATCGAACCCTTCGTGTCCAGCGTGGGCTTCGTGCACAACGAAGAAGGCAGCGCCTCGCGTTTGCGCAACCTCAGCATCGAGGACTACCGCGCGCAGCGTGATGCGGCGACGGCATGAGCGACTGGACTTCTGCATCCGCATTGCGGGACCAGGTGCGCAGGCGTTGGGACAAGGGCGAGCTGCTGGCTGAGCTGGCCGCGCCGGGGCAGTTGTTCCCGCTGCGCTTGGCGTTGCGTTCGCCCTCATCGGGCGAGTTGTCTGAACGCTTCGACGATGTGCGCACCTGGGCGGCCGCGCTGCAGCAGGGCGCAAAAGCCGGATACCGACTGGTGATGCGCGATGTGCGGCATCGCATCATCGGCCAGAACAGCCTGCCCGCCGAGGCCTGGGTGGAGACGCTGGACGATGCGCTGCGTCTCACAGGCAAAGCGGGTGATGCGCGCATCTTCGCCAGCTTGTTGACCATCACGCGGCAACAGCAACCGGCGCTGCTGCCTTGGCTGCAGGCCCAGCCGCTGCGCGCACTGGCACTGGCACAGCAATGGCCGCAGCTGCTGGCCCTGGTGGGCTGGATGCAATTGCATCCGCGGCCTGGCATTTATCTGCGTGAGGTCGATCTGGCTGGCATCCACAGCAAGTTCGTCGAGGCCCAGCGCAGCGTGCTTTCCGAGCTGCTGGACCTGGCACTGCCGGTGGCCGCTATAGACGCCGCGGCCAGCGGCACGGCGCAATTCATTCGCCGCTACGGTTTTCGAGAAAAACCACTCCGTGTGCGCTTTCGGTGCTTGGACCCCGCGGTGCTGAACTGGGTCAGCGGGGGCGACGGCGACTACACGGTATCGCAGCTCACCTTCGCCCGTTTGGATGCTGCCGTAGAGCGTGTTTTCATGACAGAAAACGAAGTCAACTTCTTGTCGTTCCCGCCGGCAGAAAAGGCCATGGTGGTCTTCGGCGCTGGCTACGGTTTCGAGATGCTGGCCAACGCCGACTGGCTTGCCCGGTGTGCGCTGCATTATTGGGGCGACATCGACACCCACGGCTTTGCCATTCTCGACCAGCTCCGCGCCCATCACCGGCACGCCAAGTCGTTCCTGATGGACCGAGAAACGCTGCTGTCGCACCGATCGCAATGGACCGTCGAGCCACAACCCACTCTGCGCGACCTGCCGCGTTTGACCCGCGACGAAGTCGCGCTGTACGACGAGCTGCGCTACTTGCGCCTGGGTGACCAGGCCGTGCGGTTAGAGCAGGAGCGTATCGGCTTCGGGGCCGTGCTACGGGCTGTTGAAGCATGTTGATTCACATGAGCATCGGCTGCGCTCCAAACATGTAGATCACAAAGCCCCGGCGCGGCTCAGGCGCCCGCGATTGCGAAAGGAAGGCAGATGGCATCCACCAGCGACCCTCTCTTGAGCTTTCTGACTTCTCGCCGTGGCGACTTGCGCCGAATCGCAGGCCGGACTTGCGGCGAACACACGGTCGAGGATATGGCTGCCGAGGCTTGGCTTGTCGCTGAAGATATATCGCGCAAGCGCGGCCTGGCGGTCGACTTCCTGAACATCGACGACCAGGCGCTCGTCTTGTCCTGGCTGCACTGCAAGTTGGTCCGCTATGCCGAAAAGAGCCTTCGTTTTGCGGTCAAGTTGGACAAGGACTGGGACAACGAAGATTCGGAAGCCGCGATCAATTCCCTGGCATGGCTGCTGACGGCTCCTGAGCATTTTGATCCCCTGGTAAGAATGCAAGCTGATGAAGCGAGATTCAATCCAATGGCACTGATTCAGCACAGCTACTCGCAGGCATCGGCCTACGTGATCCTGCTGCAACGTTTCGATTGGGATCTAGATTCTCTGGCTGAGCACCTGCGACTGGTCACAGCTACCGTGCGAGGCAAAGTCATCGCCAGCGGCATTCATATGAAGACCCAGCCCTCGCTATTCGACCGAATCCACTCAATCGAGCTGTGCTTCATCCCTACGATTTCTCGACGCGTCGCCCGCTACCCGACACCGGATTCAGGTCAAGTTCAACTTGGCTGGGAGTTCGCGGATCGAGTCTGTTGGTCAACGCCTCTCGGTTGATCGTGCTTTCAGAAGGCAGCGAGAGATCGCCGTTGAACCACGAGCGGCCTTGACACCATCAAGCGTTGGGTTGAGGACCCGCGTCGCGTGT
This sequence comes from Betaproteobacteria bacterium, assembly GCA_031379415.1. GTDB lineage: Bacteria > Pseudomonadota > Gammaproteobacteria > Burkholderiales > Burkholderiaceae_C > Rubrivivax. The sequence continues at coordinate 4,199 of JANNFE010000291.1, read as the reverse complement.
GAGACCGGATCGGGGTCGGACTCTCCGACCGTAGGCCTGCGATAACCACCACGGCAATGAGCCTCATGAAGAGGGCCAGCAGCAGGAGTGCCATGGATAAACGGAGTGAGTGCAGGAGTGCCATGGATGAACGGAGTGAGTGGCAGGATAGGCTGGCCGCCAGCAAGTGGCTGCTACCAGCCGCGATTGGCGTCGGGCCATGCCGGCTCCAGAACGACCTACATGGGCTTGGTGCCTCTCCCGTGCGCGCCGTACGAGTGGGTCACGGTCCGGCTGCCAAGTGCCACGTCGCCTGCGGTCTGAGTTCCGCTGCGGCTAGACTGTTTCGCAGAATTCATTGAAAGGAAGCCTTTGATCAAGTTGCTGCACACCGCCGACTGGCAGATTGGCAAGCAGTACGGTCAATTCGACACCGACGACGCAGCGTTGCTGGCCGAGGCTCGGTTTGCCGTGGTGGAGCGGCTGGCGCAACTGGCCGCTGCGGAGGGTGTCGACGCCGTGTTGGTAGCGGGTGATGTGTTCGACGCGCAGGGCGTTGCCGACAAGACCATCCATCGGCTCTTCAACAGCATGGCGGCATTCGGTGGGCCATGGGTGTTGATTCCCGGTAATCACGACGCCGGCCTTGCCGAATCCGTCTGGACCCGCGCGGCGCGCCTGAACGCGGTGCCCCCGAATGCGCATGTCTGCCTGCGGCCAGAACCCCTGTTGTTCTCCTCGCTGGGCCTGGCGGTGCTGCCGGCGCCGTTGACTCAGCGCCACACACACAACGACCTGACCGAATGGTTTGCCGCAGCGCAGGTGCCACTGGGGCTGTTCCGCGTGGGCTTGGCGCACGGCAGCGTGCAGGGCGTCCTGGCCGAAGACATCGACTCCAGCAATCCGATTGCCGCAGCGCGCGCCGAACATGCCGCACTGGACTACCTGGCCTTGGGTGACTGGCATGGTTGCAAGCAAGTCGATGCACGCACCTGGTACAGCGGCACGCCGGAGACCGACCGCTTCAAGGCCAACGCGTCCGGCCAGGCGCTGATCGTGAGCCTGCCCGAACCCGGCGGCTTGCCGAGCGTTGTGCAGCACGCCACAAGCCAGTACCGCTGGCGCGAAGACACCGTGGATCTGCAGGTGCCCAGCGACATTGATGCCCTGCTGCAGCAACTGGCCGGCCTGACAATCGCCGACGTGGTCACACTCAGCTTGACCGGCCATACCGATCTGCCGGGACGGCGGCGTTTGATGGATGCGATCGGGCAGGCACGCGGCCGGGCGCGCAGCCTCTGCGCCGACCTCTCTGCCTTGCGTTTCGAGCCCACGCCCGAAGATATCGGCGCGCTGCAGGCCGACGGCTATCTGGGCGATGTGATCGCCAGCCTGCGGGCGGCCCAGGAGGGCGCAGCCGCCGAGTCTGCGGACGTGGCACGCGACGCGTTGGCACTGTTGGCCGGCATCCTGGACGAGCGCCGCGCTGGCGCGAAGGCTGCACCGTGAAGATCACGCGTATTCGGCTGGAGCAGTTCAAGCAGTTTCGCAAGCCCGTCGAAATCACGGGACTCACCGATGGCATCAACCTGTTCACCGGCCCCAACGAAGCCGGCAAGAGCACGATCGTGGCAGCCGTGCGCGCGGCCTTCTTCGAGCGGCACCGGTCCAGCAGCGTCGACGACTTGCGGCCGTGGGGCGACGCCTCTGCATCACCGACGGTGGAACTCGAGTTCACCGTTGCTGGCCAACCCTACCGCCTGACCAAGAGCTTCCTGGGCAAGAAGCGCTGCGAGTTGCAGGCCGGCCCGCAGCGGCTCGACGGCGCGCTGGCCGAGGACCACCTGGCCGAGCTGTTGGGGTTCCAGTACGCGGGCAAGGGCGCCAGCGCGGCTCAACACTGGGGCATCCCCGGTCTGCTGTGGATTCAGCAAGGCGCCGGCCAGGACATCCACGACCCGGTGGCACATGCCACCGACCACCTGCGAAACGCCTTGAATGCATCCCTGGGCGAAGTGGCCAGCAGTGGCGGCGACGACGTGCTGGCCACTGTGGAGACGCAGCGCAACGAACTGTTGACGCCTGCAGGCGGCGCCCCACGAGGCGCCTTGTCCGAAGCCTTGAAACGACAGTCGCAGCTCGACACCGAGTTGAAGGCCGCCGACACCGACGTGTCGACCTATCGGCACAAGGTGGACTTGCTTGGCGGGATGCGGCGCGACCAGGCTGCTGACGAGGCTGAACGGCCATGGGCAGGCTTTCGCACGCAGGAACACGAGGCGCGCGGCAAGCTCTTGGCCATCGAGCGAGTTCAGAACGCACTGGCAGCCGAGCGCCAGCGCGCCGAACAGCTGGACGCGCAGGTCAAGCTGCTTCGCAGCCGGCTGGAAGCGTTCGCCGAGCAGGAGACTGCGGCCAAGGCGCGCGGCGCGGCGGTGGAGGCGGCGCAGCAGGCAGCGACCGCTGCGGCGCATTTGGTGGCCCAATGGGCGAACCAGGCCAGCGCTGCGGAATCTGCCTATGAAGCCGCAAGAAACCTGCTGCGCCGGGCGCGCCAGGACGACACCCGCGCCAGCCTGGCCCGCGAACTCGACGAAATGAAGCAGAGGGCCCAGTCCACACAGGTGCGCTTGCAACAGGTGGAGGCCGAGCAAGCCAGGACGCTGGATCTGCAGGTGCAGGCGGCGGCCTCTCAGATCGATGCCGGTGTGCTGCAGCAGCTGCGCACGCAGAGCCAACAGTTGCGCGAACTGCAGATTCAGCGTGCCGCGGCGGCGACCCGCCTTCGGTTCAAGCTCGTTGACGGCCACGGCGTCCAATTGAGTGGCGAGCCACTGGCTGGCACTGGTGAAAGGCTGCTGCTGGAGGCCGCCACACTGCAACTGGGTGCGATGGGCCAGATTGAGATATCACCGGGTGGCGCAGACTTGGCCGAGCTGGGCCGCCAGGAGCTTGCTGTGAGCGACGTGCACGCCGCACTGCTGCAACGGCTGGGTCTGGTCTCGCTGGACGAAGTCGAGGCGCGGCATCAGGCGCACACCCAGCGTGCAGCCGAGGTGAAGGCAACGGCCGCTACGCTGAAGGCCCTGGCGCCCAAGGGCGTGGAGGCACTGCGCGCCGAGGCCTTGGCGCAGGCCGCTCGGGCGAAAGAGGTCGAGGCGGCGCTGGGCAAGATTCCTGCGGCTCCGGACACTGCCACCGCGCCGATGCAATCAGTCTCTGAAGCCGAAGCCGCGGAGGACGGCGCGCGCCGCGCGCTGGAACAGATCAACGCCAGCCTGGGCCCTGCGCGCGTCGCCGCGGGCAATGCACAAACCACACTGGAAGCCGCGCAGCGCGAGCACCAGGCAGCCCAGCACTTGCTGAATGCGCCCGACCGTGCCGACAAACTGCAGGCGGCCAGCCAGGCCTTGGTGGACGCACGTGCAGAGCAGTCGTCTCTGGCCGCTTCGGTCAGGACCAAGGCCGACGAGGTGGCGCAAGCACGCCCTGACATCCTGAAGCAGGACGTCGAGCGCTATCAACGCAGCGCCGAACAACTGGAGAAGAGCTTCGAGGAACGCAAGACGGCCTTGCTGCGCCTGGAAGTCGAACTGGAGAGCGCTGGCGCTCAAGGCCTTGAAGAGCGGCGGGCAGCGGTGGCGCGTGACCTGGCCCAGGCGGCGCGCCGCGCCGAAGAGTTGCGCCGCCGCGCCGCGGCGCTGGACTACTTGATGAAACTGCTGAAAGACCAGCGTGGCGCCTTGACGCGCAAGCTGCAGGCGCCGTTGCAGAAGCATCTGAACCACTACCTGCAACTGCTGTTTCCGCAGGCGCACCTGGTGATCGATGAGACCCTGAGCCCAGGGCCGCTAACGCGCAGCGGCCCGACAGGGCCAGAGTCAGGTGCCTTTGAAGCGTTGAGCTTCGGTGCGCGCGAGCAGATGGGGGTGATCAGCCGTCTGGCTTATGCAGACCTGCTGCGTGAGGCGGGGCGGCCGACGTTGATCATCCTGGATGATGCGTTAGTGCACAGCGATGAAGAACGGCTGGGTCTGATGAAGCGGGTGTTGTTTGATGCGGCGACGCGGCATCAGATTTCCTGATTAGGCACCAACCTCAGCCGCCCGGATGACGTGACGGGACTGCGGTTTCGTTGAGCAGGCGGCCCGCAATAGACGCGGCAGGATCGAGCGCAAGTTGAAGCGACGGTTGAACCGGTATTGGGCTTCAGCAAGATA
>JANNFE010000272.1:0-1669 GCA_031379415.1 Betaproteobacteria bacterium | reverse complement strand
GGGGGGGGGGGCCCGCGGGCAGCTTCATGAACACCTCTTGTGGGTGCACTGTGCGCAGCCGGCGTTTCCGCTGCGTTCCCTGGCTGCTGGGGTGTGCGGGCCGCTGCCCGCAGTCGCCCAGGTCAGGCGCTCAGCCCAGTCGCTCAGGTCAGCAAATCGCGGTGGCGGCGGATGAAGGCCGACTGCAACGGCGGTGTGCCCGCCAGCGAGTTGGCCAGCGTCTGGGCGGCGTCTTGCAGGCGCGTTCGCCAGCGCGGCGCAGCAGCGGCACCGGCGCCGGCAGCCAGCGCACGCATCAGCGTCAATGCGGCCAGCGGCGGCAGGCGCGCGCTGTCGAGCAGCACCACCGCGGCGTCGAACTGCACCGCATCAACACGGCCTGCCTGCAGCGCGGCCTCCAGGGCGACTGCGGCCGCGCCGGCCTCGACCGCCACACTGTGACGCTGGCCAGACACGGCGGCAAGCGCCGCGCCCGGCTCGCCTGCAGCCAGCGCACAGCGGCCCAGCAGCACCTGCGCGGCCGCCAGGTGCGGGTGCAGCATGCGGTCGGCAAACGGCTGCAGCAGCGCCCGCAGCAGCCGCGAGCGCGCGGCATGCGGATCGTGGTGCAGTTCGGCTGCAGCGCGCAGGTTCTGGGCCGGCAGCAGCAAGTGCCCGCTGGCCAGCGGCGCCATCGCCTTGGCGGCATCGGCCAGCCGCAGCGCCTGGTCTTGCGCACCCACCTGCGCCAACAGGGCGGCGCAAAGCAGGCGTGATTCGCGTCGGTCGGGCGTGTCGCCGAGCTCGTCGGCCGCCACGATGGCGGCCTGCGCCGCTTCGATCGCGGCGCCGAGTTCGCCATGCAGCTCGTGCACCGCCGCCGCTGTGAAGGGGCCGAGATAGCGTGCCACTGCGGGTTCCTCTTCGGCCAGCGCCTCGACGCACTGGCGCTGCATCGCCCACGCAGCCACGTGCTGGCCATCGTCGACCAGGGTCTCGGTGAGTGTGGCCAGGTAGTTGGGCAGGAAACTGCTGCTGCGCGTGCGACGCGCAATCGCAGCGGCCTCGCTGAGCTGCGCGATGGCCTCAGCGCGGTCACCCAGCGCACGTGCCACGTAGCTGCAGCGACTCAGCACCTGCGCGTGGTGGATGGTGCCCAGGGTGGCGGCGCAGGCGGCCAGCGCCTCGTCGCGCAGCGTCTGGGCCTCGTCAAGCCGGTTGAGCTCGACCGCGAACATGGCCGCCGAGCCCGCCATCATCGCCTCGGCGCGCCCGTTGCCGTGCCGGCACGCCACCGCCAGCGCCTGGCGGTAGCGCGCCAGCGCATCGGCAGGCCGCCCCAACGTGCCGGCAGAAAACGCGGCGCAGGACAAAACGTGGATGTGGTACACGGCATCGTCGGCCTCGAATTCGCGCAGCGCCGGCAACTCTTGCACCGCGCGCAGCGCCAGGCGCTCCGAGCTTTCGTGCTGGTGGTCTAGCGAAGCGGCCTGCGCAGCCCGCGCCAGCGCACGCAGGCGCAGCCGCGGTGAACCCGATTGCTCGGCGCGCTCGACCAGGGCCTGCGTCAGCACACGCCACTCGCCGCTCAGCGCGCCCACCATCAGGTGGTCGAGTGCACGCTCATGCAGGCCAAACGCGCGCTCGGCATCCAACGTCAGTGCCGCAGCGCGCTGCCAGTGCGCGCGAA
>JANNFE010000271.1:0-3652 GCA_031379415.1 Betaproteobacteria bacterium | reverse complement strand
CGCCGACCACCGTGCCATGGCCGCACAGGAACTTGGTGGCCGAGTGAAAGACGAGGTCGGCGCCATGCGCGAAGGGCTTCATCAGCCAGGGCGTGGTGAAGGTGCTGTCCACCAGCAGCGGCACGCCGGCTTCATGCGCGATGGCGCTCACGGTGGGGATGTCCAGCACGTCCAGGCCCGGGTTGCCGAGCGTTTCGCCGAACAGCAGCTTCGTTTCGGGGCGGATGGCGGCGCGCCAGCCGTCGATGTCACCCGGCTTCACGAAGCTGGTGCTGATGCCGAAGCGCGCCAGCGTGTAGTGCAGCAGGTTGTGGCTGCCGCCGTAGAGCGCCGAGCTGGCCACGATGTGCGAACCGGCGCCGGCCAGCGTGACGATGGCCAGGTGCAGCGCGGCCTGGCCACTGGCCGTGGCGATGGCGCCCACGCCGCCATCCAGCGCCGCGATGCGCTCTTCCAGCACCGCATTCGTCGGGTTGCTGATGCGGCTGTAGACATGGCCGCTGCGTTCCAGGTTGAACAGGCTGGCCGCGTGTTCGCTGTTCTCGAAGACGAAGCTCGTGCTCAGGTGCAGCGGCACGGCGCGCGCGCCGGTGGCGGGGTCGGGTGCGGCACCGGCGTGCAGGGCCAGGGTGTCGAAACCAGGGTCGTTGGGGCCTGCCATGCGTTTCCTTGCGCCCCCAGGTCCGGGCCAGCCCGGCCCGCCCCCCGAGGGGCTTCGAGTCGCCCGGCAAAGCCGGATCGACCCGATGATTGTGGGCTATATTGATTCGCATGAAAGTCACCGACATCCTGCGCGTCAAGGGCAACACGCTCTACACCGTGACGCCCGATCTCACCCTGGCCGAAGCCGTGAAGACCATGGCCGAACTCGACATCGGCTCGCTGGTCGTCATGGAGCACGGTGACCTGGTGGGCATGCTCACTTTCCGCGAAGTCATCAGCGCCATCGTCGCCAACGGCGGCAGCGTCGGCGACCGCCACGTGCGCAGCGTGATGGACGACGCGCCACTGACCTGCACGCCGGAAACAGAAATCGACGAGGTGCGCCGCATGATGCTGCAGCGCCACGCGCGCTACATGCCGGTGCTGGAACAGCGCACGCTGATGGGCGTGATCTCGTTCTACGACGTGGCCAAGACCGTGGTCGACGCGCAGGACTTCGAGAACCGCATGCTCAAGGCCTATATCCGCGACTGGCCCGAGGAAAGTGGCGCCGCCAAGTCCGAGTAGTTCACGACGTCACCAGCCGGAACAGCAGGAACGCGCCCCAGGCCAGCGCGTTCAGCCCGGCCAGCGCCAGCACCCACAGCAGCACGCGGCGCAGGCCGCCCGCCAGCGGCGTGCGCGCATCGTTCAACCAGCGGGTGGCGAAGAAGGCGACCACCAGCATGGCCACGGCGACACCGGCCTGGGCCGCCGTGGGCAGGCGCAAGGCTGCGGCAAGGCCGTAGCCGAGCACCGCGAGCGGCACGCCGAGGGTCCACAGCAGCGCCGCAAAACGGCCGCCGCTGGGGTCGCCCTGGATGATGCGGCCGGTGGGTGTCTTGATGGTGCCGCGGTAGGTGTTGAAGGCATCGTCCCGCAGTTCGACCCGGCTGCTCACCATCTCTTGCTTGTCGCTGGCGATGACGGTGAAGATCACCACCGCCGGCAGCAGCCAGGCCAGCGAGATCAAGGCCAGCCAGGCCAGGCCCTCCCAGGGTTGAGCCAGTCCGCTGAGAGTCTGGCTGCGTTGCCGTTGCAACTGCGCGGCGCTGTCGGCGCGGCGCTGGTCCAGCCACTGTTGCCGTTCCTGTTCGTTGGCGACGGCGCGGTTGAGCACGCGGTCGACCTCGGCCGGCGCCAGTTGGCGGCTCAGCGTCTCGTGCACGAACAGCGCTGATGCGCGGTAGCGGCTGGTGGCTTCCACCAGCTCGCGCTTGTGGCAGGTGGTGAAGAGCGTGTGCAGGCCGCGGGTGCAGACCTCGTTGAAGCGGGGTGGCAGCGCCGCGTGGATGTCCATTCCGGCCTGGGTGTAGCCGCTGTAGATCGCACCCAGCGGCTGCGCAAAACCCTGGCCCGCCCCTTGCGGCGGCTTCTCCAGCGCCTTCATTGCGTCGCGCCACACCTCCAGCGCCGCCAGCTTGCGCGCCAGGGTGTCGGCTTCATCGGCGCCGCTGATCGCTTCGAGCACGCGCTCGGGCGACGGGTAGGCGATGGCCTTCTTCGCGGCCGGCGCGGCGCCGGCCGCGCCGGCCCAGCAACAGGCCATGATCACAAGCAGCCACCGCAAGCTCTTCATGCCCGCCCTCCCTGGCGTGACCGATTGCGCAGCAGTATCGCGCCGGTCTCCGGCTGCGGGCCTGCCTAGAATCCCGCGCAGGCTGCGCTGCCGCGCCGTCTGTCGCATTGGAAGCTCGCCCTCTTGGACGCCCCCATCTGGCTCATCGTGCTCGGCGCCGCCTGCGCCGGCTTCGTGCAGGGCCTGTCCGGCTTCGGCTTCAGCCTCACGGCGCTGAGCTTCTGGGCCTGGGTGCTGCCGCCACAGCTGGCGGCCGTGCTGGCGGTATTTGGCGGCCTCACCGGGCAGCTGCTGGCGGCCTTCACGGTGCGGCGTGGCTTCGACTGGCGCACGGTGGCGCCCTTCATCGCCGGTGGCCTGCTCGGGCTGCCCATCGGCCTGTGGCTGCTGCCGCGCATTGACGCCGTGGCCTTCCGCGCCATGGTGGGCGCGCTGCTGGCGCTGTGGTGCCCGGTGATGCTGCTTTCGGGCCGCCTGCCGAAGGTGGGCGGTGGCCGCATCGGCGACGCCCTTGCGGGCCTCGTCGGCGGGTTGATGGGCCCGCTGGGCGGTTTCACCGGCGCCATCCCCACGCTGTGGTGCACGCTGCGCGGCTACGAGCGCGACGCGCAGCGCGCGGTGATCCAGAACTTCAACCTCACCCTGCTGGCGGTGACGATGGCCAGCTACCTGGCCAATGGCACGGTGACGCAGCCGATGTGGCCCCTGATGGCCATCGTCGCACCGGCGCTGCTGTTGCCGGCGCTGCTGGGCATGAAGGTCTACATCGGTATCAGCCCGGCGGCCTTCCGCAACCTGGTGCTGGGGCTGCTCACGCTGTCGGGCATGGCCATGTTGGCCAGCGCGTTGCCCCAGCTGCTGTAGCGCTGCGCAGGTGGCCCGGCGGGCCCGTCACTTCCCTTTGCCGCGCCGCGCCAGGCCGCTGCCGGACTGACCTGCAGCGTCCGGCGCTTCCCGCTTGACATGCATGCGCCATGTCAACACCAGCAGCAACTGCTGCCCGCCGGGCATGGTGTCGGCGTGCACTGACGGCCGCGCACGACCGCCACGCCATCCGCGCCGCGGCCTGCTGGACGCGCGGCGCCGTGGCGCAACACGCGCACCTGCCCGCCTAGAATGATGGGTATGTCCGGCAGCACCTTTGGCGAACTCTTCCGCGTCACTAACTTCGGCGAAAGCCACGGCCCGGCCATCGGCTGCGTCATCGATGGTTGCCCGCCGGGCATGGCCTTGAACGAGGCCGACATCCAGGCCGAGCTCGACCGCCGCCGGCCCGGCACCAGCCGCCACGTGACGCAGCGCAACGAGCCCGACGCGGTGGAGATCCTGTCCGGCGTCTACGAAGGCCTGACCACCGGCACGCCAATCTGC
>JANNFE010000230.1:0-9343 GCA_031379415.1 Betaproteobacteria bacterium | reverse complement strand
GTGATCCACCGCTTCGACGGCGGCCCGGTCGGCCTGGACAACGTGGCGGCGGCCATCGGCGAAGAGAGCGGCACCATCGAGGACGTGATCGAGCCCTACCTCATCCAGCAGGGCTACCTGCAGCGCACGCCGCGCGGCCGCATGGCCACCGCGGCGGCCTTCCGCCACCTCGGGCTGACGCCGCCCGCGCGCACATCGGACGATCTGTTCGGGGCTTGAGCCCGCCGGCCGCTGCGGCGGCCCGGTTTTGGCGTGATGCCCGTCACGGCCGGTGCGGCTTGGTGACACCTGCTGCCCGCCATTAACGATTGCACGCACTGGCGTGCCCTCAAGTCAGGCGCCAGAGCGCCGATACACCCCTGGAGCCCGCAGGCGATGCGGGTGCCGGGCGGCCCGTCGCCGCCCGCAGCCAACCCCCCAGGTGAACGGCATGGCGAGCAGGCGAGAACAGGGTTTCACACTCATCGAGGTCATGATCACGGTGGCCATCATCGGCATCCTGACCATGGTGGCCTACCCGAGCTACCGCGACCATCTGGTGCGCGGCCAGCTCGTCGAAGCCAGCAACGGCCTGGCCACGGTGCGCGCCCAGATGGAGCGCCACTTCCAGGACAACCGCAGCTACGCCACGGTCGGCGCCTTCACCACGCCCTGCGCCGCGGCCGTGGCCACGCGCACCTTCGGCGCCTTCGTCGTCTCCTGCGCCGTGGCGCCCACCGACACCACCTTCACCTTGCAGGCCGTGGGCAGCGGCCCGGGCAGCGGCTTCACCTACACCATCACGCAGCAGGACGTGCGCGCCACCACGGCGGCGCCCAGCGGCTGGAACACCTGCGCCACCGGCTGGATGACGAAGAAGGGGCAGTCATGCTGAGCCGCCGCCACCATGGCGCGCCGCGGCACAGCCATCGCGGCCTGACGCTCGTGGAGCTGGTGGTCGCCATCGCGCTGCTCGGCCTGCTGCTGGGCCTGGCTGCGCCTTCGTTCAGCCTGTGGACACGCAATGCCAAGGTGCGCACGGTCAGCGAGTCGCTGCTCGCAGGCGTGCGGCTGGCCCAGACCGAGGCCGTGCGCCGCAACCGCCAGGTGGTGCTTTTCCTGACCACCAGCACGACCTGCAGCAATGCCATCACCGCCAGTGCCAATGGCGCCTACTGGGCCGTGCGCACGGTGGGCCTGACCGCCGGCGAGGCCGTGGAAACGGTGCAGTGCGGCGCGCTCGCCGACAGCGCCCAGGGCGTGACCATCACCGGCCCCACCACGCTGTGCTTCAGCTCGATGGGTCGCCAGGTGGCCAACGCCGACCCCGGCGTCGGCGGCGCCGCGTGCACGCTGGCCGCCGCCGGCATCAGCACCTATGACCTGGCCACCGTGCTGGGCGACCGGCCGCTGCGCGTGCTGGTCTCGCTGTCGGGCCAGGCCCGCATGTGCGACCCGGCGCGGGTGCTGTCGGCCGCCAACCCCGACGGGTGCCCGGCATGAACCTCGCCCCTTGCAAGCGCCCGCGCCACGCCGGCTTCTCGCTCATTGAGGTGCTGGTGGTGCTGGTCATCTTCTCCGTCGGCCTGCTCGGCGTCATTGCCATGCAGGCGCGCGCCACGCAGGTCTCGGTGAGCGCCGAGGACAGCACGCGCGCCGCGCTGCTGGCCAACGAGGTCGCATCCTCGATGTGGGGCGCCAACAGCGTGAACCTGCCCGCCGCCGTCATCGACACCTGGAACCTGCGCGTGGCCAATGCGCGCGACCGCGGCGTGCCCAACGGTGCCGGCACCGTGGTCGTGGCCGGCAACGTGGCCACCATCACCGTGACCTGGCGCGCCCCGCATGAAGTGGCGGGCACGCAGCACCGCTACGTCACCCAGGTGCTGATCCCATGAAGCCCGCGCTCCGGCACGGCCCGCGCCTGCGCCAGCAGGGCTTCACGCTGGTGGAACTGCTGGTGGCAGTGACCATCGGCATGGCGCTCACGCTGGCCATCACGCTGATGCTGACGCGGCACGAGTCCGGCCGCCGCGCGCTGACCACCGTCAACGACAGCACCATGAGCGGCGTCTACGCCAGCTACGTGCTCGACCGTACCCTGCGCAGCGCCGGCTCGGGTTATTCCCAGGCCTGGCGCTCCGGCATCGGCTGCCGGCTGCTGGTGTCGCGCGGCGGCGCACAGGTGCTGCCGCGCGGCGACGACTTCCCGGCGCCCTTTGACGGCGTGCCGCGCACCCAGTACCTGGCGCCCGTGGTCGTCTATGCCGGCGCCGGCACCGGCGGCTCCGACGTGCTGGCCGTGGCCACCGGCAACTCGGCGCTGGCCGAGACGCCGCTGCGCGTGCTGCCGGCCTCGGCGCTGGCCGGCGGCGTGCGCGTGCCGGCCACCGTGGGCCTGCGCGAAAAGGACCTCGTGCTGGTCATGGAAGACGGCACCCAGTGCATGCTGCAGCAGGTAGCTGACGGCTTTGCCGGCGGCGCCGACCAGGCGCTGAACTTCGGCGGCACCTACGCCGCGGCCACCGTCGCGGGCATCAACCTCGTGAACCTCGGCGACACCATCACGGCCTGGGTGGCGCCGGTGGGCAACCTGGCCGGCAACCAGCCCGCCTTCCAGCTCTTCGGCGTGGGCGCCAACGCGACGCTGATGAGCCACGACATGCTGCGCCTGGACGGCAACGACAGCGTCGTGCCCATTGCCGAGGGCGTGGCCGACATGCGCGCGCTGTACGGCGTGGACAGCAACGACGACGGCCGCATCGACGAATGGCGCGACCCCGCCGTGGCGCCCTTCAACGCCGCCACGCTGCAGGGCGGCACGGCCGCCGCGCGGCTGTCGCTGGGCCGCATCCTGGCCGTGCGCGTGGGCCTGGTGCTGCGCGGCAGCGCGCCCGAGCGCGACGCCGTCTCGCCCGCCACGCTGACGCTGTTCGGCGACCTCGACGCCGCGCTGCAGCGCACGCGCAACCTCGACGCCACCGAGCAGAAGTACCGCTGGCGCACCTTCGAATTCACGGTGCCGCTGCGCAACGTGATGCTGTCACCGCGGAGCTGAACTCATGCATCCCCGTCACCGGCCACTCCAGCTGCACGACCGCCGCCAGCGCGGCAGCAGCAGCCGTCACGCCCGCGCTCAGCGCGGCAGCAGCAGCCGTCACGCTCGCGCTCAGCGCGGCGTGGTCATGCTCTTCGGCCTGATCGCGCTGGTCATCATGCTCGTCGGCACCGTGGCCATGCTGCGGTCGATGAACACGTCGCTGTTCAACGCCGGCAACATCGGCTTCAAGCGCGACCTCACCAACCAGGGCGAACGCGCCGTGGCCACCGTGCTCACCTTGCTGCAGAGCGGCGCCCTGGGTACCGAAGTCTCGCGCCAGGCCTCCAGCGTGGCGCGCAACTACAGCGCCACCATGCTGGCCGCCAACACGCAGGGCGTGCCGAACGCGCTGATCAGCGACGTGACCTTCGCCACCGTCGCCAGCACCGCCAACGACATCGCGGTGGCCGGCCAGGGCATCACGGTGCGCTACGTCATCGACCGCTTGTGCGTGAACGCCGGCGCGGCCTCGGCCACGCACTGCACGATGTCCGACAACGGGCAGTCCAACGCCTGCAGCAGCAACCCCTGCGACGACCTCTCCGATGCCGTCCCGCAACAGGCCGTCTACCGGCTGAGCGTGCGCGTCACCGGCCCGCGCCAGACCCAGGCCTATTTCCAGACCACGCTGACCCTATGAACACACACCAGCTCCAGCGGTCGTCCAAGGCGGCCCATCGCACCCATGTCCGGCGCGCCAGCGCGCTCGCCGTGGCCATGGCCTTCGGCTACGCCAAGGCGGCCACGCCGCTGGCCGACCAGCCGGTGTTCACCATCAGCTCGGTGCCGGGCAACGTGGCGCTGGCGCTGTCGGTGGAATTCCCCACCGCCATCAGCGTGGCCCACCAGGGCGCCTTCGTCGCGGGCAAGGAATACGTCGGCTACTTCGACCCCGAGAAGTGCTACCGCTACCAGCAGGGCACCGAGGTCGGCAGCGACCTCAGCCACTTCTACCCGGTGAGCGCAGCCACGGCGCGCAAGTGCACGGCCGCCGGCGTCACCGACGCCTGGAGCGGCAACTTCCTGAACTGGCTGACGATGCAGGCCATCGACCCCTTCCGCTGGGCGCTGACGGGCGGCCTGCGCGTCGTCGACACCGCCAGCACCACGATCCTGGAACGCGGCTGGGCCACCAGCAACACCAACAACGGCGGCGACACCAACTTCCCGCCCATCCCCACCACCGGCAACGCCGACCCGCTGAAGAACCGGCCCTCGCCGTCCAGCAGCGACATCGCCGACCATACGCCGCTGAACCTCAGTTCACTGAAGGTCAGCGTGCGCACGCGTGGCAACAAGGTGCGCTTCACGAAGGACGGCGACATCAACTCCGCCACCGTGCTGCACTACAGCCAGGCGGTGGCGCCGGTGGCGGCCTCGGTCTACGAGTTCTATGTGCGCGTGAAGGTCTGCACCAGCGGCGCCGGCTTCAGCGTCGAGGACAACTGCACCCCCTACGCCGACGGCAACTACAAGCCCGAAGGCCTGCTGCAGCAGTACGCGGAGAAGATGCGCTTCAGCGCCTTCGGCTACCTCAACGACCCCACCGACAACATCCGCGACGGCGGCGTGCTGCGCGCACGGCAGAAGTACGTCGGCCCCAACCTCATACGCCCCGGCCAGCCGACGATTGCCAATCTGGCCAAGGAATGGGACTCCACGACCGGCGTCTTCGTCACCAACCCCGACACCACCGACGCCACCGACACCAACACCGACTTCGGCGTCGCGGTGGCCAACAGCGGCGTCATCAACTACGTCAACAAGTTCGGCCAGCAGCAGCAGACCTACAAGCGCCGCGACCCGGTGAGCGAGCTCTACTACGGCGTGCTGCGCTACCTAAAGAACCAGGGGCCGGTGCCGGCCTGGACCGCCGGTGTCGCGGGCGACGCCAACAAGACGCGCCTGGTCGACGGCTTCCCCGTCATCACGCGCTGGGACGACCCGGTGCAGTTCTCCTGCCAGCGCAACTTCGTGCTCGGCATCGGCGACACCAACACCAACTGGGACCGCAACCTGCCCGGCAGCACGAGCTTCAGCGCCAACGAGCCGGCGCTGCCGGCCGAGGTGAGCGCCGACAACACCACCAACGCGCAGACCGCCACCAACAAGATCGGCTCGCTGCACGGCCTGGGCGGTGCGCTGGGCACCACGGCGGTGAGCAGCGGCAGCTACCTGATCGCCGGCCTGGCCTACGACGCCAACACGCGGGACATCCGGCCCGACGACGCGGCCAAGCCGCAGACGGCCGGCAAGCAGACGGTACGCACCTACTGGCTGGACGTGCTGGAGTTCGGCAGCTACCTGAAGGACAACCAGTACTACCTGGCCACCAAGTTCGGCGGCTTCAAGGTGCCGAAGAACTTCAACCCCGACACCCAGGCCGCCGACCTGCCGCAGGCCTGGTGGAGCACCACGGCCACCACGGTGGGCAGCGGCGCTTCGTCGCAGGCGCGGCCCGACACCTACTACACGGTGGCCGATCCGTCGCAGATGATCAGCGGCCTGCGCAGCGCCTTCGCCAGCATCGCCAGCGACCTGCGCGCCTACACCACCTCGTTCACCACCGCGCTGCCGCGCGTGGCCTTCGACGGCGTGGCCAGCTACGCCACCACCTACGACGCCTCGGGCTGGACCGGCGACCTCATCGCCAGCACCGCCACCTTCGACGCCGGCACCGGCGACCCGACCATCACCGACGCCTGGAGCTTCCGCGCCAAGCTGGCCACGCAGTTGAGTGGCACGGGTTGGGACACCGCCCGCCGCGTGGTCACCTTCAACCCGACCACCAGCGCCGGCGCGGCCTTCCGCAGCGCCAGCCTGACGGCCACGCAGCTGGCGGCGCTGAACACCGTCTACCGCGACGGCGACGACAGCGGCGACTACCTCAAGTACCTGCGCGGCGACACCACGCACGAGGTCGGTTCGACGGCCGCCGGCAGCGCCCGCATCTACCGCTACCGCGAGGCGCTGGTGGGCGACATCGTCGGCTCCAAGGCGCGCCCGGTGGGGCCACCGGCGGCGGCGCTGTCCGCGGCCGCCAACCCCGGCTACTCGACCTTCAAGACCGACTACGCCGCGCGACCGACGATGGTCTACTTCGGCACCAACGCCGGCATGCTGCACGGCGTGCATGGCGCGCTGAGCGGCGCCACGGCCGGTGTCGAGCTCTTTGCCTACGTGCCCAACCTGCTGTTCCAGGGCCCCACGGCCACGCCGGCGGTGAATGGCCTGCAGTCGGTGGGCGACCCCGACTTCACGCACCACGCCATGGTGGACGCTTCGCCGGTGGCCTTCGACGTCGACTTCGGCCGCACCGTCGGCGGCGCCGGCACCGACTGGCGCACCGTGCTGGTGGGCGGCCTGGGCAAGGGCGGCAAGGGCTACTACGCGCTCGACGTCACCAACCCGACCGCCATGACCACCGAGGCCAACATCGCGACCAAGGTGCTGTGGGAGTTCACCCACGCCGACCTCGGCTACACCTATGGCGAACCGGCGATGGTGAAGACCGCCAAGTACGGCTGGGTGCTGATCTTCGGCTCGGGCTACAACAACAGCGACGGCAAGGGCTACTTCTTCATCGTCAACCCGCGCACCGGCGCGCTGCTGGAGAAGGTGGCCACGGGGGCCGGCGGGGCCGGTGTCGACGCGGGTCTGGCCCACGTGCAGGCCTTCGTGCTCGACCGCACCGATGGCACCGCCGACGCGGTCTATGGCGGCGACCTGCTGGGCAACCTGTGGCGCCTGGACGTGCGCGGCGCCGATGCCTACGCCGCGCCCGTCAAGCTGGCCGAGCTGAAGGACGCCGAAGGCAACGGCCTGCCCATGACATCGCGGCCGCTGGTCGTGGTGCAGCCCGGCACCAACATGCGCTTCGTCACCGCGGGCACCGGGCGCCTGCTGGCCAGCGGCGACGTGGGCAGCTCGCAGTCGCAGGCCTTCTTCGCCATCATCGACGGCACCGGCCTGGCACCCGGCGCGGCGGCGCAGCTGCCCGCCGGCGTGAGCTACCCCATCCTCAAGGCCAACCTGAAGGAACTGACCGACCTGACCAAGAAGGTCACCATCGACCCCGCCTCGCAGGTGGGCTGGTGGTACGACCTCGGCCTCGGCGCGGGCAGCCTGGGCTGGCGCGTGATCATCGAGCCGACGGCCTTCAACGGCATCGTCGCCTTCAGCTCCATGGTGCCCAGCGGCGACACCTGCAGCCCCTCGGGCAGCAGCCGGGTCTATGCGGTGGACCTGGGTACCGGCCAGAGCAAGCTCACCAACAACGGCAGCGCGGTGAGCTACCTCAACAGCGTGGCCGGCGTGGTGGGTGACCTGCGTTTCTACAGCGTGTCGGGCAAGCCGCGGCTGATCGCCGGCAGCGACAAGGGCGAGGTCAAGCGCCAGGACGGCAACTGGACCACCGGCCTGGGTGTGCGCCGCCTGAACTGGCGCGAACTTCCCTTGGCGGACTGACGCTCTTCAGAGCACGTCCGGCAGCGCCAGGTGCTGGGCGTCGCTCCAGCCGACGAGCGACAGCCGCTCGCCGTTGAAGAGCAGGCGGTTGATGGCGGCGTTGCCCAGCTGCCAGCTGCGCGGCGCCGCCAGATCCACGCCGACGGCAGCGCGGTACAGGCTGTCGAGCACGCCGCCGTGCGAGACGATGGCAATGCACTGCCCGGCATGGGCCGCGGCCAGCTCCGACACCACTGCCACGCAACGTGCGTGGAAGGTCTCCAGTTCCTCGCCGCCCTGCGGCCCGGCGCCGCTTTCGCGGCGGCGCCAGCGCGCCGACTCCTGCGGCCACAGCCGTTCGATGTCGGCATAGGTGTGGCCTTCGAAGGCGCCGAAGCCGCGTTCGCGCAGGCGCACGTCGGTGACCAGTGGCGCGCCGGTGGCCGCGGCCAAGGGGCGTGCGGTGGCAAGGGCACGTTGCAGGTCGCTGCTGTAGACCGCGGCCAGCGGTTCGTCGGCCAGCGCCCGCGCCAATTGCGCCGCCTGCCAGTGACCGGTGGCGTCGAGCGGGATGTCGGTATGGCCCTGGATGCGCTGCTCGGCGTTCCAGGCCGTCTGGCCGTGGCGCAGCGCGAACAGGCGCGTCGGTTCGCGCATTGCCGAGCTCACCGCTGCGTCAAGGCTCGGCCGCGAGCAGGCGCCGGTTCAGCGTGTAGGTGCCCGAGAAGGTGGCTTCGGCGAGCACGCGACCGGCGAGCTTCTCGCGCACCTGCTGGCCGGTGAACACGCCTTCCAGCGGCAGCCGCGCGATGGCCACCGCATACAACGTGAACACGTAGTGGTGCACCAGCGAGTCGTTCCAGGGCGGGAAGGGGCCGTCGTAGCCGAAGTAGTTGCCGGCCATTTCTGGATGGCCGGCAAACCAGCCGGTGTAGTCGTTCAGGCCATGGCGGATGTCGCCGCGCGCCTGCGGCCCGGGCTTGCCGCGCGCCACGAAGCCGCGGCTGAACTCGCCTTCCTCGATGACGGTGGGCTGGGGCGGCAGGTCGACCAGCACCCAGTGGAAGAAGTCCACGCGCGCCAGGTCGGCCGGCACCTCGCGGCCGGGCTGGTTGACGTCGTCGCCGCGGCTGGGCACGTCGAAGTCATGGCAGATCAGGACCATCGACGAGGCCCCCGCCGGCACCTCGCTCCAGGCCAGGTGCGGGTTGAGGTTGTCGCTGAAGGTGGCGCCGCCCTGGCCGTCGGGTTTGCCGGCGGCATAGCGCATGGGGATGCGGTCACCGTTGGTCCAGCTGTCGCTCCAGAGCTTCATGGTCTTCGGTCCTCTCGTGTGTTCTTCAGACGCCCCAGACGATGGCGGCGTTGGCCGCCTGGGCGCGGCGCAGCATCTCCACCATCGGCCACAGCCTCTGGCGCAGGCCCACCGGCGCAGGCTGGTCTTCTTCTTCGCGCGGCTGCTCGTCGGCGGCGATCGCAGCCTGCAGCGCCGCCAGCGCAGCGGCCATGTGTGCGGTTTCGATGATGCCCTTCGGCGCCGGCTCGCGGCCCAGGATGCGCAACAGCTGGTCGCCGTTCGGGCCGAGCATGATGAGGTCGCCGGTGGCCGGGCTCTTGAACTTGTAGATCATGAAGGCGCCTGCTGCATCGGAAGACCTTGGGTCCCGATTGTGCAGCGTGGCGGGCTCAGCTTCTGACGAGGCGGATGCGGCGTCCCTGGGCCGGCAGCTGCGGCTCGGGCGGCGCCGGCAGCGCCTGCACCAGGCGCTGCTCGAAGCTCAGGCTGTCCAGTGCCGGCGCGTACAGCCAGCCCTGGAA
>JANNFE010000223.1:0-27620 GCA_031379415.1 Betaproteobacteria bacterium | reverse complement strand
GTTGATGCGCTCGATGCCTTCGGTGTACTCGCCCATGCGCGGCAGCGGGATGACCACGTCTTCGTTGATCTTGAAGGCGTTGGTGTGCTTGGCGATGGCCGCCGTGCGCTTGCGGTCGAGCCAGAACTTCTTGCGCGCGTCGGCGCTGACGGCCGTGAAGCCTTCGCCGCCGCGTGAATTGGCGATGCGCACCACCTCGCTGGTGGCCCGCGCCACGGCGTCGGCGTCGTCGCCGACGATGTCGCCCAGCAGCACCATCTTCGGCAGGCCGGAACCGGTCAGCGACCGCTTGCTCTTGGTCGCATAACCCACGGCCTTGAGGTAGCGGTCGTCCAGGTGTTCCAGGCCGGCGAGCAGGACGGGGGAGGGGCCTCGGCCTTCGGCATCCTTGCCCGACTCTTTCAGGCCGAACAGATAGTCCTTGATCTCCACGATGCTCGGCACCGCGTCCTTGGCGTTGCCGAAGAACTCCAGGCACACCGTGCGCGTGTGCTTGGGCATGCGGTGCAGCACCCAGCGTGCGCTGGTGATGAGGCCGTCGCAGCCTTCCTTCTGGATGCCCGGCAAGCCGGCCAGGAACTTGTCGGTGACGTCCTTGCCCAGGCCTTCCTTGCGGAAGACACGGCCGGGAATGTCGAGCCGTTCCGTGCGTTCCAGCTTCTTGCCGCTGGCGTCGAAATACTTCAGTTCGAAGCTGGCCACGGCCACGTCATGGATCTTGCCCATGTTGTGGTCCAGGCGCGTGACCTCCAGCCACTTGGCTTCGGGCGTGACCATGCGCCACGAGGCCAGGTTGTCCAGCGCCGTGCCCCACAACACGGCCTTCTTGCCGCCGGCGTTCATGGCGATGTTGCCGCCGATGCAGGAGGCTTCGGCCGAGGTGGGGTCCACCGCGAAGACGAAGCCGGCGCGCTCGGCGGCATCCGTCACGCGCTGGGTCACGACGCCCGCTTCGCTGTGGATGGTGGCCACCGCCGTGGACAGGCCGGGCAACACGAGTTGTTCGACTTCGCCCAGCGCTTCCAGCTTCTCGGTGTTGATGACCGCGCTCTTCCAGGTCAGCGGCACGGCGCTGCCGGTGTAGCCGGTGCCGCCACCACGCGGAATGATGGTCAGGCCCAGTTCGATGCAGCCCTTGACCAGGCGCGCCATCTCTTCTTCGCTGTCGGGCGTGAGCACGACGAAGGGGTACTCGACGCGCCAGTCGGTGGCATCGGTGACGTGCGAGACGCGCGACAGGCCGTCGAACTTGAGGTTGTCCTTGGCCGTGTGGCGGCCGAGCACGCGGCGCGTGAGCTTGCGCAGGTCCCAGGTCTGGCGGAAGCGCGCGGCGAAGGCTTCGACGGCAGCGCGGGCTGCCGTGAGCAGATCGCCCACCAGCCCATCGCGCTGTGCGTCAGCGGCCGGGTCGCGGCGCTTTTCCACCTCGTTCAATCGGTGGTGCAAAGCGTCGATGAGCATGGCCCGGCGCTTCGGGTTGTCGAGCAGGTCGTCTTCCAGGTAGGGGTTGCGCTGCACCACCCAGATGTCACCCAGCACCTCGTAAAGCATGCGCGCCGAACGCCCGGTGCGCCGTTCCTGGCGCAGCAGGTTCAGGATCTCCCAGGCCCGCGCACCCAGCAGCCGGATGACGATCTCGCGGTCGGACAGCGAGGTGTAGTTGTAGGGAATCTCGCGCAGGCGGACGCCCTCGGAAGATTCGGCAAGGTCCACCGACGGGACGGCGAGGGGCAGGGGCGCGTTCATAGGGTTTGCGCGATGTTATCGGAGGCCGCCGTGCGCAGCCGCCCGTAGGGTCGCGGCGGGTTATCCCCGTTGCCCGGCGCGCGGCATCCATGACAGAACCCCAACTGTCACGAACGCCGCCCAAACTCACGGGCTGGCCCGGAACTGCCTGACGGAGACCCCATGAAATTGCGACTGCTCGTCCCTGCCCTGCTCACCGCGGCCACCGCGGCCCTGCCCGCCCATGCCCAGAGCGAGGTGGTGTGGTGGCATTCGATGGGCGGCGCCCTGGGCGAGTGGGTGAACGACCTCGCCAAGGACTTCAACGGCCGTCAGAAGGCCTACAAGGTAACGCCCGTCTTCAAGGGCAGCTACGACGAGAGCATGACGGCAGCCATCGCCGCCTTCCGCGCCGGCAACGCGCCGCACATCCTGCAGGTCTTCGAGGTCGGCACCGCCACCATGATGGCCAGCAAGGGCGCCATCAAGCCGGTGGCCGTGCTGATGAAGGAAGCCGGCGTGAAGTTCGACCCCGCGGTCTACGTGCCGGCGGTGTCGGGCTACTACACCGCCAGCAACGGCCAGATGATGAGCCTGCCCTTCAACAGCAGCACCACCGTCTTCCACTACAACAAGGACGCCTTCAAGGTCGCCGGCCTCGACGCCGAGAAGCCGCCCGCCACCTGGCCCGAGGTGGCGCTGGCCGCCGCCAAGCTGAAGGCCGCCGGCCACAAGTGCCCCTTCACCACCAGCTGGCAGAGCTGGACGCAGCTGGAAAGCTTCAGCGCCTGGCACAACGTGGAATTCGCCACCAAGCGCAACGGCTTCCAGGGCCTGGACACGCGGCTGGCCATCACCACGCCGCTGCATGTGCGCCACATCGAGAACCTGGCCAACATGGCCAAGCAGGGCCTGTTCATCTACAAGGGCCGCGGCAACTCGGCCGATGCCACCTTCGTGTCGGGCGAATGCGCCATGGTCACGGGCTCGTCGGCGCTGTACGGCAGCGTCAAGCGCAATGCGAAATTCACCGGCGGCATCGGCAGCCTGCCCTACTACCCCGATGTAACCGGCGCCCCGCAGAACACCGTCATCGGCGGTGCCAGCCTGTGGGTGATGAGCGGCAAGAAGGCCGAGGACTACAAGGGCGTGGCCACCTTCTTCCAGTTCCTGTCCGACCCCGACGTGCAGGCCGCCGCGCACCAGCGCACGGGCTACCTGCCCATCACCACGGCGGCCTACGGCATCACCGAGAAGAGCGGCTTCTACAAGCAGAACCCGGGCACCGACGTGAGCGTGACGCAGATGATCCGCAAGGTCACCGACAAGTCGCGTGGCGTGCGGCTCGGAAACTTCGTGCAGATCCGCACCGTCATCGACGAGGAGATGGAGCAGGTCTGGGGCGGCAAGAAGACCGCCCAGGAAGGCCTGGAGTCGGCCAAGAAGCGCGGCGACGAATTGCTGGCGCGCTTCGAGAAGGCCAACAAGTAAGCGCCGCATGGCGGTCGAGAAGCGGGTCCGTTTCAAGAGCTGGTGGCTGCCCTGGGCGCTGGTGGCGCCCCAGCTCGTGGTCATCACCGTCTTCTTCTTCTGGCCCGCGGGCCAGGCGCTGTACCAGAGCGTGCTGCAGTCCGACGCCTTCGGCATCAGCACGCAGTTCGTCGGCATGGAGAACTTCAACCGGCTGTTCGCCGACGAGACCTACCTGGCCTCGTTCAAGACCACGGCCGTGTTCTCGCTGCTGGTGGCGGTGCTGGGCCTCTCCATTTCGCTGCTGCTGGCGGTGATGGCCGACCGCGTGGCCAAGGGCGCAACGCTCTACAAGACGCTGCTGATCTGGCCCTATGCCGTGGCGCCGGCGGTGGCCGGTGGGCTGTGGCTCTTCATGTTCGCGCCGTCCATCGGCATCGTGAGCTACTGGCTGCGCGCCGCGGGCATCGACTGGAACCACCTGCTCAACGGCACGCATGCCATGACGCTGATCGTGCTGGCCGCGGTGTGGAAGCAGGTGTCGTACAACTTCCTGTTCTTCCTGGCCGGGCTGCAGAGCATTCCGAAGAGCCTGATCGAGGCCGCCGCCATCGACGGCGCCGGCCCCTGGCGCCGCTTCTGGACGGTGCAGTTCCCGCTGCTCACGCCCACCGCCTTCTTCCTGCTGGTGATCAACATCGTCTACGCCTTCTTCGACACCTTCGCCATCATCGATGCTGCGACGCAAGGCGGCCCGGGAAAGGACACCGCCATCCTGGTCTACAAGGTCTACTACGACGGCTTCAAGGCGCTGGACCTGGGCGGCAGCGCGGCGCAGAGCGTGGTGCTGATGGTCATCGTCATCGCGCTGACCGTGGTGCAGTTCCGCTACGTGGAGAAGAAGGTGAATTACTGATGGTCGAGAACCGCCCCCTCGCGACGGCCTTGTCGCACCTGGTACTGGTCCTCGGCGTGATGATCGTCGGCTTCCCGGTCTACATCACCTTCATCGCCAGCACGCAGACGGCCGAGCAGATCGTGCAGAACGTGCCGCTGTCGCTGCTGCCCGGCAGCAACATCGTGCAGAGCTACAAGCTCGCGCTGTTCGGCGGCGTCACCGAGACCGGCAGCAAGATCGCGCCGGTGGCACCGATGCTGTGGATCAGCTTCGTCAGCGCCATGATCATCAGCATCGGCAAGATCGCCATCAGCCTGCTCTCGGCCTTCGCGGTGGTGTACTTCCGCTTCCCTTTCCGCAACGTCGTGTTCTGGATGATCTTCGTGACGCTGATGCTGCCGGTGGAGGTGCGCATCGGCCCCACCTACCAGGTGGTGAGCGACCTGGGCATGCTCAACAGCTACGCCGGCCTGACGGTGCCGCTGATCGCCAGCGCCACCGCCACTTTCCTGTTCCGCCAGTTCTTCCTGACCGTGCCCGACGAACTGGTGGAGGCCGCGCGCATCGACGGCGCCGGGCCCATGCGCTTCTTCTGGGACGTGCTGCTGCCGCTGTCGCGCACCAGCATCGCGGCGCTGTTCGTGATCCAGTTCATCTACGGCTGGAACCAGTACCTGTGGCCGCTGCTGGTGACCACCAGCGAGGACATGTACCCCGTGGTGATGGGCATCAAACGCATGATCACCGGCGGCGATGCGGCCACCGAATGGAACGCGGTCATGGCCACCGCCATTCTCGCCATGCTGCCGCCGGCGCTGGTCGTCATCCTGATGCAGAAGTGGTTCGTCAAGGGCCTCGTGGACACTGAAAAGTAGCCATGGCCGCCATCGCACTGCACAACGTCGAGAAGACCTACGGCAGCGGCCCCAAGGCCGTGAAGGTGATCCACGGCGTCAACGCCGACATCGCCGACGGCGAGTTCATCGTCATCGTCGGGCCCAGTGGCTGCGGCAAGAGCACGCTGCTGCGCATGGTGGCCGGGCTGGAAGAGATCACCGGTGGCGAGATCGACATCGGCGGCCGCGTCGTCAACCAGCTGGAACCGGCCGAGCGCGACATCGCGATGGTGTTCCAGAACTACGCGCTCTACCCGCACATGAGCGTGTACGACAACATGGCCTACGGGCTGAAGATCGCCAAGCTGCCGAAGGCCGAGATCGAGTTGCGCGTGCAGAAGGCGGCCAAGATCCTGGAGCTGGGCACGCTGCTGCAGCGCAAGCCGCGTGAACTGTCGGGCGGGCAGCGCCAGCGCGTGGCCATGGGGCGCGCCATCGTGCGCCAGCCGCAGGTGTTTCTCTTCGACGAGCCGCTGTCCAACCTGGACGCCAAGTTGCGCGCCGCAACCAGGTTGGAGATCCAGAAACTGCATCGTGAACTCGGCGTGACCTCGCTCTTCGTCACCCACGACCAAGTCGAGGCCATGACGCTGGCGCAGCGCATGGTCGTCATGAACGCCGGGCGCATCGAACAGATCGGAACGCCGGAGGAGGTCTACGGCCGGCCGGCCTCGACCTTCGTCGCCAGCTTCATCGGCTCGCCCCCGATGAACCTGATCGAGGGCCGCGCCGATGGCAATCGCTTCGTTGCCGGTGGCGAAACCTTGCGCCTGCCGGCGGCGGCGCCGCGAGCCGGCGCGCTGGTGATGGGCGTGCGCCCGGAACACATCGCGCTCGATCTCGGCGGGCCTTGGCGGCTGAAGGTCGAGACCACCGAAATGCTCGGCGCCGAGCGCTTGCTGCACGGTCGGCTGGCTGGCAGCGCGTTCACGCTGCGCGTCGATGCCATGTCCTGGGCGGCACGCCCGGGCGATGAAGTGCCGTTGGCGGTGGAGGCTGCGCGGCTGCACTGGTTCGATGCCGCCACGGCGGCTCGCGTGTCATGACACCCTGGCTCTTCCCGCGCTGGATCGCCCACCGCGGCGCCGGCAAGCTGGCGCCCGAGAACACGCTGGCGGCCTTCCGCCTGGGCGCGTCCTTCGGCTACAGCGCCTTCGAATGCGATGTGAAACTCAGCGCCGACGGCCTGCCCTTCCTGCTGCACGATCCGACGCTGGAACGCACCACGCCAGCCACCGGCGTGGCCAGCCGGCGCACCTGGGCCGAGCTGTCGCGGCTGGACGCCGGCGGCTGGCACTCGCGCCGCTACGCCGGCGAGCCGCTGCCCAGCCTGGATGCCACCGCATGCTTCGTGCAGCGCAATGGCTACGCACTGAACATCGAGATCAAGCCGACGCCTGGCGATGAAGTGGCCACCGGCCGCGCCGTCGCCCTGGCCTGCACCGAGCTGTGGCGCGGCTCGACGTCACCGCTGCTCTTCAGTTCATTCAACACCGAAGCGCTGCAGGCCGCGCGCGACGCTGCACCGCAGATCCCGCGTGCGCTGCTGGTCGACACGCTGTGGTCGGGCTGGTTCGACGCCGCGCAGACACTCGGCTGCGCGGCAGTGGTCAGCCACTACCGCGTGATGGACGCCGGGCTGTTGGCACAACTGCACGGCGCCGGTCTGCGCGGCCTTTGCTACACGGTGAATGAATCCTCCGATGCCCGCCGGCTGCTGGGCATCGGCATCGACGGCCTCATCACCGACGCGGTGGACCGCTTTTCGCCGCAGGCCGCGGCGGTCAGCGGCTGAGGCTCACACCGTCGGCCGCACGTCGGCTTCCAGCCCCAGCCATTCCGATTCGCGCTCGGGCTCCGGCAGCGCCTTCAGGCTGCGGATGAGCGGCAGCCGCCAGGCCACCAGCACCAACATCAGCGAGACACCGCCGGCAAAACCCAGCGCGGCGCGCAGCCCCACGTGTTCACCCAGCCAGCCGCCCAGCAGCGCGCCCGGCGCAGCGGCCAACAGCGTGAGCCAGCGCATGGTGCTGGTCATGCGGCCGAGCAGCGGGCCTGGCGTGACGGCCTGGCGCAGCGCCAGGAAGTTGATGAAGATGAACACCGCGCCGGTGGTGAAGGCCATCAGCATCAGCGCGAAGGCCGCCACGCCCCAGGCATTGGCCGGCGCCACCGCCAGCAGCAGCCAGCCGGCGCTGCAGATGGCATAACCCACCACCAAGCAGGGCCCGGGGCCGATGCGGTGGCTGACGCGCCGGCCCAGCACGCTGCCGGTGATGGTGCCCACACCCATGCCCACGTAGCACAGGCCCACGGCGTGTTCGCTCAGGCCCAGCGTGCGCGTGGCGAACAGGATCTGCACCGTCACCGCGGCGTAGTGGCACATCTGCCAGACGCCCATCAGCACGCCCAGTGTGACCAGCAACTGCTGCCCGGCGACGAAGCGCAGCCCGACGCGCAGGTCGCGCCAGAAGTGGCCGGGCGGGCGCGGCTCGACGCGCTCGGTGATGGGAATGCCGCGCAGGATGAGCGCCGAACCCAGCAACAGCACGGCATTCACCAGCAGCGCCAGCGGCGCGCCGAAGATCTTGATCAGCGCCCCCGCCAGGCCGGGGCCGATGACCTCGGCGCCCGACGAAGCCAGCGCATTCTTCGCATGCGCTTCCACCAGCCGTTCACGCGCCACCACCTGCGTCAGCACGATCTGCGCCGCGGTGCCCGCCACCGTGTGCACGGCACCCAGCAAGAAGCCCACGACGTAGAGCCAGCCCATCGACAGCCAGCCCAGCCACCAGGCCAAGGGCACGCTCGCCGCGGCCAGCGCGATGGCCGATTCGCCCACCACGTAGACCGGCAGCTTGTGCACGCGGTCCAGCCACACACCCGCGGGCAGGCTGATCAGCAGGAAAGGCGCCAGCTCGATGGCGGTGAGCAGGCCCATCTGCGTGGGCGTGGCATGCAGCAACACCGCCGCGGTGAGCGGCAGCGCCAGCATCATCACCTGGTTGCCGAAGGAACTGGTGAGGATGGAACCCCACAGCCGCCGGTAGGCGGGGTCGCGCAGCAGATCGTCGGGGTCGAGGCGGGGCAAGAACTGCAGGTGGCACCCCTTCAAGCGAACGCCGCGGAACCGGCTCTGCCGGGCCGCTGGCGTTGCCCCCTTGTGGGGGAAGCGCCGCTGGCGCTTCGGGGGTGGGCGGTCACGATCTGTAGTCGGCGTTGATGCTGACGTAGTCGTGCGAGAGGTCGCAGGTCCAGACCGTGGACTCGGCCGCGCCACGGTGCAGGTCGATGCGAATGGTGATCTCGCTCTGCTTCATGACCCGCTGGCCATCGGCTTCCTGATAAGCCGGGTGGCGGCCACCCTCGCGCACCACGTGCACGTCGTCGAGGAACATGTCGATGAGGTTCTGGTCGAGTTCGGCGATGCCGGCATAACCCACCGCGGCCAGGATGCGGCCGAGGTTGGGGTCGCTGGCGAAGAATGCGGTTTTCACGAGCGGCGAATGGGCGATGGCATAAGCCGCCAGCCGGCACTCGTCGGCCGTGCGCCCGCCCTGAACCGTGACGGTGATGAACTTGGTGGCGCCCTCGCCGTCGCGCACGATGGCCTGCGCCAGTTGCTGCGCCACCGCCACCACGGCGTCGCGCAGGGTGCGGCCTTCCGCGCTGTCGAGCGACGTGATGGGCGCATGAGCGGCACGCTGCGTGGCCATCAACACCAGGCTGTCGTTGGTGGAGGTGTCGCCGTCGATGGTGTTGCGGTTGAAGCTCAGGTCGGCCGCGTCCTTCACCAGCACCTGCAGCAAAGGCGCTGCAATCACGGCGTCGGTGGCCATGAAACCCAGCATGGTGGCCATGTTCGGGCGGATCATGCCGGCGCCCTTGCTGATGCCGGTGACGGTGACGGTGCGCCCGCCGATCTGCACCTGCCGGGACGCCGCCTTGGGCAAGGTGTCGGTGGTCATGATGCCGGCGGCGGCTTCGGCCCATTGTTCGGGCCTAGCCGGCTGCAGCGCCGCCAGCGCGGCGGGCAGGCCGGCTTCGATGCGCTCGACCGGCAATGTTTCCATGATCACGCCCGTGGAAAACGGCAGCACCTGCTGCGCTGCCACGCCCAGCAGGCCGGCCAGCGCCACACAGCTGCGCTGGGCGCGCGCCAGGCCGTCGGCGCCGGTGCCGGCGTTGGCATTGCCGGTGTTGATCAGCAAGGCGCGCACCCGCCCGGCGCCGTCGCCTGCCAGGTGTTCGCGGCACACCTGCACCGGCGCGGCACAGAAGCGGTTCTGCGTGAAGACACCGGCCACGGCCGTGCCTTCATCGAGCGCGAACACCACCAGGTCACGCCGGTTGGCCTTGCGCACGCCGGCCATGGCCACGCCGATGCGCAGGCCGGGCACGGCATGCAGCTGGGTGGGATCGGGTGGGCTCAGGTTGACGGGCATGATGATGAGCCGATGCGCGGCCGGGTCTGATGTGGCCCATCATTCTAGGGAGTCGGCGCTCGCGCCCCGACCACACCGCGGGCCTGCGCCGCAGGGGCAAGCAGAGCCCGATCAGGCCCCTCATTCGCGGGGTTCTTCAGCCTGAAGCATCGCGAATGCAGGCCGTCGCGGGATTCCACGGATTGGCTGGCGCTGCACGCGTGGGAAAAGTGAAGTTCGCCTTCGATAGCCAAGGCCCGGCCATGCCGGGCCTGGCGCAAGCCGAGCCCCCTTCAACATCTGAGGATTTGTTTCATGAACAAGCTGGCCCTACTCCCCGCATTGGCGCTGTCCGCCGCGGGTGCGTTGATGCCCGCGGCCGCGGCGGAAGCTGCCAAGGCTGCGCCCCATGGTCCTTCATCCCTGACGGTCGTGCGTGACCCCGCCACGGGCCAAATGCGGGCGCCGACCGCGGAAGAAGCGGCGGCCCTGGCAGCCCAACCTGCCGCTGCCGCAGGCGCGCGCGCGCAGCGCCAGGCGGTGACCGCCCCGCAGCAACCCCTGCTGCGCGTGCACGCCGGCGGCGCCGTCAGCATGCGCATGACCGACGAGATGACGTCGCAGGTGGTGGCCGTGCGCCGCGCCGGCGGCATGGTCACCACGCAGTGCCACGACTCCAAGGCCGCTGCCAAGGCCGGCATGTCCTTCGCCGCATCGGCGACCACTGCCGAGGCCAAGGAGTGAGCACGATGAAGAACCGACACACCTCCGCAGCCTGGGCCCGGCCGTCGCTGCTGGGCGCCGTGCTGCTGTCAGCGCTGGCCGCCCAAGCCGCGGTCATTCAGATCAGCAGCCGCGACCCCGCCGGCGTCGGCTTCAACGACCCGACGCCCGCGGTTCCCGTGGGCGGCAACCCCGGCCTCACGCTGGGCGCGCAGCGGCTGTTCGTCTACCAGCATGTCGCCAACCTGTGGGGCGCGGCCATCCAGAGCCCATTGCCCATCACCGTCAGCGCGGGCTGGGAAGCGCTGACCTGCACGGCAACCAGTGCGGTGCTCGGCAGCGCCTCGTCGTGGAACGGCTGGCGTGACTTCCCCAATGCACCCAAGGCCGACACCTGGTATCCGCAGGCCCTGGCCAACAAGCTGGCCAACGTCGGGCAGAGCCTGGCCGACTTCTACGGCCAGCAGGACGACGGCACAGGCTACGGCAATGTCGATATCAAGACGCAGTTCAACGTCAACCTGGGCAAGCCGGGCTGCCTGGACAACGGCTTCTTCTACCTGGGTGTGGACGGCAACGTACCGGCGGGCCAGATCAACTTCGCCGTGACGCTGTTGCACGAACTCGGGCATGGCCTGGGCTTCTCGGTGTTCACCACCAACACGGCCACTGGGGTGCAGTTCGACAACCGGCCGAGCATCTGGGAAGGCTTCATGGTGGACAACACCACGGGCAAGACCTGGACGCAGATGAGCAACGCCGAGCGGGCGGTCTCGGCCGTCAACTTCCGGCAGCTCGGCTGGTCGGGCCCGAACAGCGTGGCAGCCGTGCCCTTCGTGCTGACGCCTGGGGCGACACCGGTGCCCAAGCTGAACATCGGCGGCCCTGCCGCGGGTGCCACCGCCGGTGACAAGCAGTTCGCGACCGCCGCCTTCGGGCCCAACTTGTCGGCGCCGGTGGCGGCAGACCTGATGCCCGTGGTGGCGCAGACCACGGCAGCGGGACTGACCGGCCCCGCCTGCGGCCCCCTGACGGCGAATGACGCGCTGGCCGTGCGGGGCCGCGTTGCGCTCATCGATCGAGGTGTGTGCGGCTTTGTCGTCAAGGTCAAGAACGCCCAGAACGCGGGCGCCATTGGCGTGCTCATCGCCAACACCGCCGCGGGTGCATTCGGCACCATGGGCGGCGCCGACGCGACGATCACGATTCCGTCGCTGATGGTCACCTTCAACGACGGCAACGCGTTGAAGACAGCCGTGGCACGGCGCTCGCGCACCGCTTCCGGCGTGGTGGCGACGCTGTCGGGTTCGCCAACCGGGGGCGTCTACATCGGCACCGACGCGCTGAATCGGCCCCTGCTGTACACGCCGAACCCGCGCATCGCGGGCTCGTCCGTGTCGCACTGGGATACGGTCGCTACGCGCAACCTGCTGATGGAGCCCAACATCAACGCCGACCTGACCTTCTTCCTCGACGCGCCGTTCGACCTGACGGTGCCGCTGCTGAAGGATCTGGGCTGGTAGGCCAGCGATGACAGCGCCGGGCTGGGCAGACTCTGCCCGGCCCAGCTCACAAAGGGGCGCCCGCGGGCGCCCCTTTTTTCCTTTCGGAGGTGCATGTGCTGACTGCCCTGGCAGGCCACGGGAGCGCGGAAACAAAAAAGTCCAGGGCCCGAAGGCCCTGGACTCGATACGAGAGGTTCGGGCGGCGCGCCCGTCCGATGGGTCTACCGGGTGCGGCGACGGCTCAAGGCCAGGCCCGTGAGCGCCAAGCCAACCAGCGCCAGCGAGGTGGGCTCGGGCACGACGGACAGGTTGTCCAGACCGACGTAGTTGCCGTCCGTGCTGGTGTTCGCCACGAAGTAGCGGAAGGCGATGCGGCCATTGCCCGAGATGCCGGTCAGGGCGACGGCCTGGTTGGCCCAGCCGGTATCCGCGCTGGCGCTGAAGGCGGCCAGGCGCGTGAAGTTGGACACGTCGGTGCTGGCACCGCTGGTGCTGGCCCAGACTTCCACGATATCCAGAAAACCGTCGCCGAGCAGCCGCAGGTCGAACTGGACGCTCACGCTTTCAGCCAGCGTCAGCACGGGCGTCAACAGCCAGTCGCTGATGACCCCACCGGTATCGACGAAGTTGGCCGCCGCGTAGGAGTTGGCCGGGCCGGATGCGGCCGGGAACACGCCCGTGTTGCCCTGGAACCAGCCCGAGCCGGCCCCCGTGCCTGAGCTCACCTGCCCCCAGCCCGCACCTGCGAGACCGGCGACGTTGTTGAAGTTCTCGGAGAACAGCACGCCGGCCTGAGCGGAAACCGACGCACCAGCCACGACCATGGCGGTAAGGATATGCCTGACTTTCACGTTGTCCCTTGATTGGTTGAATGCGACACCCAGAGGTCGCAGGAAATGGTGCGCTCAGTATGTCGTGGCCGCGATGGCAGCGTCACACCGATCCGCGGGGAGGGAAAGCCCGCAACGCGGCGCGGCTCAGGCCAGGCGGCCGTGGCAGTTCTTGTACTTCCTGCCACTTCCGCAGGGGCAGGGATCATTGCGCCCTGCCTTGGGCACCGCCTCCGACAGATCGGGCAGCGGCCCGGCTTCCGACGACACGCTGCCGTCCTCGTTGGGGTGCGTGTAGGTCACGTTCGACAACTGGCCGGCCTGTGCCTCCAGTGCCTGGGCGGCTTCGGCCACCTGGTCCTGGCTCTGGATGCGCACCGTCATCAGCATGCGCGTGACTTCCATCTTCACCACGTCGAGCAACTGGCTGAAGAGCTCGAAGGCCTCGCGCTTGTACTCCTGCTTCGGGTTCTTCTGGGCGTAGCCGCGCAGGTGGATGCCCTGGCGCAGGTAGTCCAGCGCAGCCAGGTGTTCACGCCAGTGGCTGTCGATGCTCTGCAGCAGCACCATGCGCATGAAGGGCGTGAACTGCTCGCCGCCCACCTGCTCGACCTTGCCCAGGAAGTGGGCGTCGGCGGCGGCCACCACCTTCTCGACGATGTCCTCGTCGGTGATGCTGTCGCTGGCCGTCACGGCTTCCTTCAGCGCCACCTCGATGTGCCACTCCTCGCGCAGCACGCGCTCCAGCGCGTCCAGGTCCCACTGCTCTTCCAGCGTGCCGGCCGGCACGTAGGTGCGCACCACATCGGCCATGGTGCTCTTGCGCAGGTTGCCGATCTGCTCGTCGAGATTGGCAGCCTCAAGGATCTCGTTGCGCTGCTGGTAGATGACCTTGCGCTGGTCGTTGCTGACGTCGTCGTACTCCAGCAGCTGCTTGCGCACGTCGAAGTTGCGCGCTTCCACCTTGCGCTGCGCACTTTCGATGCTGCGGTTGACGATGCCGGCCTCGATGGCTTCGCCCTCGGGCATCTTCAGCCGGTCCATGATGGCGCGCACGCGGTCGCCCGCGAAGATGCGCATCAGCGAATCGTCCAGGCTCAGGTAGAAGCGGCTGGCGCCGGGGTCGCCCTGGCGGCCGCTGCGGCCGCGCAACTGGTTGTCGATGCGCCGGCTCTCGTGGCGCTCGGTGGCCACGATGCGCAGGCCGCCGGCAGCCTTCACCTGCTCGTGCAGGCTCTGCCATTCGTCGGTGAGCTTCTGCGCCCGCGTGCGGCGCTCTTCCTCGGCCAGGCTGGCGTCTTCTTCCAGGAACTGGATCTGCTTTTCGACGTTGCCGCCGAGCACGATGTCGGTCCCGCGCCCGGCCATGTTGGTGGCGATGGTGATGACACCCGGCCGGCCGGCCTGGGCCACGATCTCGGCTTCCTTGGCGTGCTGCTTGGCGTTCAGCACCTGGTGCGGCAACTGGGCCTTCTTCAGCAACTCGGAGATGAGCTCGGAGTTCTCGATCGATGTCGTGCCCACCAGCACCGGCTGGCCGCGTTCATGGCAGTCGCGGATGTCCATCGTGACGGCGTCGTACTTCTCCTTGGCCGTCTTGTAGATGAGGTCGTTGTCGTCCTTGCGGATGGTCGGCCGGTTGGGCGGGATGACCACCGTCTCCAGGCCGTAGATCTCCTGGAACTCATAGGCTTCGGTGTCGGCGGTGCCCGTCATGCCACTCAACTTGCCGTACATGCGGAAGTAGTTCTGGAAGGTCACCGAGGCCAGGGTCTGGTTCTCGCTCTGGATCTGCACGCCTTCCTTGGCTTCCACGGCCTGGTGCAGGCCGTCGCTCCAGCGGCGGCCCGTCATCAGGCGTCCGGTGAATTCGTCGACGATCACCACCTCGCCGTTCTGCACCACGTAGTGCTGGTCGCGGTTGTAGAGCTGGTTGGCACGCAGCGCGGCGTACACGTGGTGCATCAGCGCGATGTTGGCGGGGTCGTACAGGCTGGCGCCCGCGGGCAGGAGGCCGGCTTCGGTGAGCAGCAGCTCGGCCTTCTCGTGACCGCTTTCGGTCAGGTAGACCTGGTGGGTCTTCTCGTCGACCGTGAAGTCGCCGGCGTCGATGACGCCTTCACCGGTGCGGATGTCCTCCTCGCCGATCTGCTTCTTCATCTTCGGGACGATGGCGTTGATGCGCACATACATCTCGGTGTGGTCTTCGGCCTGGCCGCTGATGATGAGCGGTGTGCGTGCCTCGTCGATGAGGATGGAGTCGACCTCGTCGACGATGGCGTAGCTGAGGCCGCGCGCCACGCGGTCGCGCACTTCGAGCACCATGTTGTCGCGCAGATAGTCGAAACCGAACTCGTTGTTGGTGCCGTAGGTCACGTCGGCGGCGTAGGCGGCCTGCTTCTCCTCGCGCCCCATGCCGGGCACGTTGACGCCCACGGTCAGGCCCAGGAAGGAGTAGAGCCGGCCCATCCATTCGGCGTCGCGCCGGGCCAGGTAGTCGTTCACCGTCACCACGTGCACGCCCTTGCCGGCGATGGCATTCAGGTAGACCGGCAGCGTGGCCATCAGCGTCTTGCCTTCGCCGGTGCGCATCTCGGCGATCTTGCCCTGGTGCAGCGCCATGCCGCCGATGAGCTGCACGTCGAAGTGGCGCATCTTCAGCGTGCGTTTGCCACCTTCGCGCACGGCGGCGAAGGCCTCGGGCAGCAGCTCGTCGAGCGCGGTGCCCTGGGCCAGGCGCTGGCGGAATTCTTCGGTCTTGGCGCGCAGCTCGGTATCGCTGAGCTTCTCGAACTGCGTTTCCAGCGCGTTCACCTGGTCCACGGTGCGCCGATACTGCTTCAGCAGGCGTTCGTTCCGGCTGCCGAAAATCTGGGTCAGGATCTTGGGGAACATGCGGCCTCGGGGCTCTTTAGGTTCGGACGGCCGGCGCGCGGGGCTGCTAGCCACCGCACCCGGACAAGCCATCTGGGGGTTCGGCAGTCGCTTGCAAGCCTGGGCTCGGGGTGCGCCACGCGCCGGGGCCAGGCGCAGCGGCCAGGCGCCGGGGCGTTAGGCGCAAAGCATTCAAGTTTATCACCCGCCCCCCAGGCGACGCCCCAACTGGGAGCACCACGAACACACGCTCAGCGTCGGCGCGACCGGCCCTGCGCCTCGGCGCGCAGGGCGGCGGGCACAGGGGCGGGCCCGGCCAGGAAGCGCTTGGGGTCCTGCGGCACACCGCCCAGCAGCACCTCGAAGTGCAGGTGTGCGCCGGTGGAGCGGCCGGAGTTGCCGACCTGCGCCACCCGCTGCCCGCGCTTGACCAGCGCACCCACCGGCACATCGATGGCCGAGCAGTGCGCGTAGCGCGTGGCCAGGCCGTTGCCATGGTCGATCTCCAGCACGTGGCCGTACTCGCTGTGCCATTCGACCGCCGTCACGATGCCGCCGGCCGCAGCGTGGATGGGGGTGCCGACATCGGCCGGGAAGTCCAGGCCCGTGTGCAGGGCCGAACGACCGTTGATGGGGTCGGTGCGGAAACCGAAGCCGGAACCGATGGGGCCGTGCACGGGCGTGGCACTGGGCACCATCAGCGCCTGCAGGCGGCTTTCCAGCAGACGCGACTCCACCAGCGTCAGGAAGTCGGTGTTGAAGTCCGTCACCTCGTCCAGGCCGCTCACCCAGTGCTGGAGCTGTTCGAGGCTGGGCTGACGGACCGGCACGAAGGGGCCACCACGGCCCCCCGTGGAGGCCGCCGCGGCGGGCGGCCTGAGGTCTTCGGCCCTGACCCCGGCCAG
This sequence comes from Betaproteobacteria bacterium, assembly GCA_031379415.1. Lineage (GTDB taxonomy): Bacteria > Pseudomonadota > Gammaproteobacteria > Burkholderiales > Burkholderiaceae_C > Rubrivivax. Next base: position 11,370 of record JANNFE010000223.1, on the reverse strand, counting down.
GCCCTGCACGCGCTCGCCCATGGCTTCCAGCTTCACCAGCTTGGCCTGCATCTCGCCGACCTTCTGCGCCATGGCGTCGAGGTTGTCGCGCATGAAGCGGTCACGCTGGGCGATCTCGTCGCGCACGATCAGCTTGACCAGCGGGCTGACCACCGGCCAGCCCTCGCGTGCCGCCTTCAGGAACACGAAGTGGTAGACGGCGCCCGAGGTCAGCATCAGCAGAAAGGCCAGGCCCAGCGCAACCAGCACCAGCTGCCAGCGCTGGAACTGCAGCACACGCGAACGCGCCATGGTGCCGTGGGTGATGAGCAGTTGCATCTCAGCCTCCGAAGAGCCGCCTCAAGGAGGCCGAACGCCCCTTGGGGGCCGCGAAAGAATGGAGCTTGGTGCCGGCATCTAGACTCCGTCCATGGCGACCACGCCCCCTCCCGGCCTGACCCTGGCCAGCGCGCTGAAGCACAGCGAGCCGCTGACCGGCCTGTTGCAGCGCATGCGCGAATCACAGGCCCGGCTGGCAGCGATCACCGGCCTGTTGCCACCGGGCCTGCAGGGCCAGGTGCGCGCCGGACCACTGGACGATAGCGCGTGGGTGCTGCTGGTGGGCAACGCCGCGGCAGCCGCGAAGCTGCGCCAGATGTTGCCGACATTGCAAGACGCGCTGGCCGCCGCCGGCTGGCCAGGGCCGGTGCTGAAAATCAAGGTGCTGCCCAGGGCTTGATCCCAGAACATTCGGGTCTGGTGCCGGCTGTCCGGATCGAACGGACGACCTTCCGCTTACAAGGCGGGTGCTCTACCAACTGAGCTAAGCCGGCTGGGGCCGGAATTGTAGGTGCGGCAGCGCTGGCTACTTGATGCGCTTGAGCGCCGGCCGGCCGCTGCCGGGGCCGGCCGGCTCGGTGGGTGGCTCCGGCGGCACGGCATCGGCCGCGGCCTCGGGCTCGCTGGAGGCCAGGCGCAGGCCGCGTACAGGCGACGGCGTCTCCAGTGTCGCCGCGTCGGCCTTGGCGCCGTCGGCCGTGGGCACCGGGAAAGCCATCCCCTGGCCATTCTCCCGCGCGTAGATGGCCACGACATGGTCCACCGGCACCTTGATCTCGCGCGACACGCCGCCGAAGCGCGCCTTGAACTCGACGAATTCGTTGCCCAGCTGCAGGCCCGAAGTGGCCTCGAAGCCGACGTTGAGCACGATCTCGTTGTTCTTCACGTACTCCATCGGCACCTGCACACCCGCAGCCACGTGTACCGCGATGTAGGGCGTGAAGCCGTTGTCGGTGCACCAGTCGTGCAGCGCCCGCAGCAGGTAGGGGCGGGTGGAGCTGCCGGGGTTGTCGCCGATGCCGGGCATGATCTTGGCTGCTAGCGCAAGCTCACTTGCGCATGACCTTTTCCGAAGGCGTCAGTGCCTCGATGTAGGCCGGGCGCGAGAAGATGCGCTCGGCGTACTTCAGCAGCGGCACGGCGTTCTTGCTGAGGTCGATGCCGTAGTAATCCAGCCGCCACAGCAGCGGCGCAATGGCCACGTCGAGCATGCTGAAGTCGTCGCCCAGCATGTACTTGTTCTTCAGGAAGATGGGCGCCAGCTGCGTGAGGCGGTCGCGGATCTGGTCGCGCGCCTTTTCCAGCTGTTTTTCCGTGGCCTTGACGCCGCGGCCTTCGAGCAGGTTGACGTTGCTGAACAGTTCCTTCTCGAAGTTGAAGAGAAACAGGCGCACGCGGGCGCGCGCCACCGGGTCGCCCGGCATCAGCTGCGGGTGCGGGAAGCGCTCGTCGATGTACTCGTTGATGATGTGGCTCTCGTACAGGATGAGGTCGCGCTCCACCAGGATGGGCACCTCGTTGTACGGGTTCATCAGCGCGATGTCTTCGGGCTTGGCGAAGATATCGACGTCGCGGATCTCGAAATCCATACCCTTCTCGAACAGCACGAAGCGGCAGCGGTGCGAATAGGGGCAGGTGGTTCCTGAGTACAGCACCATCATGGCGTGGGGCCTTTCTTGAGCTCTTGTAGAAGACGAAACGCAGTGGGTGCCTGGTTGTCACCAGGCCGCCCCACTGCGCTACAGGCCGGCCGGCTGGCCGCGCCCGAAGGTGGCAAGACTACTTGATGTCCTTCCAGAACGCGGCGTTCAGGCGCCAGGCGATGACGGTGAAGACCGACAGGAACAGCAGCACCCACACGCCCAGGCGCACACGCTCGTTCTGCACCGGCTCGCCCATCCACTGCAGGAAGGCCACGAGGTCGGCCACGCTGTTGTTGTAGTCGGCCTGGCTCAGCGTGCCGGCCGTCAGCGGCTCAAAGCCCTTGAAGACATGCATCGTCTTGGCCGGGTCGTGTGGGTCCTTCTCTTCGGCAAACACCGCCTTCTGCTGGCCCTGCAATTCCCACAGCACATGCGGCATGCCGACATTGGGGTAGGCCGTGTTGTTCCAGCCGGTGGCCTTGGTCTCGTCGCGGTAGTAGCTGCGCAGGTAGGTGTAGACGTAATCGGCACCCGTGCCCTTGGCAGCGTCGGCACGCGAGCGCGCGATCAGTGTCAGGTCGGGCGGCACGCCGCCGAACCAATCCTTGGCTTCGTTCGGGTCCAGCGCGGTCCTCATGACGTCACCGACCTTGGCGCCGGTGAAGATCAGGTTGTCCTTGATCTGCTGCTCGGTCAGGCCGATATCCCGCAGCCGGTTGTAGCGCATGTACGCGGCTTGGTGGCAGTTCAGGCAGTAGTTCGCGAACAGCTTGGCACCATGCTGCACCGCGGCCAGGTCGTTCACGCGCTGCATCGGGAACTTGTCCCAGGGCGGGCCTTCGCTCGCGGCTTGCGCGGCGCCGCACAGGGCCAGCGTGGCCAGCAGAGAGAGGATGAGTTTCTTGATGGTGAACATGGGCTCTGCCGCGCGCTCAGTGGGGCTGGAAGGTGATGCGGTCGGGCACCGGCTTGAACTCGCCGATGCGGCTCCACCAGGGCATCAGCAGGAAGAAGCCGAAGTAGAACAGCGTGCCGATCTGCGAAATCAGCGTGCCCACGGTCGACGGCGGCTTGATGCCCAGGTAGCCCAGCACCGCGAAATTCACGACGAAGATGCCATACAGGATCTTGTTCCAACTCGGGCGGTAGCGGATGCTCTTCACCGGGCTGCGATCCACCCAGGGCAGCACGAAGAGGATGAGCACGGCCAGTCCCATCACCACCACGCCCCAGAACTTGGCGTCGAAGGCCTTCAAGAGCACGGCCAGCACGATGGCCGCGCCCAGCGGCACGAACTTCCAGATGCCGCTGAGCCCGGCCTTCAGGTAGCCCAGAACACCGGCGATGCCGACGATGGCGACGAGCACGTTGACCATGTCGTCGGTGACGGCGCGCAGCATCGAGTAGTAGGGCGTGAAGTACCACACCGGGGCGATGTGTGCCGGTGTCTTCAGCGGGTCGGCCGGGATGAAGTTGTTGTATTCCAGGAAGTAGCCACCGCCTTCGGGCGCCAGGAAGACCACCGCGGTGAACAGCAGCAGGAAGACGCTGACCCCCATGATGTCGTGCACCGTGTAGTAGGGGTGGAAGGGGATGCCGTCCAGCGGCCGGCCCGTCTGCTTGTCCTTCTTGGCCTTGATCTCCACCCCGTCGGGGTTGTTCGAACCCACGTCATGCAGCGCCAGCAGGTGCGCCACCACCAGGCCCAGCAGCACCAGCGGCACGGCGATGACGTGGAAGCTGAAGAAGCGGTTGAGCGTGGCGTCACCGACGACGTAGTCGCCGCGGATCAGCAGGGACAGGTCGGGCCCGATGAAAGGAATGGCGGCAAACAGGTTGATGATGACCTGGGCGCCCCAGTACGACATCTGCCCCCAGGGCAGCAGGTAGCCCATGAAGGCTTCGGCCATCAGGCACAGGAAGATGGCGCAGCCGAAGATCCATACCAGTTCGCGCGGCTTCTTGTAGCTGCCGTAGATCATGCCGCGGAACATGTGCAGGTACACGACGATGAAGAAGGCGCTGGCGCCAGTGCTGTGCATGTAGCGCACGAGCCAGCCCCAGGGCACGTCGCGCATGATGTATTCGACCGACTCGAAGGCCTTGGCCGCGTCGGGCTTGTAGTGCATCACCAGGAAGATGCCGGTGACGATCTGGATCACCAGCACCAGCAGCGCCAGGCTGCCGAAGAAGTACCAGAAGTTGAAGTTCTTCGGCGCGTAGTACTCGGACAGGTGGACGCGGTAGGCGTCGAACGCGGTGGGAAACCGATTCTCGAGCCACGTCGTCGCCTGGACGATGACCGGTGCGCCGGCGGGCGCTTCCTTGAATTCAGCCATGGGGACCTCAGGGGATTACTGCTAGGCGCGGGCCGGAAGAGACATCAGGCCTTCTTGTCTTCACCGATGATCAACACGGTGTCTGACAAGTACATGTGCGGCGGCACTTCCAGGTTGTCGGGCGCGGGCTTGTTCTTGAAGACGCGGCCGGCCAGGTCGAAGGTGGAGCCGTGGCAGGGGCAGAGGAAGCCGCCGGCCCAGTCGTCGGGCAGCGAAGGCTGCGCGCCGGTGGTGAAGCGGTCGCTGGGCGAGCAGCCCAGGTGCGAGCAGATGCCCACGCCGACGAAGAACTCGGGCTTGATCGAGCGCGCTTCGTTGCGGGCGTAGGGCGGGGTCAGCTCGCCCGGCTTGCGCTCGCTCTTGGGGTCGGCCAACTGGGTGTCGATCTTGGGCAGCGCCGCCACCTGGTCGGCCGTGCGCCGCACGATCCACACCGGCTTGCCGCGCCATTCGACAGTGAGCTTTTCGCCCGGCTTGATGGCGCTGATGTCCACCTGCACCGGGGCGCCGGCGGCGCGTGCGCGCTCCGAGGGCGCGAAGGTGCTGATGAAGGGCACGGCGACCGCCGCCCCACCCACTGCGCCTGCGCCGCAGGTGATGGCGATCCAGGTACGGCGGCTCTGATCCACGTTATCGACTGCAGCGTCGCTCATGAAGGTCCTCGGGCTCGATGCAAAGTTCGGGTTAACTCGGAATTCTAGCCGAGCCGCCTGTGTTCGCTGGGCACCCGCAGGGAGCCCGAGCCAGCCGTTTGGCCATTGACGCCGCGGCAAGCGGCCTCTACCGTCCGCGGCCCAGTACGCTGTTGGCTGGGCGCCAGAATCCACCCAACAATATCAGGAGTCACCCGCATGAGTTTCAGCTCGGAGTTCAAGGAGTTCGCGGTCAAGGGCAATGTCATGGACCTCGCCGTCGGCGTGATCATCGGCGGCGCCTTCGGCAAGATCGTCGACTCGGTCGTCGGCGACCTCATCATGCCCATCATCGGCAAGATCTTCGGCGGCCTGGACTTCAACAACTACTTCATTGCGCTCTCGGGGCAGACGGCCACCACCCTGGTCGAGGCCAAGAAGGCCGGCGCCGTCTTTGCCTACGGCAGCTTCATCACCATCGCCATCAACTTCGTCATCCTGGCCTTCATCATCTTCCTGATGGTCAAGCAGATGAACCGCCTGAAGCGCGAGGCGCCTGCGGCACCGCCGGCGCCGACGTCGGAAGACGTGCTGCTGCTGCGCGAGATCCGCGACTCGCTGAGCCGCGGCTCCAAGTCGGCTTGAGGCGACCTGGTCGGCGGAGTGTCCCGACCCTCTGCAGTCGGGCACTGAACAAGTAAGCAAGCGTGAAACGCCGGTGTCTGCCGGCGCTTCTCCAGGCCATGGGGCTGATGGGTGATGCCGCATACTCGGTTGCCCATGAAGCCGAACCCCGTTCACCGCCTGCCCGCGCCGCTGGAAGCGGCCGTGCAGCGCCTGAAACTGGCGGCTCGCGAGGCCGCCGAACGCAGCATCGAAAGCCTGGGTCTGGCGGCGCTGGCGTCGAACAACGCCTTCCAGCGCGACGGCCTGCTGGGCGCGCAGTTCGAGCTCAACCGCAAGTCGGCCGTCTTCGTGCTGACCTTCAATGACGCGCTCGACGAACGCGTGCTCCGCGAACTGGGCCCGCGTGTGAACGCGGCGGCCGCCGCGCCGCCTGCGCCCGCGCCCACCGACTGGGCCACGCTCAGCCTGGTCGAGGACAAGGAGGTCGAGGCGCAGATCTCGGCCGACCGCTTCGGCATGGAAGTGGCGCACGACTGCGAATGGGAACTGCGAGAACTCGGCGGCTACGTCAGCGCCCTGCTCGGCGAAGCCGGTGGCGAACGCGACCGCAACCCGCTGCGCCCCGACCTCGTGGGCCACGCCATGATCAAGGGCATCGAGGCGGTGTCGGAGCGGCCCGAGATCCGCAAGGTGCTGTCGGGCGAGTTCAGCCGCTCGCTCGGTGGCCTGCTGCGCCAGACCTACGCCGCCATCGTGGCCGAACTGCGCAACGCAGGGGTCCAGCCGCACGGCCTGACGGTGCGCAACCGGCCCCACCGCGGTTCTGGCAGCGGAGCCGGCAGCGGACCCGACAGCGACGGCGACACCATTCCCGGCCCGCACTCGGCGCTGCAGGCGCTGGCGCGCGGCGCCGACGAACGCGGCGGCCGCTCAGGCTTTGCCACCAGCCACGGCGGGCACGGCGGCCGGCCCTCGGGCGGCTTCGGCCCGTCGACGCGCTCGGGCGGCCCCGGCCGCTCCTTCGGCCAGGTCGACCCGGCCCTGATGACGCTGATCCGCCGCCTGGCCTACAGCGACGACCTGGGTGGCAGCTCCGGCGGTGGCGGCGACTACGGCAGCTACGGCGCCGATACAGGCCCCGGCGCGCCGCTGCCGGCCAACCTCATCCGCGCCCACCGCGACGAACTGCGCCAGGCCAGCAAGGGCACGCTCGATCACATGGTGATCGACGTCATCGGCTTCCTCTTCGACCAGATCCTGGCCGACCCCAAGGTGCCGCCGCAGATGGCGCGCCAGATCGCGCGGCTTCAGCTGCCGGTGCTGCGCGCGGCCCTGGGCGACCCCACGTTCTTCTCGTCGCGCAAGCACCCGGTGCGGCGCTTCATCAACCGCATCGCCTCGCTGGGCGCAGCCTTCGAGGACTTCGGCGACGAAGGCGCGAAGGCCTTTCTGGCCAAGGTCAAGGCGCTGATCCACGAGGTGGTCGACGGCGACTTCGAGCAGATCGAGGTCTACGAACAGAAGCTGGCGGCGCTGGAAGCCTTCACCGCCGAGCTGGCCACGCGCGACCCGGGCGGCGGCGCCGACGCGGCTTCGCTGCTGTTGGAGAAGGAAGACCAGCAGCGCCTGCGCCAGCTTTACGCGCTGCGCCTGGAAGGTGAGCTGAAGGACGTGTCGGCGCCGCCCTTCCTGCGTGACTTCCTCAGCAAGACCTGGAGCCAGGTGCTGCTGCGTGCCGCCGATGAGGGCGGCGCCGAAGGGCCGCTGGCGCAGCGCCTGCGTGGCGCCGGGCGCGAGCTCTTCCTGAGTGTGCAGCCCAAGGCCACGCCGCAGCACCGCAAAGCCTTCCTGGCCGAGCTGCCCAAGCTGATGCAGGACCTGACCGTGGGCATGAACCTGATCGCCTGGCCCGAGGCCCAGCGCCGCGTGTTTTTCGGCCAGCTGATGCCTTCGCATGCCGAGGCGCTGAAAAGCCCGGCCGGCCGCCAGCTCGACATCAACCTCATGGCGCGCCAGGTGGAAGGCGCGCTGCAGCGGCCGCTGCCGTCGCGCGCCGACCTCAAGGCGGCGCCGCCGCTGCCGGTGCTGACCGACGAGGTCACGCCGCCGCAGTTCAGCGCCGAGGAAGCGCAGCGCGTCGGCCTGGTGCAGGAGTCGGCGGTGGACTGGAACGGCCAGGTCGACATCGACCTCGGCGCCGAAGTCGAGCCCGCCAACGACCCCGGGCCCGCGCTCCCGGGCCTGCCGGCGTCCAGCGAGCCGGCCGAACCCACCGAAGGCCGTGCGCTGATGGACCACATCGAGATCGGCTTTGCCTACCGGATGCACATCAACGGCCAGTGGCAGAAGGTGCGCCTGTCGCACGTCAGCCCGGGCCGCAGCTTCTTCATGTTCACGCATGGCGGGCGCCATCGCAAGACGATCTCGCTCACGCAGCGCATGCTCGCGCGCCTGTGCGAAACCGGGCGTCTGAAGGCTTACGAAGGCGCCTACCTGGTGGAGCGCGCCACGGCGCGCGCGCGCAAGCAGCTGGCCAGCCTGGGCGCTCAGGCCGCCTGAACCAGGCGCCGCGCCAGACGCGCAGCGGCGATCAAGCTCGCCGGGTCGGCCGGCGACCTGCCGGCGATGTCGAAAGCCGTGCCATGGTCGGGGCTGGTGCGCACGAAGGGCAGGCCCAGCGTGACGTTGACGCCCTGCTCCACGCCCAGGTACTTCACCGGAATCAGGCCCTGGTCGTGGGTCATCGCCACCACGAGGTCGAACTCGCCGCGGCGCGCGCGCATGAACACGGTGTCGGGGGCGTAGGGGCCGCTGGCGTCCAGGCCTTCGGCGACAGCAGCCTGGATGGCCGGGCCGATGATGCGCAGTTCCTCGTCGCCGAAGAGGCCACCTTCGCCGGCATGCGGGTTGAGCCCGGCCACGGCGATGCGCGGGTTCCGTTGCCCCCAGACCGCGGCGGCTCGGTGGCTGATGCGCAGGGTCTGTAGCACGGCGTCGAAAGTCACTTCGTCGATGGCACGCCGCAAGGAGGTGTGGATGGTGACGAGCACCACCCGCAATTCCTCGTTGGCCAGCATCATGCGCACGGGTGGCAGCGGCTGGCCGGGCGTGGCAGCCAGGGCCTGCAGCATCTCGGTGTGGCCCGGATACGGCACGCCAGCGGCCGACCAGGCTTCCTTGTGGATGGGCGCAGTGACGATGGCACTGCCTTCGCCAGCCAGCACCAGGCGCACGGCGTGTTCGATGCAGCGCGCCGCGGCGGCACCGTTGCGCGCATCCACCTGGCCCAGCGGCAGCGTGGCCAGGCCTTCGGGCAAGCCGGGCGGCACGATCACGGGCAGGCAGCCCGGCGGCACATCGGGCAGATCGGCCGGCGTCTCGATCACGGCGGTCATCGGGCTGCCGGCGCGGCGCAGCACCGCGGCGTCGCCGATGACCACGGCGTCGGCCAGTTCCCCGGCCTGCCAGGCACGCACGATGATCTCCGGGCCGATGCCTGCGGCGTCGCCCATGGTCAGCAGCAAGGGCTTCATGCGGGGTTGGGAATCTCGATGAAACCGTGCTCGATGCCGAAGTGCGCAGCCACGTGCGCTGCCACGGCCGGCGCGCCGTAGCGCTCGGTGGCATGGTGGCCGCAGGCCAGGAAAGCCACGCCGGTCTCGCGCGCCAGGTGGGCCTGCGGCTCGCTGATCTCGCCGGTGATGTAGGCATCGGCGCCGGCTGCGATGGCGGCCTCGAACCAGCCCTGCGCGCCGCCGGTGCACCAGGCCACGCGGCGCAGCGGTCGGCCGTCGCCGCGCACCAGCAAGGGCTCGCGGCCCAGTTGCTGGTGCAGCATCTGCACCAGGGCGTCCAGCGGCAACGCGGCCGGGGCCATGAAACCGAGGCTCTGCTCGCCGAAACGCCCACCGGCCACCAAACCCAGGAGCCGCCCCAACTGCGCGTTGTTGCCCAGTTCGGCATGCGCATCCAGCGGCAGGTGGTAGGCGAACAGGTTGACATCGGCCGCCATCAGCCGCTTGACCCGCGCGCCCAGCCAGCCCGTCAGACGGCCGTCCTGGCCGCGCCAGAACAGGCCGTGGTGCACAAGCAGCGTGTCGGCGCCGGCCGCGATGGCGGCGTCAATGAAGGCCAGGCTGGCCGTCACACCCGAGGCGATGCGCCCCACGCTGCGCCGGCCCTCGACCTGCAGACCGTTCGGCCCATAATCCTTGAACGTCTCTGGCTGCAGCAGCGCCTGCAGGAAGGACTCGACTTCAACCCGATCAGCCATGCGCTGATTGTGATTCACCCATGTGGCGTAGAACCTGGCTCGTTTTCTCGCAGGCCGTGACCGTGGCCGTGGCAGTGCTCTTCGTGGTGCTGACCCTCAAGCCCGAATGGCTGCCCGGCGGCCGTGCCGGCGTGGTGCAGGGCGTGCTGCCGGCGCCCACGCTGCTGCAGGTGGTGGCACCCATGGCGGCGGCCAGCGGTGGCGCCAGCGGCTATGCGCTGGCCGCGCGCCGCGCCGCGCCCGCGGTGGTGAGCGTCACCGCCACCAAGGTGACCCGCAAGAACCCGCACAGCGACGACCCGCGCTTCAAGTTCTTCTTCGGCGAAGGTGGCGGCGCGCCGCAGCAGCAGGTGGGCCTGGGCTCGGCCGTCATCGTGGCGCCCGAGGGCTACCTGCTCACCAACCACCACGTCGTGGAAGATGCCACCGACATCGAAGTGCAGCTGGCCGACGGCCGCAGCACGCGCGCCAAGCTGGTGGGCAGCGACGCCGAGACCGACATCGCGGTTCTCAAGATCGACCTCGACCAGTTGCCCGTCATCGCGCTGGGCGATGTGCGCGCGCTCAACGTCGGCGACGCCGTGCTGGCCATCGGCAACCCCTTCAACGTCGGCCAGACGGTGACGGCCGGCATCGTCAGCGCGCTCGACCGCAAGCAGGCCGGCTCTTCGCCTTTCCAGAACTTCATCCAGACCGACGCCGCCATCAACCCCGGCAACTCGGGCGGCGCCCTGGTCGACGCCAACGGTGCCCTGGTGGGCATCAACACCGCCATCTTCAGCCGCACGGGCGGCAGCCTGGGCATCGGCTTCGCGGTGCCGGTGGACACCGCGCGCGAAGTGATGGCAGCGCTGATCCAGGGCGGCAGCGTGCGCCGCGGCTGGATCGGCGTGGAGCCGCGCGACCTCAGCGCCGAACTCGCCGACAGCCTGAACCTGCCGGTGAAGAACGGCGTGCTCATCACCGGCGTGCTGCAGAGCGGCCCGGCCGCCCAGGGCGGCGTGCGCCCTGGTGACGTGGTGGTCAAGGTCGGCGACAAGCCGGTGCGCAACACCGCCGATCTCTATGCCGCAGTGGCCGCGCTGGCACCCAACCAGCCGGCCCGGCTGGGCCTGCAACGCGGCGCGCAGGCGCTGGACGTGCAGGTGACGGTGGGCGAGAGACCGAAGACGCCGCCGCGGCCGTCGCAGGAGCGCTAGGCCGGAACGGCGCTAGAGCGCGAGCGCCAAGCGCTCGAGGATGAGCACGGCGAAGAAGCCCAGCGCCGAGATCAGCGTCCACTTCACGAGCACGATGCCGCGCTGCCGCCACACCGCCTGCCCGGTGGCCACGTAGGCCGCGAAGCACAGCAGGCCGGACACCAGCAGCAGGCCGAAGACGAGGCGGAAGACGAGCATGCCGCGCTACCAGGCCGGCGCCAGTTCGGCGAAGCCCTGGGGCGCATCGGCATCGGCTTCGAAAGTGACGATGTCGTAAGCCGTCGGGTCGGCCAGCAGCTTGCGCAGCAGCTTGTTGTTGAGCGCGTGGCCGCTCTTGTA
>JANNFE010000199.1:0-2328 GCA_031379415.1 Betaproteobacteria bacterium | reverse complement strand
GGCCGGCCGCCAGCCCGGCGGCTTCAACCACACGCGCAGCTTGTCGGCCCATGACGCGGCGTGCCAGCTGTCGCAGGCCAACGAGGCATAGACCTGAAGGTTGGCCCACAGCGGGTTGAAGCTGCGCAGCGGCGCGCGCGTGCCGTAGACCACGGGCTCATCGTCGTCCTCGGTGGCGTAGGTGCCGAAGAGGCGGTCCCAGACGATCAGGATGCCGCCATAGTTCCTGTCCACATAACGGTCATTCACCGCGTGGTGCACGCGGTGGTTGCTGGGCGCGCAGAACCAGCGGTCGAACCAGCCCAGCTTGCCCACCTGCTGCGTGTGCACCCAGAACTGGTAGAGCAGGTCGATCAAGCCCACCACGGCAAACACCAGCGGCGGCACGCCAGCCACGGCCAGTGGCAGGTAGAACAACCAGGCCAGCAGGAAGCCGCTGCTCGTCTGGCGCAAGGCGGTGCCGAGGTTGTAGTCCTCGCTCTGGTGGTGCACGGCATGCGCCGTCCACAGCACCGCCACGCGGTGGCCGGCGCGGTGCAGCCCGTAGTAGCAGAAGTCGTAGAAGACCAGCGCGAAGAGCCAGGTCCACACCGAATCGACCGGCAGGCTCAGCAGCGTCAGCCTTTCGAAGGCCAGCGTGTACAAGCCCAGCAGCATCAGCGTGCCGAAGAGGCCCGTCACCTGGTTCATCACGCCCAGGCCCACACTGGACAGCGTGTCGTTCAGGCGGTAGGTCTGGCGGCCGCGAGCCCGGCCCACCGCGACTTCCAGCGCCATCAGCAGCAGGAAGACCGGCGTGGCCAGGACGATGATCTGGGCTGAAGTCACGGGGCTTTCATCAACCTTCGGCGACGTGCCCCTTCACGGCACCCACCAGCTGCGACAGCGCCGCGCCCCAGCCTTCGTGGAAGCCCATCGTGGCATGCGCCTGCGCGGCGTCGGTGTCGCGGTGCAGGGCACGCACCTTGTAATGTGTGCCGGTTTCCACCGCTTCGAAGGTGAGCACGGCGGTGAAGGCCGGCACGCCGGTCGATTCAGCCGCCGGCACGAAGCCGGGCAGCAGCGCCGTGGTCCACACCAGACGCGAAGGCGCATCGGCTTCGAGCACGCAGCCGACATGTGTGACGCGCTCGCCGTCCGGCCCCTGCAGCACGGCGCGGAAGGCGCCGCCCGGGCGCATGTCGATTTCGCATTCCACCGTCTGCCAGGGCGCAGGGCAGAACCAGCGCATCAGCAGCGCCGGCTCCTTCCAGGCGCGCCAGATGTCGGCGGGTGGCAGCGGCAACACACGTTCCAGCAGCAGTTCGGTGCTCATTTCGGGTCTCCGGTGGTGACAGGGCGCGGGGCTCAGCCTTTGGGGTACTTCGCGTTTGCTCGTCTGACGAAGTCGTTGGTGTACACCGCGCTCAAGTCCAGCGTGGCCTTGGCGATCTCGGCGTCGATGCTGGCCAGCGCGCGGAAGGCCGTGTCGGGCCCTTTCTCGGGGATCATGCCGTCGGGCGACAGAGCACCCTTGGCGGCCAGGAAGGCGTCGATGTAGACGGCGCGGTCGCCGAGCAGAAAGCCTTCGGGCACGGTCTCGATGATGTCCTTGGCGCCGGCGGTCTGGATCCACTTGTCGGCACGCACGATGGCGTTGGCCAGCGCCTGGATGGTGAGCGGGTTCTTGTCGATGAGCGCCTGCGGTGCGTACAGGCAGCCCGCCGGCATGGGGCCGCCGAAGACCTTCTCGGCCTCGGCCACGATGCGCGTGTCGGAAACGATCTTCAGGTCACCGCCGCGCTGCAACAGCGTGATCACCGGGTCGAGGTTGCTGATGGCGTCGATCTGCCCGGCGCGCATGGCCGCCACCGCGCCTTGCGCCGCGCCGACGCCGATGATCGACACGTCGCTCGGCTTCAACCCGGCCTTGGCGAGGATGAAGTTCACCATCACGTTGGTCGACGAGCCGGGCGCGGTGACGCCGATCTTCTTGCCCTTCAGGTCGGCCACGGTCTTGTAGGCCGGCATGGTCTTCGGGTTCACGCCCAGCACGATCTGCGGCGCGCGGCCCTGCAGCACGAAGGCGCGCAGGCGCTGGCCCTTGAACTGCATGTTGACGGTGTGCTCGAAGGCGCCGCTCACCACGTCGGCGCTGCCGCCCACCACGGCCTGCAGCGCGCGTGCGCCGCCGGCGAAGTCGACGATGGTCACGTCCAGGCCTTCGGCCTTGAAGTAGCCGCGCTGCTCGGCGATGGTCAGCGGCAGGTAGTACAGCAGGTTCTTGCCGCCGACGGCCAGCGTGATCTTCGGCTTCTCCGGCGTCTGCGCGCGCAGCCAGGCGGGGGC
>JANNFE010000206.1:0-16468 GCA_031379415.1 Betaproteobacteria bacterium | reverse complement strand
GGTCGCCTTCCTGAACGCCACGGCCAGCCGCCTGCTCGGCCTGGCCGAGGGCGCACCGCTGCAGTTGCAGGCCGGCAGCAGCTATGTGCCGCTGCGCGTGGTCGGCAGCACCGCGGCGGCGGGCACGGCGCTGGTAGTGATGGATCTGGCCGGCGCGCAGCAGCACTTCGGCGCGGCCGGCGAACCGGGCAGGCTCTCGCGCATCGACATCCGCCTCGTGCCCGGCACCGACCGCGCCGCGCTGCTGGCGCGGCTGGCGCTGCCAGCGGGCGTGGCCGCGGCGGCGGCCGACGATGCCGAGCAACGTGTGTCGAACCTGTCACGCGCCTACCGCGTCAACCTCACGGTGCTGGCGCTGGTGGCGCTGTTCGTCGGCGCCTTCCTCGTCTTTTCGGTGGTGTCGCTCAGCGTGGCGCAGCGCACCCCCACCTTCGCCTTGCTGGGCGTGCTGGGCCTGACCGCCCGGCAACGGCGCACCTGGGTGCTGGCCGAATGTGCGCTGCTGGGCGCGGCCGGCAGCGTGCTGGGCCTGCTGCTCGGCGCCGGGCTGGCCTACGCGGCGCTGCGCTTCATGGCGGGCGATCTGGGTGGCGGCTACTTCCCCGGCATCGCGCCGCCGCTGCGCTTCGGCTGGCTCGGCACGCTGGTCTTCGGCCTGCTCGGCACTGCGGCCGCGCTGGTGGGCGGCTGGTGGCCGGCGCGGCAGGCCGAGCAGTTGTCGCCCGCGTTGGCGCTCAAAGGCCTGGGCACGCCGGAAGGCCATGCGCCGCCCGCATGGCCAGGCCTGCTGCTGCTCGGCGTGGGCAGCGCGGCGGCTTTTGCGCCGCCCATTTTCGGCCTGCCCTTGGCCGCCTACATCGGCGTGGCGGCCATCCTCTTCGGCGGTGTGGTGCTGGTGCCGGCGGTGGTGCATGCACTGCTGAAGCTGGCGCCCGAAGTGCACGGTGCGCTGCTGCTGCTGGCGCTGCAGCGCGCGCGCTTCCAGCGCCGCACGGCCACCGCCGCAGTGGCCGGCGTGGTCGCCAGCCTGGCCCTGAGCGTGGCGCTCACGGTGATGGTGGCCAGCTTCCGCGACGGCGTGGCCACCTGGCTCGACAGCGTGCTGCCCGCCGACCTGTACGCACGCACCGCCGCCAGCAGCGGCACGGCAGAGCAGGCCTGGCTGCCGGCCGACTTCGCCACCCGCGCGGCGGCCGTGCCCGGGGTGCAGCGCGTGATGGCGGCGCGCATGCGCGCCTTGCAGCTGGCCACCGACCGGCCCGCGGTGACGCTGATCGCGCGGCCGCTGCCCGACCCTCAGGCCACCTTGCCGCTGCTGGCCGCGCCGCTGCCGGCGAAGGCAGGCGAGGTCGGCATCTTCGTCAGCGAAGCCATGGTCTCGCTCTACGGCGCCGCGCCCGGCACGATGTTGACGCTGCCGCTGGGCCCGGGCATCCCGGCCCGCGTGCGTGGCGTCTGGCGCGACTACGCGCGGCAGTTTGGCGCCGTGGTCATCGACGCCGCCGACTACCGCCGCTTGACTGGCGATGAGCGGCTGAATGACCTGTCGCTCTGGCTCGCGCCGGGCACCGATGCAGCGGCCGTGCAGGCCGCCCTGCGCGCGTTGCTGCCCGATCCGGCCATGCTCGACTTCGCGTCGAGTGCCGAGTTGCGCAAGCTCTCGCTGCGCATCTTCGACCGCAGCTTCGCCGTCACCTACTACCTGCAGGCGGTGGCCATCGCCATCGGGCTGGTGGGTATCGCAGCGAGTCTGTCGGCGCAGGTGCTGGCCAGGCGCAAGGAGTTCGGGCTGCTGTCGCACCTGGGCCTGACGCGCGGCCAGGTGGTGGCCGTGGTCGCCGGCGAAGGCGGCGCCTGGGTGGCGGCCGGCACCCTGGTCGGCCTCGTGCTGGGCGTGGCGGTGAGCATGGTGCTGGTGTTCGTCGTCAACCCGCAGAGCTTCCACTGGACCATGGAACTGGTGTTGCCCTGGGGCCGGCTGGCGCTGCTGGCGGCGGCGGTGCTGGTGGCCGGCACGGCCACCGCGGCCTTCGCCGCGCGCCAGGCCGCCGGCCGCGCCGCCGTGCTGTCGGTGAAGGAGGACTGGTGAACCCGCGCCGCCGCGCCTGGCTGGTGTCGATGGCGGCTGGCGCCGCGCTGCCTGCGCGCGCGGAAGGCGTCCGCCGCGACCAGGCCCTCATGTTTCCGCGCGACCACGGCGCGCACCTCGACGCGCGCACCGAGTGGTGGTACGCCACGGGCTGGCTGGGCAGCGAGGCCGCGCCCACGCATGGCTTCCAGATCACCTTCTTCCGCAGCCGCACCGGTCTGGCCGAGGGCAACCGCAGCCGCTTTGCGGCGCGCCAGTTGCTCTTCGCCCATGCCGCCATCACGCAACTGGCGGGCGGCGTGCATGTGCATGACCAGCGCATCGTGCGCTGGAACGGCGATGCCGAAGCCCGTACCGGCGCCGCGCAGGTCGGCCGCGGTGATGTCCAACTGGGCGGCTGGACCCTGCGCGACGACAACAGCGCCTGGCGCGCCCGTGCCCCCGGCCGCGAACTCGGCCTGGACCTCAGCCTCACCCGCACCCAGCCGCTGCTGCTGCAGGGCGACGCCGGCTATTCACGCAAGGGGCCGCTGGAACACCAGGCCAGCCACTACGTCAGCGAGCCGCAGCTGGCAGCATCGGGCACGCTCACCGTGCAGGGCCGCGAGACGCACGCCGCGGGCCGCGCCTGGATGGACCACGAGTGGAGCAACGAATACCTGGCTCCCGGCGCCGTCGGCTGGGACTGGATCGGCTTCAACCTCTTCGACGGCAGCGCGCTCACCGCCTTCGTGCTGCGGCGCGCCGACGGCAGCGCCTTGTGGGCCGGCGGCAGCTTCCGCGCCGCGGGCTCTGCCAGCCGCGCCTACACCGCCGACGAGGTGCGTTTCACGCCGGGCCGCCGCTGGCGCAGCCCGTCCAGCGGCGCCAGCTACCCGGTGCAGTGGCAGGTGGACACACCGGCCGGCCGCTTCGGGGTGCGGGCGCTGGCCGACGCGCAGGAACTCGACAGCCGCGGCAGCACCGGCACCATCTACTGGGAAGGCCTGAGCGAGCTGCTCGATGCGCAGGGCCGGCGTGTCGGCCTGGGCTACCTGGAGCTGACGGGCTATGCCGCCGCGCTGAGGATGTAGGACCTTTGGTGCGCTGGAAGCACAACGTCCTGGGCGCCAGAGAGGGCGGGTTCTGCCGGGCTCGAACTCACACTGCCGGCCACGAGCTGACGGTGGCGACAGGCAGGATCCTGGCATCCCGTCGCGTCAATGTCGCAGCGGAAGCAAGGTCACGGTTGTCACCAGAAGATGGCCACGTGAAGGCAGTCGTTGCGGCAGTCGTTACTTGAAGGAAGGGTGAGCAAGACGGTCGATGGCCGCACTGCGTTCGCTCGCGCACAGTCGCGCAGGAGACGTGTGCCGATGATGCGATGTTCCGAAGTGCTGGCTGGACGACTCGTCAGCCATTTCGGCTCGACGTCTCTCGACCCTTTCGATTCAGGAGTGCCCTATGAACCGCAGCCCGCTTGGCTCTTGCTCATCGTATCGCCTCACCGCGCTGATCGCGCTCGTCCTGTTTGCAGGCGGAGCATCTGGGCAGACCGCGCCAGTCACGCCGGCTTCAGGCTCCATGAACATGGGGAAGATGCAGCACGGCAGCTCAGGCTCGCATGACATGAAGGCCACCATGATGATGGGCATGGACGGCATGCAGAAGATGCAGCCGTCGGGTGACGTCGACAAGGACTTCGCGAGGATGATGAAGCTGCATCACCAGCAGGCTGTGGACATGGCAGAGATGCAGATCGCGCACGGCAAGTCGCCGGCCATGAAGACCATGGCCCGGCAGATCATGGCGGCGCAGAAGAAGGAGATCGCGACCTTCGACGCTTGGCTGGCCAAGCAGAAGTAGCCGGCCGCGTGAGACGCCGCGCAAGGCGTCGGCGCCTTCTTGGTCAGGCCTCGACGATTGCCGCGCCGCGCAGGCGCAAGGCGTTGCCGATCACCGACGCCGAACTCAGGCTCATCGCCAGCGCCGCGATCATCGGCGACAGCAGCCAGCCGGTGAACGGGTAGAGCAGACCTGCGGCGAGCGGGATGCCGAGCGCGTTGTAGACGAAGGCGAAAGCCAGGTTCTGCTTCATGTTCGCCACCGTCGCCACCGACAGCGCGGTGGCCGTGGCAATGCCGCGCAAATCCCCCTTGACGAGCGTGAGTTGCGCGCTGTTCATCGCCACGTCGGTGCCGGTGCCCATGGCGATGCCGACATCGGCGCGGGCCAGAGCCGGGGCATCGTTGATGCCATCGCCGGCCATGGCGACGACACGGCCCTCGGACTGCAGCTTCTCCACCAGCTTGAGCTTGTCGGCAGGCTTGACCTCGCCATGCACCTCGTCGATGCCCAGGCGCTGACCCACCGCGCGCGCCGTGGTCAGGCCGTCGCCGGTGGCCATCACGACGCGGATGCCCGCCTTGCGCAGCGTTGCCAGCGCCTCGGCGGTGGTCGCCTTCACGGGGTCGGACACGGCCAGGATGCCGGCAAGCTTGGCATCGACAGCCAGGTGCATCACGCTGGCGCCTTGCGCGCGCAGCGCCTCGGCCTGTGCGGCCATCGGCGTCACGTCGACGCCGAGTTGCGTCATCAACGCCGTGTTGCCGAGCGCCAGCGCCTTGCCGGCGACCGTGCCGCGCACGCCGATGCCAGAGGCGGAATCGAACTGCTCGGGCTTGTCGAGGTTCAGTTTCTTCTCATGCGCCGCCGTCACGATGGCCGCGGCCAGCGGATGCTCGCTGCCCTGGTCAAGGCTGGCGGCGAGACGCAAGACCTCGTCGGCGTCGAATCCGTCCACGCCGATGGCCTTCTCGAAGCTCGGCCGGCCTTCGGTCAGCGTCCCGGTCTTGTCGACGATGAGGGTGTCGACCTTGCGCAGGTTCTCGATCGCTGCGGCGTCGCGGAAGAGCACGCCATGGGTGGCGCCGCGGCCCGTGGCCACCATGATCGACATCGGCGTGGCCAGCCCCAGCGCACAGGGGCAGGCGATGATGAGGACCGCCACCGCATTGATCAGGCCATAGACCCAGCTCGGCTCGGGCCCGAACAAGCCCCAGCCGAAGAAGGTCAGCACTGCTGCCGCCACGACGCCGTAGACAAAGTAGCCGGCCACGGCGTCGGCCATGCGCTGCAGCGGCGCGCGCGAGCGCTGTGCAAGAGCGACCATCTGCACGATCTGCGACAGCACGGTGGCCGAGCCGACATGCTCGGACTGCATCACCAGCGCGCCGCTGGTGTTCAGCGTGGCGCCGATCAGCTTGTCGCCCACGCGCTTGGTGACCGGCAGCGGCTCGCCGGTCAGCATCGACTCATCGAGCGCGCTGCTGCCCTCGACCACCACGCCGTCAACGGGCACCTTCTCGCCGGGCCGCACGCGCAGCCTGTCGCCGACGTGCACGTTGGCCAGCGGGATGTCTTCTTCCGAGCCGTCGGCGGCGATGCGCCGCGCCGTCTTGGGCGCCAGGCCCAGCAGCGACTTGATTGCCGCCGACGTTTGCGAGCGGGCCTTCAGTTCCAGCAACTGGCCGAGCAGTGTCAGCGAGATGATCACCGCCGCAGCTTCGAAGTACACCGCGACGCGGCCCATCGAGACGAAGGAGTCCGGGAACACCTGCGGCGCCACCGTGGCCACGACGCTGTAGACGAAGGCCGAGCCCGTGCCCAGTGCGATCAGCGTCCACATGTTGGGACTGCGGTTCACCACCGACTGCGCGCCGCGCACGAAGAACGGCCAGCCGGCCCACAGCACGATGGGCACCGAGAGCACGAGTTCGAGCCAGCTCTGCGTGGCCATGGGCATCCAGCCGAGTTGGTGGCCGACCATGGCCAATACCGTCACGATGACCGTCAGCGGCAGCGTCCACCAGAAGCGACGGGTGAAGTCCGCCAGCTCCGGGTTGGCTTCGTCGGCCAGGCTCGGCATGACGGGTTCGAGCGTCATGCCGCACTTGGGGCAGTGGCCCGGATGGTCCTGGCGGATCTCCGGGTGCATCGGGCAGGTGTAGGTGGTGCCGGCGGTGCCGGCGGCGGCAGGGCTGGGCCCGGCCGGCGCTGCTGCCGGCAGCAGGGCCTTCTGCGGCGCGGTCAGGAACTTCGTGCGGCAGCCGGCGCTGCAGAACCAGTAGGGTCGGCCGGCATGCTCGGCCCGGTGCGGGGAGGCTTGCGTGACCGTCATGCCGCAGACCGGGTCCTTCAGCGCCTCTTCGGCGGACCCGGATGCGGGGTGCTCGTGAGGGTCGTGATCAGGCCCGTGCTGATGCCCGGTGTGGCCGCTGCGCTCGGCGGGGGTGGGCATGTCCATGGGCTTCACTCCTGCCCGGGCCGGCCGGCGTTGCCGCGGTGTCGCCCGTGTCCACCGTGACCGTGGAACAGATGCATCAGCGGGCAGGCCAGCAGCAGCAGGTAAGGCCAGCTGCCTGCGACATGGTTCCAGTGTTCCCGCAGCAGATAGAAGGCGCCGACCAACGCCACCATCGTCAGCGCAATGCCCCAGGCGCGGGGCTTGAGGGGATTCGACTCAGTTGTCGAGGTGTCGTGGTTTGTAGGGTGGTCCATGCTGATCTCCTTCAAAGCGCTGCGGGGGTGTCAACGCAAGACCAGCATGGACCTTCCCATCGCCGGAATGTCAAGCGCCCGATCAGGCCCAGCCAGAACAGCAACCCGCTCCGGCCGGGCTCGTACGTCTTGCGCGACCGCCGCGACTTCGCGATTACGGGTCAGCGCATCGGTCACTCTGCCCAGGGCCCGCACGCAGTCCTGCTTCGGCAGGACATCGGTCAATCCATCGCTCGGGGGCGCAGGCGGACAGGTCGCAGCGGGCGTCCTGGTCATGGCCGCGCACTCACTTCCCCGGTGCGGCCCGCGGCATCCGGTCGGCCATCATGTCCACCATCATCTGCATCATGGCCATGTGGTCGGCCATCATCTGGTGGCGCTTCGCCAGGTCGGCCGGCATGCCCTTGCCATGGTCCATGCCGGCCATCGGAGCCGCGCCGCCGGGCGAGCCCATCATGCCCATGCCACCCATGCCGCCAGCGCTGTGCAGGGCATGCATCTCCTTCATCATGGTCATGCCGCCCTGCATCGCCTGCATGTGGTCGGCCATCAGGGCCTGGCGTTCGGCGGGCGTGCTGGCGCTCATCATCTTCTGGTGCATCTCCTGCATGGCCTTCATGCGCGGATCCGGCGCCGCCGTCATTCCGGCTGCGCCCATCGCCATCGGCGCCATGCCGGCGGAGGGCGGTGCGGCATTTGTGGCGCCGGGACTTGCGCAGGCTGTCGCGAGGGCGGCGACCGACAAGGCAACGAGGATGCGAACTGCGTGCATGGTGAACTCCTGATGTGTGGGGTTGACTGCTCGTCACCAGGACGCCGAGAGGCGGAGGTGATTCCGGTGTTCGTGCCGTTTGCTGCACAACGCGAGCGAAATTCCGCAGATGAGAGCGGGAAGCTGAAACTACATCCAATGCACGCGGCCATCTGTACGGCACCGAACTTGCACCGACCCGTCGCGCAGCTTGGCGCCTCAGAGTGAGCCGATGAAGGCTGCGGACGTTTGACGAGTATCAAGGCGCCCGCGAATCGATCGCTCAGCGACAGCAGCAGCTGCTGCGCGGTGGTGCTTGCTTCTTCAGGACCGCTGCGTCGTCGACCGGTACAGGCGTGTAGCCGGCCTCACGAATGGCGTTGCTCAGCTGGGTCCTGTCCGACCCGGCCGACTCGATCTGTACCCGGTGCGTTGCCAAATCGGCAGTGAGCTTCGCGCTCGGGTCGATCGCACGCACCGCCTGGGTGATGCTGCTGACGCAATGGCCGCAGGTCATGTCGTGGACTTCGAAGGTGATCATCTTGCTCTCCGTTGGCTTTCGATGAGCCCACTTTCATGCTTCCCACCGAGGGAGGGTCAAGTCACTTCGGGAGCAACATTCATTCGTGTGCATGCTGCTTGACCTTGCCAGCGTAGGAAGGTCTAGACTGACCCGCGAAGCAGGCAGCTTTCGGGAGCAGGCTCATGATGAACATTGGCGAGGCAGCACGCGCGTCCGGCGTGTCGGCCAAGATGATTCGGCACTACGAAGAGGTGGGGCTGTTGCCGGCCGCCCGGCGTACGGAGTCCGGGTATCGGCAGTACGAGCAGAGCGACGTCCACACCTTGCGCTTCATCCGGCACTCACGCGACCTTGGGTTTTCGCTGACCAAGATCGCCGAGTTGGTCAGCCTGTGGCACAACCATCGGCGGCCGAGCCGCGAGGTCAAGGCACTCGCGCAGACGCACATCAAGGAGCTGGAGCAGAAGGCCGCGGATCTGTGGGCGATGAAGTCGTCGCTCGAACACCTGGTGCATGGCTGTCACGGGGACGATCGGCCGGAGTGCCCCATCCTGGAGGGTCTGGCGGCAGCGGACACCCTGTCGACAGCGGCAGCCGCTGCCAAACGCCGCGCATCGCGTGGCGTGCGCCGCGTCCCAAGTTGAATCGATGCGCCATGCACCGGGAACTTTCGTTGCCCTGCACGCACAGACCAGCGGGCCGATCATCCTTGAGGCCGCGAGGGTGATCCCAAGCGGGTCACCCGCACGGTCAAGCTCGACATGACCGACGCCTTTGGGTTCACGCCTGCCCACGTCACCGTGAAGCGCGGCGAGACGGTGAGCTTCGTTGTCGCCAACAGCGGCAAGGTGCTGCACGAGATGGTGTTGGGCACCACCCGGGAACTCAAGGCACACAATGAACTGATGAAGAAGTTTCCGGACATGGCGCACGCCGACACGAACATGGCCCACGTGAAGCCCGGTGCCAGAGGAGAAATCGTCTGGCCGTTCACCCAGGCTGGCGACGACCCGTTTGCCTGTCTTATCCCCAGTCATTGCGAGGCCGGCAGGGTCGGAAAGGTGGTCGTGAAATGAAGCGCCGTACTGTTCTCGCCGCGCTGCCGGCCTGTGTTGCCGCGGCTGTCCCAGGGCGGGCCGCCTTTGCCCGGCAGGCACTGCCCCAGGTCCAGGTGTTCAAGAGTCCGACCTGTGGCTGCTGCGGCGCCTGGGTCGACCACCTGAGAGCCGCCGGCTTCGCCGTGGCGGTGACCGAGGTCGACGACACCTCGGTGGCGCGCAGGAAGCACGGCCTGCCCGAAAAGTTCGGCAGTTGCCACACGGCTGTCGTTGCCGGGTATGGGGTGGAAGGCCATGTACCCGCCAGCGACGTGAAGAAGCTGCTGGCCATGAAGCCGGTGGCCATCGGTCTGGCCGTGCCCGGGATGCCGGTCGGTTCGCCGGGTATGGAGATGGGCTCACGCAAGGACCCGTACCAGGTGCTGCTCGTCGGCAAGGATGGTCGCGAGCGGGTCTTCTCCAACTACCGCTGAATCAGGGACCTCACCATGAAGCTTTCTTCGCTCGTTGCCGCAGCGGCATTCGTCTTGTCCGGCACTGCCCTCGCCCAAACCTCTGCAGCCGATCACGCGGCGCATCACCCCGCAGGCGCATCGGCGTCCGCGTCGACCACGCCGATGGCGGACGGCGAGGTCCGCAAGATCGACAAGGAACAAGGCAAGGTCACGCTCAAACACGGTCCCCTTGCCCATCTCGACATGCCTGGCATGACGATGGTGTTCAAGGTCGCGCACCCGAAGATGCTTGACACCCTCAAGCAAGGCGACAAGGTGAAGTTCGCGGCCGTCAAGCTCGACGGCGCCTTCACGGTGACCGCCATCGAAGTCGCAAAGTGAGATGGCCCTTCCTGGTTGCGCAGGTGGCGTAGCCCATGCTGAGGCGCCTGCAGGCGCTGACGTGGACTCCCGAATTCAACGTCGCGCTGTTCGCGTTTCTGCTGAACCTGCCTTGGGAGCTCTGGCAGGTGCCGCTGTTCGATCGGATGGCCGTGGCACCCCATTGGGAGGCCGTGAAGACCTGCAGCCGGGCGGCGGCCGGCGATGCCGTGATTGCTGTGGTGGCGTACTGGGTCGTGGCGCTCGTCGTGCACGATCGCGGCTGGGTGGTCTTGCCGACGACAACCAGGATGCTGGGATTCACGGCGTGCGGAGTGGCGATCACCGTGGCGATCGAGCGGCTCGCGCTCGCCGGACTTTGGCTGCAGGGCTGGTCGTATTCGCCGCTGATGCCCATCGTGCCGGGCTTTGGCGTCGGTCTGTCGCCTCTCACTCAATGGTTGGTTCTTCCACCGCTGGTGATCTGGCTGGTGCGGCGGCAACTGACCTCGACAATGTCCAGGCAATGAAGCCCCTCGCGAATGGTCCGGCACCTTGGGCGCTGGGAGGTCGGCACCGACTTCAGCGACCCCATCCGGCTTCAAGTCGATCCGTCGCTCCTGAACGACAGCGCCAGGCTGAGGACGATCGCCACCGCGGCGCCCATGCGGGCAAGGGCCAGCGCGTCCGTCAGCCCATGGGCCCGAAGAACAAGGCGAGAGGGGGCGACGAGCACCGTCGAGGCCAACGCGACGTCGATGGCAGTCGAGCTCGCTGAGGTGGCGCGTGCGCGTGGCCAGCAAGCCTGAAATCGTTGACGGCGGCAGTTGATGTGGCCTGGCCTGGATTGGCTCGGCATCGCCACTGGCAGCACCGGCGTGGCAGGCTCTGGCGCCCTGTAGCTCAACCGCCTCGACTGCTGCCTACCGATGTGTGCTGTCGGCTGCCGGACCTCCTCCGGGTGCCTGTGTGCGGGTCCGACTGGCGGCTTTGCGGCGACGAGACCAGGACAGCGGATGGCGCTTCAGGGTCGTGAGGACAGTGCGCCGGACGAGGCTAGGAATTGCCGCCCTGCTTGGGCCGCGCGCGCCGCTCGCGCCAGCTGCCGGGCAGGCCGCTGCTGCCGGTGTCCACCGGCGCGGCGCGCACGCAGTTGCCGCCAGCCTGGCGGGCGGCGGCTACGGCGTCCTGCGCATCGTCAATGAGCGCGGCCAGGCTCAGGTGTGCCGGGCGCAGGTGGGCCACGCCGGCACTGACGGTGATGCGCAACAGCGGTGCCGGCGCCGACATCTGGCCCTGCGCGGCCAGGGTGACTTCCATCTGCTCGCTGCGTTCACGGATGCGTTCGGCCACGTCCAGCGCGCCGGTGGCGTCGGCATGGGCCAGGAAGACGGCCATCTGCGCGCCAGTGAAGTGCGTCAGCACGTCGGCCGTGCGCAGCGTGGGCGCGGTCTGGCGCAGCAAGGCGTCGAGCGCGGTCTCGCCGGCAGCGGGGCCGCGCGCTTCGCACAGGCGGGCGTAGCGGTCGACATCGACCAGCAGCAGCGCCGCGCCAGTGCCGTAGCGGCGGGCGCGCGCGAATTCACGCTCGGCCAGGATCATGAAGAGCTCGCGCGACATGCCGGCGGGCACGGTGGCGCCGGCTTCGCCGCGGCCGTCGGTGTGGTCGAAGTCGCGTGACAGCCTGAACATCAGCCAGCCCAGGGGCACCCCGGCGGCGGTGACGCCGAAAGCCGCTGCCAGCGCAGCGCCCCACGGCGCACCGGGCAGCCAGGCCGCCAGCCCCCAGGCCGCGGCGGCAGCCAGCAGCACCGCCGCCAGGCCCAGCAGCAGGCCCACCACGCCCAGCGGCACACCGCCCCCGACGGGGGCAGGCGGCGTCACGGCCAGGGGTACGGGGCGCGTGACGGGCAGAGGGGGCTTGAACGGGTTCATCGGCGCGCAGGACCTGCGTGTATTCGACCACAACCAGCCGCCACTTGAGCCCCCGAGGGTGCAGGTGGTGTGGTTCCGCACACCCCGGGCTCGTCCGGCGGCCGGACCGGGGCCCCGCATAGACTTGCCGCCATGGCCCAAGACGTACCGATACGCCCCGCCGGCAGCTCGCCGCGCTCACTGTCCGGGCTGCTGCCCTTCATCCGGCCCTATCGCGGCGCCGTGGCGATGGCGGTGCTCTTCCTGGTGCTGGCCGCGGCCCGCACGCTGGCCGTCCCGGTGGCGCTGAAAGTGCTCATCGACCAGGGTCTGGTCGCCGCCGAGCCCGGCGCGCGCGTGATGCAGCTGCGCGAGCACTTCCTGGCCCTCTTCGGCGTGGCCGCCGCGCTGGGCCTGTTCTCGGCGGCGCGCTTCTACGTCGTCAGCTGGCTCGGTGAGCGCATCACTGCCGACCTGCGCAACGCCGTCTATGCCCACGTGCTGCGTCAGAGCCCCGAGTTCTTCGAGAGCACCAAGACTGGCGAGGTGCTCTCGCGCCTGACCACGGATACCACCCTGGTGCAGACGGTGGTCGGCAGCAGCCTGAGCATGGGCCTGCGCAACGTGGTGATGGGTGCCGGCGCGCTGGCTGCGCTGGTCATCACCAACCCGCTGGTCATGACGCAGGTGCTGGGCATCCTGGTGCTGGTGGTGCTGCCCAGCCTGTACTTCGGCCGCCGCGTGCGCAAGCTCAGCCGCGCCAGCCAGGACCGCGTGGCCGACAGCAGCGCCATTGCCGCCGAGGTGCTGGGCGAGATTCCGGTGGTGCAAAGCTACGTGCAGGAAGTCCGCGAGGCCGCGCGCTTCGACCGCAGCACCGAAGACGCCTTCCAGACGGCGCGCAAGCGCACCCGGGTGCGCGCCTTCCTGGTGGCCTTCATGATCACCGCCACCTTCGGCGCGCTGCTGTGGGGCCTGTACCAGGGCACGCAGGCGGTGCTGGCCGGCACCATCAGCGCCGGGCACCTGGGGCAGACGGTGGTCTTCGTGATCATCTTCGTCGGCGCGGTGGCGGTGCTCTCCGAGGTCTACGGCGACCTGCTGCGCGCCGCCGGTGCCACCGAGCGGCTGATGGAGCTGCTGGCCGCGCGCTCACCGGTGGCCGAGCCCGCACAGCCGCGCGCCCTGCCGCCGGTGCGCGGCGGCTCGGCGCTGAGCTTCGAGCGCGTGAGCTTCCACTACCCGTCGCGCCCCAAGACAGCGGCGCTGCACGACTTCAGCCTGCGCGTGCGCCCCGGCGAGACGGTGGCGCTGGTCGGCCCCAGCGGCGCCGGCAAGAGCACGGTGCTGCAGCTGCTGCTGCGCTTCTACGACGTGCAGGCCGGCGTGGTGACGCTGGACGGCGTGCCGCTGAACCAGATCTCGCTGGCGGCGCTGCGCCAGCGCATCGGCATCGTGCCGCAGGACAGCACGGTGTTTTCCACCAGCGCGCTGGAGAACATCCGCTACGGCCGCCCCGAGGCCAGCGACGACGATGTCATCGAAGCCGCCAAGGCCGCCTACGCGCATGACTTCATCGTCACCCTGCCCGAGGGCTACGGCACCTACCTGGGCGAGCGCGGCGTGCGCCTGTCCGGCGGCCAGCGCCAGCGCATCAGCATCGCCCGCGCGATGCTGAAGAACCCGCCGCTGCTGCTGCTGGACGAAGCCACCAGTGCGCTGGACGCCGAGAGCGAACGCGTGGTGCAGGCGGCGCTGGAAGCGGCGATGCAGGATCGCACCACCATCGTCATCGCGCACCGCCTGGCCACGGTGCTGAAGGCCGACCGCATCGTGGTGCTGGACGGTGGCCAGATCGTCGACATCGGCAGCCATGCCGAACTGGTGGCGCGCGGCGGGCTCTATGCGCGCCTGGCGGCGATGCAGTTCGATCTGCAGCCGGCGGGCGCCGCGCAGGCTTGATGCCAGGATCTGGCGTGCATAATCCATGCGCATGATTTCTGGAGGCTTCCCATGCTGAGTGCGGACAAGGCCACCAAGCCCGTCAAGCCCGTCAAGCCCGTCAAGCCCGTCAAGCGCGCCGTCAACCTGAGTCTCAACGCCACGGTGCTGGACACCGCGCGCGAGTTGGGCATGAACCTGTCGGCCACCGTGGACGCCCTGCTGGCCGAGGAGGTGCGCAAGCGCTACTGGGAACGCTGGAACGAAGAGAACAAGGAAGCCATCGCGCACTACAACGCCCGCATCGAACGCGAAGGCCTGCCGTTGGCCCGCTACCGCACGTTCATGAAGGGGCGCTGATGGCGCGCTTCGATGTCTATGCCAACCCGGAAGCCAGCGAGCGCCGGCACACGCCCTACTTCGTCGACGTGCAGAACGACTACATCGATCACCTGGCCACGCGCGTCGTGATCCCGCTGCGCCGCGAGGCGGCCTTCGGCCCACGCCCGCGCAAGCTGAACCCGCTGGTGAAGTTCGGCGACAACGCCGTGGTGCTGGACACGGCCGCGCTCGGCGCCGTACCGGCCAGCGAACTGCGCAAGGCCGTGGGCCACCTGCGCGACGCGCGTCCTGAAATCCAGCAAGCGCTCGATGCGCTGTTCGGGAGCTACTGAGGTGCCCGCCCATCCCGCCAGCCCCTACGAAGACTTCATGCGCCACGTGTCAGAGCACGGCGTGGCCAAGGCCGACCGCACCGGCACCGGCACCCAGAGCGTGTTCGGCCACCAGATGCGCTTCGACCTGCGCGCCGGCTTCCCGCTCATCACCACGAAGAAGGTGCACCTGAAGAGCGTGATCCTGGAGCTGCTGTGGTTCTTGCGCGGCGACAGCAACGCAACCTGGCTGCAGGAGCGCGGCGTGACGATCTGGAACGAATGGGCCAAGCCCGATGGCGACCTGGGCCCGGTCTACGGCGTGCAGTGGCGCAGCTGGCCCACACCCGACGGCGGTCACATCGACCAGATCGCCGAGGTGATCAAGCAGCTGAAGACCAACCCCGACAGCCGCCGCATCATCGTCAGCGCCTGGAACGTGGCCGAGCTGCACAAGATGGCGCTCATGCCCTGCCACGCCTTCTTCCAGTTCTACGTCGCACCCGGCGACTCGCCTTCGGCTCGGGGCCGGCTCAGCTGCCAGCTCTACCAGCGCAGCGCCGACATCTTCCTCGGCGTGCCCTTCAACATCGCGAGTTACGCGCTGCTCACCCACATGCTGGCGCAGCAGTGCGACCTGGCGGTGGGCGACTTCATCTGGACCGGCGGCGATTGCCACATCTACAGCAACCACAGCGAGCAGGTGGCGCTGCAGCTGAGCCGCCAGCCGCGGCCGCTGCCCACGCTGCTGATCAAGCGGCGGCCACCCTCGATCTTCGACTACGCGTACGAAGACTTCGAGGTGCAGGGCTACGACCCGCATCCCGCCATCAAAGCACCGGTGGCGGTGTGACGGGCCTCGAGATCGTGCTGATCGCCGCAGTGGCGCGCAACGGCGTCATCGGCGGCGGCAATGCGCTGCTCTGGCAACTACCTGAAGACGCGCGACACTTCCGCGCCACCACCACGGGGCACCTGGTGATCATGGGCCGCAAGACCTGGGACTCGCTGCCCGCGCGCTTCCGCCCCTTGCCCGGCCGCCGCAACATCGTCATCACGCGCCAGGCCGGCTGGCAGGCACCCGGCGCCGAAGCCGTTGGTTCGCTCGACGCAGCCTGCGCGCTGGCGCAGGGGTCGGCACGCGTCTTCGTCATCGGCGGCGCCGAGATCTACGCGGCGGCGCTGCCAGCGGCGCACGAGCTGCTGCTGACCGAGATCGAGCGGGACTACGCGGGCGACGCGAGTTTCCCCGCCTTCAGCCGCGCCGAGTTCCAGGAAGTGGCGCGCATGCCGGCGCTCGACGCGCCGCCCGGCGGGCCGGGCTACAGCTTCGTCACTTATCGGCGCCGCTGATGCGCTACGCTGCCGGCCCTGCCCCTGTCACCGCGAGCCGCCATGAGCACCACCGAACTCCGCATCCTCATGACCTTCAGCACCGACGACCAGGCCTGGCTGCGCCGCACCGGCGTGGCCGTGCCGGCGTTCTTCCAGGGCCACGCGGTGGCGCCGGCGCAAGGCGACGCGCTGCGCATCGCCGGGCGCCAGTTCGTGGTGCAGGCGCGGGTGTGGGAACACGACGACGAAGGCCCGCTGCTGAGGCTCTTCCTCAGCGACGCGCACGCGCAGAGCGACACCGTCTTCGGTTGAGGAACTTCAGGTCACCGGCGCCGGGTTGAACAGCACCAGCGCGTTGTGCAGCTTCCAGTGCTCGGCCCAGGTCTTCTTGCGGCCGCTGGCCACTTCCAGCATCAGGCGGAAGAGTTCCCAGCCCACGTCTTCGATGGTGGCGCTGCCGTCGGTGATGGTGCCGGCGTTGACGTCCATCAGGTCATGCCAGCGCCGCGCCAGGTCGCTGCGCGTGGCCACCTTGATGACGGGCACCGCAGCCAGGCCGTAAGGCGTGCCGCGGCCGGTGGTGAACACATGCAGGTTCATGCCGGCGGCCAGCTGCAGCGTGCCGCAGATGAAGTCGCTGGCCGGCGTGGCGGCATAGGTCAAGCCCTTGGCCTTCAGCTTCTCGCCCGGCGACAGCACGTTGCTGATGGGTGACGAGCCCGATTTCACGATCGAGCCCATGGCCTTCTCGACGATGTTCGACAAGCCACCCTTCTTGTTGCCCGGCGTGGTGTTGGCGCTGCGGTCGGCGCTGCCGCGTTTCAGGTAAGCGTCGTACCAGGCCATCTCA
>JANNFE010000141.1:0-2485 GCA_031379415.1 Betaproteobacteria bacterium | reverse complement strand
GCTGCGCGTTGCCCACCGCGCCAGCCTCTGACCACTTGCCCACAGCCCCACCACGACCACCACCACAAAGAACTCAAAACAAGCACAAGGGCCTGGGCCGTGAAGATACAAGGGGCAGCGGCGAAGCCGCTCCGGGGTGGTCCCAGCTACGCGTCGGGGTCGCTCTGTTGAAGGCGCCACATCTCGGCGTAGCGGCCACCGCGCGCAAGCAGTTCGGCGTGCGGGCCGCGTTCCACCACGCAGCCCGCTTCCAGCACCACGATCTCATGCGCGTCCACCACGGTGGACAGGCGGTGCGCGATGACCAGCGCCGTCTTGCCCTGCGACACCGCGCGCAGCTCGGCCTGGATGGCGCGTTCATTCGCGGAGTCCAGCGCCGAGGTGGCCTCGTCGAAGATCAGCACGGGCGGGTTCTTCAGCAGTGTGCGCGCGATGGCCACGCGCTGCTTCTCGCCACCACTCAGTTTGAGCCCACGCTCGCCCACCATGGTGTCGTAGCCCTTGGGTTGCGCGGCGATGAAGTTGTGGATGTGCGCGGCACGCGCCGCGCCTTCCACCTCGGCCCGCGTGGCGCCGGGGCGGCCGTAGGCGATGTTGTATTCCACCGTGTCGTTGAAGAGCACGGTGTCCTGCGGCACGATGCCTATTGAGCTGCGCAGGCTGCTCTGCGTGACGCCGCGCAGCTCCTGGCCGTCGATGCTGATGGCGCCGCCGCTGATGTCGTAGAAGCGGTAGAGCAGCCGCGCCAGCGTGCTCTTGCCGGCGCCCGAAGGGCCGACCACCGCCACCGTCTTGCCCGGCGGGATCTCGAAGCTGATGTCGTGCAGGATGGGCCGCGTCGGTTCGTAGGCGAAGCTCACCTGGTCGAACTTCACATGGCCCTGCGTCACCACCAGCGGCAGCGCCCCGGCCACGTCGTCGATCTCGCGGTTCTTCTCCAGCAGCGTGAACATCTTCTCCAGGTCGGTCAGCGCCTGCTTGATCTCGCGGTAGATCACGCCCAGGAAGTTCAGCGGGATGTACAGCTGAATCATGAAAGCATTCACCATCACCAGGTCGCCCAGCGTCATGCGCCCTTCCACCACGCCCACCGTGGCGCGCCACAGCATGGTCACCAGCGCCACGGCAATGATCATCTGCTGCCCGGTGTTGAGCAGGCTCAGCGTGCTCTGGCTCTTCAGCGAAGCCTTGCGCAGCCTTTCCAGGTTTTCGTCGTAGCGCTTCGCCTCGAAGTCTTCGTTGTTGAAGTACTTGACGGTTTCGTAGTTCAGCAGCGAGTCGATGGCACGGCTGTGCGCCGTGGAGTCGATCTCGTTCATCTGCTTGCGGAACTGCGTGCGCCATTCCGTCACCGTGACGGTGAAGGTGACGTAGACCACCAGCGCGGCGATGGTGATCCAGGCGAACCAGGCGTCGAACTTCACCGCCAACAAGGTCAGCACCAGCACCACCTCGATGATCGTGGGCAGGATGCTGTAGAGCGAGTACGAGATGAGCGAGTGCACGGCGCGCGTGCCGCGTTCGATGTCGCGCGTCATGCCGCCGGTCTGGCGTTCCAGGTGGAAGCGCAGGCTGAGCGCATGCAGGTGGCGGAAGACCTGCAGGCTGATGCTGCGCGAGGTGCCCTCCGTCGCCTTGGCGAAGATGAGTTCGCGCAGCTCGGTGAAGAGGCTCGTGCTCAGCCGCAGCGCGCCATAGGCCACCACCAGGCCGAGTGGCACCACCAGCAGCGCCTGCGGGTCGCCGGGCTTGAAGGCCAAGGCGTCGACCATGGTCTTCATCAGCACCGGCACGCCGACGTTGGCCACCTTGGCCGCGACCATGAATCCGAGTGCGATGGCCACGCGCCAGCGGTAGCGCCACAGGTAGGGCAGGAGCTTGCTGAGCGTTTGCCAGTCGCCGCGCACGGGGGTTGTCTCGACGGGTGCGGCGGCCAGCGCCGGGCCGTGCGCGTGGGCGCTCACGCTGCTGCCTTGCGCAACACGATTTCCTGGTAGCCCAGCAGGCCCATCGCCACCGTGGGGTAGAGCAGATAGCCCGAGAGCACGTTGCGGCTGCGCGCCGGCGCACGCCGCGCCAGCGCCTTCTTCGCCAGCCAGGGCAAGCGGATGATGGCGCCCACCAGGCGGTCCAGCCGGCGCAGGTTGGGCAGCACTTGGGTGTCGAGCACGTCGGCCATTTCCAGTTGCAGGCCCTGCAGCGCGGCCTGCGAGATGAGTTCAGAGGGCACCTGCCAGCGCTCCAGCGCCGTGCCGCGCGCCACCAGTTGCACGGCGATGGCGCCGTCGGCGTCGAGCTGTTCGGTGGGCCGCGGTTGATAGCCGTCGAAGAGCGTGAAGCGGCCGCCCGGGCGCAGCACGCGCGCCACTTCGGCCAGCGCCTTCGGCACATCGCGTGCGTAGCAGAAGGCCTCGATGGCGAAGACCTCGTCGATGCTGGCGTCGGGCTGCGGCAGCTGGTGCATGTCGCCCAAGGCTAGCGTGGT
>JANNFE010000115.1:0-2171 GCA_031379415.1 Betaproteobacteria bacterium | reverse complement strand
TGGGCGATGACGCTGGTGGCGAAGTCCAGGATCACCGGCGGCCGCCCCGGCAGCGGCACGCCGACGCAGAAGGGGTTGGTGCCGAAGCGCGCGTCGCGACCGCCGTGCGGCGCCACGATGGCGCGGCTGATGACGTTGACTAAGTGCAGCGACACCAGCCCCGCCGCCGCGGCCTGCTCGGCCCAGGCGCCGATGCGGCCGAGGTGGTGCGAGTTGCCGAGGGCAACGATGCAGCTGCCGTGTTCACGCGCCCGCTGGATGCCCAAGGCTATGGCCTGTTGTCCGATGACCTGGCCGAAGCCGCGCTTGCCGTCCAGCCGCAGCAGCGTGCCGCCGTCGTGCACCACGCTCAGCGCGGCGTTCGGCTGCAGGCCGCCCTGCAGAAAGGCTTCGGCATAACGCGGCAGCATGCCCACGCCGTGCGAGTCGTGGCCGGTGAGGTTGGCCGCGATCAGGTTGCCGGCCACCGCCTGCACCTCGTCTTCGCGGCTGCCGAAGCCATGCACCACCCGGCACATGGCCTCGTGCAGGCGGGGCAGCGGGATGCGGTGGGCGTGTGCGGCCATGCGGGTCTTTCCGGGGCTGGGGATTTGCGGCGAATCCTAGACTGGTGCGACAAGCACGACGATGGAGACCCGCCATGACGATGAACCGCCGCCGCGCCGCCCTGGGCGCCGCGCTGCTGCTGCCCGCCGGGCAGCTTGCACACGCGCAGGCGCCGTGGCCGAACAAGCCCATCCGCTACATCGTGCCCTTTGCGCCCGGTGGCACCACCGACATCCTGGCGCGTGTGGTCGGCGAAAAGCTGGGCCCGGCGCTGGGCACCACCATCGTCATCGACAACAAGGCCGGCCAGGGCGGCTCGGCCGGTGCTGCCGAACTGGCGCGCGCCGCGCCCGACGGCTACACCATCGGCGGCGGCACCATCAGTTCGCACGCCATCAACGCCAGCCTCTACGCCAAGCTGAGCTACGACCCGGTGACCAGCTTCGCGCCCATCACGCTCTACGCCACGCAGCCCAACGTGCTGCTGGTGCACCCCAGCGTGCCGGCCAACAACCTGCGCGAGTTCATCGCGCTGGCCAAGGCGCAGCCCGACAAGTTCAGCTTCGGTTCGGCGGGCACCGGCACTTCGCAGCACATCTCGGGCGAACTGTTCAAGACCATGGCCGGCGTGAGCATGCAGCACATCCCCTACCGCGGCAGCGGCCAGATGATTCCTGAACTGCTGGGCGGCACGCTGACGGTGGCGGTGGACAACATCGCCACGGCCCTGCCGCACATGAAGGCGGGCAAGCTGCGCGCGCTGGCCGTGACGACGGCACAGCGCTCCAGCGCGGCACCCGAGGTGCCGACCTTCGCCGAGCAGGGCCTGCCCGGCTACGAGCTCAGCTCGTGGCAGGCGGTGTTTGCGCCGGCGGGCACGCCGCCGGCCATCGTCGAGCGCCTGTACACCGAGATCGCACGCATCCTGAAGATGCCCGACGTGAGCAAGCGGCTGTCGGAGCTGGGCCTCGACCTGAGTGGCATGCCACCGGCCGAACTGGCGGCGCTGGTGAAGGCCGACGTGCCGCGCCTGGGCCAGGTGGTGCGTGACAGCGGGGCCAAGGCCGAGTAGGCGCGGCGTGGCGCCTGCCGGGGCCTCAGGGCTGGCCGACGATCGAGGCCGTGGCCATGAGTTCCTGGAACAGCGCCATCGACACATGCCCCGACACCGCGAACGGGTCCAGCGTCGGCCGCTCCGAGTACTTCAGCAGCAGCGCCGGGTTCAGGCGCGACATGTTCACCTGGCCCATGCTCCAGCCGGCGAAGTGGCGCTCGCCGATCTCGTCGTAGCACAGCAGCGTCACGTCGCTGTGGCGGGCGTCACTGGCGATGCGGTTGTAGAGCTGGTTGACGGCTGCGCGGCCACCTTCCAGCACCTGCAGGAAGATGCCTTCGCTGAAGCACAGCACGCCGGTCACCCCGAGCGCGGGGTTGTTGGTCTTGCTCTTGCGCAGGATGGCCACCAGTTCTTCCTGGTCGATGGCCGGCACGGCGCGGCTGGCATACATCAGTCTCACGAGCATGGCGTTCTTTCAGGCTGACTTGCGTGACAGCAAGGACAGGAATTCGCGGCGCAGGTTGGCGTCCTTCAGGAAGGCGCCGCGCATCACGCTGTTGACCATCGC
>JANNFE010000105.1:0-19801 GCA_031379415.1 Betaproteobacteria bacterium | reverse complement strand
GCTGGTGCACCGCGTCATCAAGGCCATCCTGGCCGGCAAGCGCTACCACCTGGTGGCCAATGCCAAGACGCGCGCGCCCGAGATGCGCAAGGGCGGCAAGATCACACGCGCGGCCAAGCCGATGTCGCAGGAGATGGCGCTGTGGGAAGCCGCAGGCGGCCACTGCAGCGCGAATGAGCGGCGCGCCGACGAGGCCAGCCGCGACGTCGAGGCCTGGCTCAAGTGCCGCTACATGCGCGAGCACCTGGGCGAGGAGTTTTCGGGCACGGTCAGCGCGGTGGCGGGCTTCGGGCTCTTCGTCACGCTGGACGGCCTGTATGTCGAAGGCCTGGTTCACATCACCGAACTCGGCGGCGAGTACTACCGCTACGACGAAGCACGCGGCGAACTGCGCGGCGAACGCACCGGCATCCGCTACGCCGTGGGTGCGCGTGTGCGCGTGCAGGTGAGCCGTGTCGACCTGGACGGCCGCAAGATCGACTTTCGCATGGTGCGCGAAGGCGAGAGCGAACGTCTGCTGGCGCGCGGCGACAAGCAGCGCCCGGCCAGCCTGGCGGGTGTTGCCACGGCTGCCGAAGAGCTGGCTGCGGTGCGCGAAGCCGACCGTGCCTTGAAGGCCGGTACGCGCGCGCTCAAGGGCAAAGGCGTTGGTGGTGGCGAAAGTGCAAAGCGCTCCCGCCGCCCGGCGCCGCCGCGGCCGGCGCCGAAGTCACGCACCCGGCGCTGATGGATTCAGCCGAAGTCGCGCTGCGCCAGGGTCTCGATGAGGTCGCTGGCACGCAGTGGTGCGCCGCGCGCAGCGGCAGGCCAGCGGTCTGCGGCGCGGCCGTGTTGCCAGGCGGCGGCACTGGCCATGGCCTGCGCCGAGCAGCCTGGCGCCTGCGCCCACAGGCCGGCCGTCCAGCCGGCCAGCACGTCGCCCGTGCCGGCCGTGGCCAGCGCGGCGTTGCCGGTCGGGTTGACCAGGGGCAGCTGCCCGGGCGCGGCGATGATCGTGCCTGAACCTTTCAGCAGCACGGCGCAGCCGTAGCGCGCGCACAGTGCGGCAGCGGCGGCATGGCGGTCGGCCTGCACCTCCGCCGCCTGCGACTGCAGCAGCCGCGCGGCTTCCAGCGGATGGGGCGTCAGCAGGGTGGGGCGGCCGCGGCCGGCGCGCTGCCGCAGCAGGGTCTGCAGCATGGGGTCGGCTGCGATGGCATTCAAACCATCGGCGTCGAGCAGCAGGCGCCCTGCATGTGACAGCAGCGCCGGCAGGGCCGCGCGTACCGCGTCGCCACCGCCACAGCCGCAGGCTACGGTGAGAGTGGCCAACAGTTCAGGAGCTAGCTGCCAAGCGTGGCGGCGCCCCATGAGTTCGGGGTGGCTGTCATCCAGCAGGCTGGCATCGTCGTCGAGCGGGCAGACGTAGACGCGACCCGCCCCGGCGGCCAGTGCGGCACGCCCGGCCAGCCACGCGGCGCCGGCCATGCCAGCTGCGCCACCGACCACCAGCACGTCGCCGTGGCTGCCCTTGTGGCTGGCATGTGCGCGCGGCAAGACGATGGGCGGCCCGCTCAACCAGGCCGACGGCGCACCCGAGTCCAGACCCAGCGCATCGAACCAGAGCTCCCCGCAGTGGTCGCGGCCCTGCGCCATGTAGCACCCGGTCTTGATGGTCAGCAGCGCCAAGGTGGCGCGTGCGCGCACGGCAGCAGTGCCCAGTAGCGCACCCGTGTCTGGATGCAGGCCCGACGGCAGGTCCACCGCCAGCACGGGCGCGCTGCCGGCGTTCATCTGGGCAATGGCTGCTGCCAGCGCACCGCCGGGTGCGCGGCCGGCGCCCAGACCGAGCAGGGCGTCGATGGCGAAGTCTGGCGCAGGCAGGGGGGCTTCGGTGCCGTCCTTGATCGGCACGCCTGCCGCGTTGGCCTCCGCCAAGGCGCGTGCGGCGTCGGTGGGCAGCCGGTTGTGGTCGCCGAGCAGGTTCACCTGCACGGCCTTGCCGGTGGCATGCAGATGGCGTGCCGCGACAAGTCCGTCGCCACCGTTGTTGCCAGGCCCGGCCCAGACTTGAACGTGGCGCGCATGCGGCGCCATCGCGAGCACCAGTCGCGCGACGGCCAGCCCGGCGCTGGCCATCAGCGCAAAGGGCGGGCTTTGCGCCAGCGCCGCACGTTCGGCCTGGCGCGAGGCTTGCGCGTCGTGCAGCGGCCAGGGCCCGCTTTCGGGGCTCACGCGCAACAAGGAGCAGGCTGGCATGGCGCGATTGTCGCGCGGGCGTTCAGCGCAGCCGCGCCAGGGTCAGGCCGTTCATGTCCAGCGGCGCATCGCGGCCGGCCACGCACTCGGCCAGCACGCGCGCTGAACCGCAGGCCAGCGCCCAGCCGCTGGAGCCGTGGCCGAGGTTCAGCCAGACGCCCGGCGCCCCGCTGGCGCCGAGCACTGGCGGGCCGTCGGGCAGCATGGGGCGCGCGCCTTTCCAGTGCTGGGCCTCCCGAGCCAGGGCGGCGCCGGGGAACCAGTCGTCGAGGACCTTGTAGAGCGTGCGTATCGGGGCCGCTGCCATGTGGTCGAGCCGGCCGCCGATTTCCGCGCTGCCGGCGACGCGGACGCGCTGCCCCAGCCGGGAGATGGCCACCTGGTAACGCTCGTCCATCAGCGCAGCGCGCGGAGCGGGTGCCAGTTGACCGTCCAGATGGCGCAGCGGCGCGGTCACCGAGTAGCCGTGGATCGGCGCCAGCGGCAGCCTGAGCTTCAGCCCGCGCAGCAGCGCGTTCGCTTCGACCCCGGCACAGATGACCACCGCCTCGTGTTCGCTGACCATGCCGGCAGCGGTTTCCACCGTCGGCGGGGCACCGGGTTTGATGGCGCGCACGGCCGTGTCGAAGTTGAAGCGCGCGCCCAGCCGCTGGGCCTCGGCCTTGATGAGGTGCGCAAACTGGCGGCAGTTGCCCACGCCGTCCTGCGGCAGGTGGATGGCAGCGTGCAGCGCTGCTTCGGGGTTCAGTCCGGGCTCGACGACGCGGGCGCGCGCCGCGTCGACGACGTCATGCACCACGCCCCACTCGCGCAGCAGTGCCAAGCCGCTCTGGGCGTTGTTGAGCTCGCGCTCGCCGCGCAGCAGCACCAGGTAGCCGGGCGTCTGCTCGTAGTCCAGGTCCAGCGTGCGCGTGAGTTCCAGCAGCCGGCTGCGGCTGAAGCTGGCCAGGCGCTGCATCGCAGCGCGGTTGGCGTTGTGCACCGGGCGTCGGCAGGCGCGCCACCAGCGCCACATCCACGGCAGCTGCCCCAGCGCGTTGAAGCCACCCGGGCGCACGGGTGCGTGAGCGCTGAACAGGTCCCGCATCACTTTCCACGTCATGCCGGGTGCGGCCCATGGCGTGACGCAGCCCGGTGCGATCACACCCGCATGGGCGAAGCTGGTCTCGGAAGCCACGCTGCCGCGGCGCTCGTAAACGATGACCTCGGCGCCCTGCAGCGCCAACTCGTACGCGGTGGTGACGCCGACGATGCCGGCGCCGATGACGGCCACGCGC
Source organism: Betaproteobacteria bacterium (assembly GCA_031379415.1). Classification (GTDB taxonomy): domain Bacteria; phylum Pseudomonadota; class Gammaproteobacteria; order Burkholderiales; family Burkholderiaceae_C; genus Rubrivivax. Next base: position 16,286 of record JANNFE010000105.1, on the reverse strand, counting down.
ATGTCAGCCCCGGCGGCGCCCGCTGCCCGGCGCATGCTGGGGTGCTAGAATCTTTGGGTTTACCTGAGCAAATGTGTTTGCCACGATGGCAATACACAACCGCAAGTGCGGCAGGCGGACAAATCGCGAACCCGGTTCAACCAAGGTGTCGCTGTCAGACAAGTGGAAATCTCCCTCGGTAACCATCGTGGGGATGGACTGCTTCGATGGCAGCGATGTAGCGCCGGGATTCTAGACCCAACCTTAGGACTCCCTATGACCGTCTCCATGCGTGAAATGCTGGAAGCCGGTGTCCATTTCGGGCACCAAACGCGCTTCTGGAACCCCAAGATGGCCCCGTACATCTACGGCCATCGCAACAAGATCCACATCATCAACCTCGAGAAGACGCAGCCGCTCTTCGAGGACGCGATGAAGTTCATCCGCCAGCTGGCTTCGCGCCGCGGCACCATCCTGATGATCGGCACCAAGCGCCAGGCGCGCGAGGTCATCGCGCTGGAAGCCCAGCGTTGCGGCATGCCCTACGTTGACCAGCGCTGGCTGGGCGGCATGATGACCAACTTCAAGACGGTCAAGGGCTCGCTGAAGAAGCTGAAGGACATGCAGGCGACCAAGGAAGCCGGCACCGACGCCATGATCAAGAAGGAAGCGCTGCTGTTCGAACGCGAGCTGGTCAAGCTCGACAAGGACATCGGCGGCATCCAGGACATGGGCGCGCTGCCCGACGCCATGTTCGTCATCGACGTCGGCTACCACAAGATCGCGGTGGCCGAAGCCAAGAAGCTGGGCATCCCGGTCATCGGCATCGTCGACACCAACCACTCGCCGCTGGGCATCGACTACGTCATCCCCGGTAACGACGACTCCGCCAAGGCCGTGGCCCTGTACGCCAAGGCCGTGGCCGACGCTGTGCTGGAAGGCAAGGCCAACGCCACGAATGAAGTGGTGCAGGCCGTGTCGGCCGCCGGCGACGAGTTCGTCGAAGTCAACGAAGAGAGTTAACAACCCCCCCGAAGCGCCTTCGGCGCCTCCCCGCAGGGGGCGCCGCTGGCGGACCGGCTGAGCCGGATCCGCGGCGGCCGCTTGGTGCGCCGCGCGGCGTTTCGTCACCGCTTTGGCGGAAGGAAAGATGTTTATGCCCGCAATCACTGCAAGCATGGTGGCCGAGTTGCGCGCGAAGACCGACGCGCCGATGATGGAATGCAAGAAGGCGCTGACCGAAGCGGACGGTGACGCCGCGCGCGCCGAAGAGATCCTGCGCGTCAAGCTGGGCAGCAAGGCCGGCAAGGCGGCGTCGCGGATCACCGCCGAAGGCGTGATCACGGCCGCCGTGAACGGCAGCACCGGCGCGATGGTGGAAGTCAACTGCGAAACCGACTTCGTGACCAAGAACGATTCGTTCCTGGCATTCGCCAAGTCCTGCGCCGACCTGGTGGCGTCGGGCAACCCGGCCGATGTGGCGGCGCTGTCGGCGCTGCCGCTGTCGCAGGACGGCTTCGGCCCGACGGTGGAAGACGTGCGCAAGGGCCTGATCGGCAAGATCGGCGAGAACATGTCGGTGCGCCGCTTCAAGCGCTACGCCGGCGGTGGCCAGCTGGCGAGCTATCTGCATGGCACGCGCATCGGCGTGCTGGTGGAATTCACCGGTGACGAAGTGGCCGCCAAGGACGTGGCGATGCACGTGGCCGCGATGAAGCCCAAGGCGCTGGCGACCAGCGACGTGCCGGCCGACCTGATCGAAGTCGAGCGCCGCGTCGCCACCGAGAAGGCGGCCGAGTCGGGCAAGCCGGCCGAGATCGTGACCAAGATGGTCGAAGGCTCGGTGCAGAAGTTCCTGAAGGAGGTCTCGCTGCTCAACCAGACCTTCGTCAAGAACGACAAACAGACCGTCGAGCAGATGCTCAAGGAGAAGGCCACGAAGGTGGTCGGCTTCACGCTGTACGTGGTGGGCGAGGGCATCGAGAAGAAGGTCGATGACTTCGCTGCCGAAGTGGCGGCGCAAGTGGCTGCGGCGAAGGCTCAGTAAGTCGGTGTGACACCGCGGGCTCGGCATGGCGCCGGGCCCCCTTACACTGCGAGCTTTGCCGAAGGGAGTCGAACCGATGCCGGCGTACAAGCGCATCCTGCTCAAGCTGTCAGGCGAAGCCCTGATGGGCGATGACGCCTACGGCATCAACCGCGCGACCATCGTGCGCATGGTGCGCGAGGTGCAGGAAATCACGCGGCTGGGCTGCGAGGTGGCCGTGGTCATCGGCGGCGGCAACATCTTCCGCGGCGTGGCCGGCGGCTCGGTGGGCATGGACCGCGCCACCGCCGATTACATGGGCATGCTGGCCACCGTGATGAACGCCCTGGCTCTGGCCGACACCATGCGCCAGGAAGGCATGACGGCACGCGTGATGTCGGCCATCGCCATCGACCAGGTGGTCGAGCCCTATGTGCGCCCGAAGGCATTGCAGTACCTGGAGGAAGGCAAGATCGTCGTCTTCGCGGCCGGCACCGGCAACCCCTTCTTCACCACCGACACCGCAGCCGCGCTGCGCGGCGCCGAGATCGGTGCCGAAATCGTGCTCAAGGCGACCAAGGTCGACGGTGTCTACAGCGCCGACCCGAAGAAGGACCCGAGCGCCACCCGCTACACCAGCATCACTTTTGACGAAGCCATATCCAAGAATCTGCAGGTGATGGACGCCGCGGCCTTTGCGCTGTGCCGCGACCAGAAACTGCCCATTAAGGTGTTCAGCATCTTCAAGCCCGGCGCGCTCAAGCGCGTGGCGCTGGGCGAAGACGAAGGCACCCTGGTCCATGTTTGATGCGCTTGAGGAGAAGACTCGCTCATGACCATTGCAGACACCAAGAAGACGGCCGAGCAGAAGATGGCCAAGTCCGTCGACGCCTTCAAGAACGAACTGCACAAGATCCGCACCGGCCGTGCCCACCCCGGCCTGCTGGACCAGGTGCATGTCGACTACTACGGCTCGATGGTGCCGATCAGCCAGGTGGCCAACGTCACGCTGCTGGACGCCCGCACGATCAGCGTGCAGCCCTGGGAAAAAGGCATGGGGCCGAAGATCGAGAAGGCCATCCGCGAGTCCGACCTCGGCCTCAACCCGGCGTCGCAAGGTGATCTGCTGCGCGTGCCCATGCCGGGGCTGACCGAAGAGCGCCGCAAGGAGCTCACCAAGATCGTGCGCCATGCCGGTGAGGAAGCCAAGATCGCCGTGCGCAGCGTGCGCCGCGAGGCGAATGACCACCTGAAGAAGCTGCTCAAGGACAAGGCCGCCACCGAAGACGAGGAGCGCCGCGCGCAGGACGAGGTGCAGCGCCTGACCGACCGCACCATCGCCGAGATCGACCGCCTGGTGCAGGGCAAGGAAGCGGAGGTGATGGCCGTCTGACGGGCCATCGCACCGCGCCGCGCCCATCATGTCCGACCTTTCCCTGCCCCAAGCCACCGAGACCACAGAGGCCGACGAGGCCACGCCAGCCGCTGTGCCCCGCCACGTGGCGCTGGTGATGGACGGCAACGGCCGCTGGGCCCGCCAGCGCTACATGCCGCGCTTCTTCGGCCACAAGCAGGGCGTCGACGCGCTCGTGCGCGCCGTCAACGCCTTCGCCGACCGCGGCGTGCAGTACCTCACTGTGTTCGCCTTCTCGTCCGAAAACTGGAAGCGGCCTTCGGAAGAGGTATCGGGCCTGATGAGCCTGGTGCTGGTGGCGGTGTCCAAGTACCTCACCAAGCTGGCCGGCGACGGCGTGCGCATCCGCATCGTGGGCGACCGTTCGGCCGTCCGCGACAAGCTGCGCAAGGCCTGGGAACACGCCGAGACGCTGACGCAGCACAACCAGCGCATCACGCTCAGCGTGGCCTTCAACTACGGCGGCCGCTGGGACGTGGTGCAGGCTTGCCGCAAGGCCATCAGTGAAGGCGTGCCGGCCGAGCAGGTTGATGAAGCCTGGCTCGCGCGCAACATGGCGCTGAGCTTCGCGCCCGACCCCGACCTCTTCATCCGCACCGGTGGCGAGATGCGCATCAGCAACTTCCTGCTCTGGCAGGCCGCCTACAGCGAGCTCTTCTTCACCGAGTGCCTGTGGCCCGATTTCGGCGCCGCCGACATCGACGCTGCACTGAGCGCCTACGCCCAGCGCGACCGGCGCTTCGGCACCATCCGGCCCAACCAGGTTCTGCCCGAAGGCATTTGAATCGCATGCTCCGGCAGCGTGTCATCACCGCCCTCGTGCTCGTGGTCTTGATCCTCGGATCATTGACGACCGTGAACCCGTGGCCCTTTGCGCTGCTGACCTTGGCGCTGATGGCCGCTGGCGGCTGGGAATGGGGCCGGCTGAACCAGTCGGGCGATGCGCTGGCGCTCGGCATGGGTGCCGCGGTGGCTCTGGGTGGCGCCGCCGCGCTGGTCTCGGGTTGGACCGAGCATGTGCCCGCTGCCCTGTGGTGGGCGGTGGCCGCCTTGTGGGTGGTCTGCGCAACGCTGGGCCTGCGCAGCGGTCCGGCGGCCTGGCCGCAACTGCCTCGCCTGGCGCGCTGGGGACTGGGCCTGGTCGCGCTCTGGGCCGCCTGGCTGGCGGTGGCGCAGGCGCGCGGCCTGGGCATCAACTTCATGCTCTCGGTGATGTGCCTGGTGTGGATGGCCGATGTCGCGGCCTACTTCGGCGGCCGCAGTTTCGGCAAGCACAAGCTGGCGCCGAGCATCAGCCCCGGCAAGAGCTGGGAAGGCGTGTGGTGGGGCATGGCCGGCGTGGCGCTGCTGGCCGCCTTCTGGATGTGGCTGGACGGCCTCGGTCACTTCGACAGCCCGAGCCTGTACTCGCAGCTCTTCGATGCGCTGGGCATGGCCGGCCTGGTGCTGGCGCTGCTGGCGCTGTGCGGCCTGAGCGTGGTGGGTGATCTCATGGAGTCTCTGGTCAAGCGTGCTGCCGGCGCCAAGGACAGCAGCGGCCTGCTGCCCGGCCACGGCGGCGTGCTCGACCGTGTCGATGCGTTGCTGCCGGTGCTGCCGGCCGCTTTGGCGCTCACGACGCTGGGGCCGCTGCCATGAGCGTTGCGGTGCAAAGGCTTGCAATCCTCGGCTCGACCGGCTCAGTCGGCACGAGCACGCTCGATGTTGTGGCGCGCCACCCCGAACGCTTCCAGGTCATCGGGCTCACGGCCTACCAGCGCGTCGATGTGCTCGTCGAGCAGTGCCAACGTTTCCGCCCCCGCGTGGCCGTGGTGCCCACCGAGGCGCGTGCCGCCGAAGTGCGCACCGCGCTGAAGGAGCGCGGCGTGGCCACCGCGGTGCATGTGGGCCCACAGGCCCTGAGCGAGCTGGCCGCGGCCGACGATGTCGACAGCGTGATGGCCGCCATCGTCGGTGCCGCCGGCCTGCCGCCCTGCATGGCCGCAGCGCGTGCCGGCAAGCGGCTGTTGCTGGCCAACAAGGAAGCGCTGGTCGTCGGCGGCGGCCTCTTCATGCAGGCCGTGCGCGACGGCGGCGCCACGCTGCTGCCCATCGACAGCGAACATTCGGCCATCTTCCAGTGCCTGCCTGAAGACCGCAGCGCCTGGGCGCGCCGCATCGACCACATCGTGCTCACCGCCAGCGGCGGCCCCTTCCGCGACCGTGACCACGCCAGCTTGCACGATGTGACGCCAGCGCAGGCCGTGGCGCACCCCAACTGGGTGATGGGGCGCAAGATCTCGGTCGACTCTGCGACCATGATGAACAAGGCGCTCGAGGTCATCGAGGCGCGCTGGCTGTTCGACCTGGAGCCCGAGCGCATCAAGGTCGTGATCCACCCGCAGAGCATCATCCACTCGATGGTGGTGTGCCGCGACGGCAGCGTGCTGGCGCAGTTGGGCACGCCCGACATGAAGGTGCCCATCGCCTACGGCTTGTCGTTCCCGGAGCGCATCGAGTCGGGCGCGCCGCGGCTGGACTTCAACCAGCTCAAGGACCTGAGCTTCGAGCCGGCCGACGCGCGTCGCTTCCCTGGTTTGCAGCTCGCGTGGGAAGCCCTGCGCGGCCCCGCCGGCAGCACCACGGTGCTGAATGCCGCCAATGAAGTGGCGGTGGCCGCCTTCCTGGCCGGAACCATCGGCTTCATGGCGATTCACAGTGTCAATGCAAGCACCATCGAACGCCTGGAGCCCCGCCTGAATGCCGACCATGGGCTGGACGATCTCATCGCGCTGGACCACGAAGCCCGCGCCGTGGCCGAACAGGTGATGAAGGAGCTGGCCGCATGATCACCACCGTGCTGGCCTTCCTGTTCACCTTGGGCGTGCTGGTGGTCATCCACGAGTACGGCCACTACGGTGTGGCGGTGGCCTGTGGCGTGAAGGTGCTGCGCTTCTCGGTCGGTTTCGGGCGTGTGCTGTGGCGCCGCCAGGCCACACCCGACAGCACCGAGTTCGTGGTCTGCGCGCTGCCGCTGGGCGGTTATGTGCGCATGCTCGACGAGCGCGAGGCGCCGGTCGACAAAGCCGAACTCGACCGCACCTTCAACCGCAAGACGCTGTGGCAGCGCGCGGCCATCGTCTCGGCCGGGCCGTTGGCCAACCTGTGCCTGGCGGTGCTGTTGTATGCGGCGGCGCACTGGATCGGCATCGACGAACCCAAGCCCTTGCTCGGCCCGCCCGCGGCATCGAGCGCCGCCGAACGTGCCGGCCTGCGCGCCGGTGACTGGGTTCGTGCGCTGAGCCACGAGGCCGACGACTGGCACGACATCCGGTCACTCACCGACCTGCGCTGGCAGCTCACGCAGGCCGCGCTGGAACGCCGCAGCGTGCAGCTGCAGGTGAGCGACCGCGAAGGTCGCGGCTCGCGCACCGTGAAGCTCGATCTCTCGGGCATCGAGTCGCGCGAGGTCGACGCCGCCCTCACGACGAAGATCGGCGTCGGCACTGCCTGGCGCGAGCCCGTGCTGGGCGAGGTGAAGGCCGCCGGCCCGGCCGACAAGGCCGGCCTGCGCCGTGGCGACCGCGTGCTGGCCATCGACGGCGTGGCCATGGCCGATGCGCAAGGCATCGTCGAGCGCGTGCGCGCCAGCGTGCGCGACGGTCAGCCGCTGGCCCAGAGCTGGGTCATCGAGCGCGAGGGCCGCAGCCTCACGCTGCAGGTGCTGCCGCGCCTCATCACCGAGGGCGGCAAGACCCTGGGCCGCATCGACGCCGCGCCGGGCCAGCCGCCGGCCATGGTGAAGGTGCGCCACGGCTTTTTCGAAGGCCTGGGGCAGGGGGCGCAGCGCACCTGGGACATCTCGGTGCTCACCGTCAGGATGCTCGGCCGCATGCTCATCGGCGAGGCCTCGCTGAAGAACCTGAGCGGGCCGCTGACCATCGCCGACTTCGCAGGCCAGTCCGTCAACCAGGGCTTCACCGACTACCTGGCCTTTCTGGCCCTGGTGAGCGTGAGCCTGGGTGTGCTGAACCTGCTGCCCCTGCCCATGCTCGATGGCGGTCACCTGATGTATTACATTTTCGAAGGCGTCACCGGCCGCCCCGTGTCCGACCTCTGGCTGGCCCGGCTGCAACGCGGCGGCATCGTCGTGCTGTTGATGATGATGTCGGTCGCCCTGTTCAACGACGTAGCCCGCCTTCTGGGCCTGCACTGAATCCCATGTTCCCTGTTTCTCCGTTCGGGCCGATCGCTCCGATGGGCCGGTCGAGCCCTGCCGCCGCGTATGTCGTCACGCTGGTCATCGCGGCATTTGCGCCGCAGGCGCAGGCTGTGGCGCCCTTCGTCTTGAAGGACATCCGTGTCGAAGGCCTGCAGCGCACCGATCCCGGCGCCGTATTCGCCGCGCTGCCCTTCCGCATCGGCGACACCTACACCGACGACAAGGGCTCGGCCGCGCTGCGCGCGCTCTTCGCCACCGGCCTGTTCAAAGACGTGCGCATCGAGGTCGAAGGCGAGGTCGCCATCATCATCGTCGACGAGCGCTCCATCATCGCCACCGTCACCTTCGTCGGACTGAAGGAGTTCGACAAGGAACCCCTGACCAAGAGCCTGAAGGATGCCGGCATCGGCGAAGGCCTGCCCTTCGACCGCGCCCTGGTCGACCGTGCCGAGCAGGAGATCAAGCGCCAGTACCTGGGCCGCAGCCTCTATGGCGCCGAGGTGGTGACCACCGTCACGCCGCTGGAGCGCAACCGCGTCAGCGTGACCTTCACCATGACCGAGGGCGACGCCGCGCGCATCAAGGAGATCCGCATCGTCGGCGCCACGGCCTACACCGAGTCGACGCTGCTCGACCTGTTCGAGCTCACGCCCACGGGCTGGTTCACCTGGTACAGCAAGAGCGACCGCTACTCGCGCACCAAGCTCAACGCCGACCTGGAAAAGCTGCGCGCCTACTACGTGAATCGCGGCTACCTCGAGTTCGCCATCGAATCCACGCAGGTCACGATCTCGCCCGACAAGCAGACCATCTCGGTGGCCATCTCGGTGAAGGAAGGGCAGCCCTACACCGTGACCTCGGTGAAGCTGGAAGGTGAGTACCTGGGCAAGGATGACGAGTTCCGGGCCTTCGTCTCGCTGCGGCCCGGCCAGCGCTACCGCGGCGATGCCGTCACCGACACCACCAAGCGCTTCGGCGACCTGTTCGGCCTCTACGGCTACGCCTTCGCGCGCGTGGAGGCGCGGCCGGAGATCGACCGCGCCGCCGGCCAGGTGGCGATGGTGATCTCTGCCGACCCGGGCCGGCGCGTCTACGTGCGGCGCATCGACGTGGCGGGCAACACGCGCACGCGCGACGAAGTGGTGCGGCGCGAGTTCCGCCAGCTCGAAGGCGCCTGGTACGACGGCGGCCTGATCAAGCTGAGCAAGGAACGCGTGGATCGCCTGGGATTCTTCAAGGACGTCGAAGTAGAGACCAGCGAAGTCGCCGGCTCGCCCGACCAGGTGGACCTGGTCATCAACGTCACCGAGAAGCCCACCGGCAACCTGCTCATCGGCGCCGGCTACTCGAATGCAGAACGCCTGACCTTCACCGCGCAGGTGAAGCAGGAGAACGTGTTCGGTTCGGGCAACTACCTCGGCATCGAACTCAACACCAGCAAGTACAACCGCACCATCGTGCTGAGCACGGTCGACCCCTACTTCACGGTGGACGGCATCTCGCGCGCCTTCGACATCTTCTACCGCACCAGCCGGCCCTTCAACAGCCTGGGCGACAGCTACGACCTGAAGACGCCGGGTGCGACCATCCGCTTCGGCATCCCGTTCTCCGAGTACGACACGGTGTTCCTGGGCGTCGGCTACGAGCGCACCGAGATCGGCACCTCCATCGGCATTCCGCTGTCCTACCTGAACTACCGCACGCTGTACGGGCCGAAGACCGATTCCTTCCCGCTCACCGTGGGCTGGGCGCGTGACGCACGCGACAGCGTCATCACGCCCACCGCCGGCCGCTACCAGCGTCTGAACTTCGAGTACACGCTGGCCGGCGACGTGCCCTACCTGCGCACCAACGCGCAGTACCAGGAGTTCTGGCAGTTGCCCTGGCGCATGTCGGTCGGCATCAATGCCGAAGTCGGCATCGGCAAGGGCCTGCGCGGCAAGCCCTTCCCGGTGTTCAAGAACTTCTACGGCGGTGGCCTGGGCACGGTGCGCGCCTTCGAGCAGGGCTCGCTGGGCATCGTCGACCCGACGGGTGCCTACATCGGTGGCGCCAAGCGCATAAACGTCAACGCCGAGCTTTACTTCCCGGTGCCGGGCACGGGCAACGACAAGTCGCTGCGCATCTTCGCCTTCAGCGACGCCGGCAACGTCTGGCGCGAAGGCGAGGACATCACCACCGACTCGTTCAGAACGTCGGCCGGCGTCGGCCTGTCATGGATTTCGCCAGTGGGCCCCTTGAAGCTGAGCTGGGGCAAGCCCTTGCGGGTCCAGCGCAACGATAGAATCCAACGCTTCCAATTCCAGATCGGGACTGCCTTCTGATGAAGACGTTCGCCCTCAAGTGCCTGACCGCCACTGTGCTGTTCGTGGCCGCCGTCGGCCCCGCGGCTGCCCAGGAACTCAAGATCGGCTACGTCAACAGCGAACGCGTGCTGCGCGAGGCCACCCCGGCGAAGGCCGCGCAGGCCAAGCTGGAAGCCGAGTTCAGCAAGCGCGAGCGCGAGCTCAACGACGCTGCGGTGAAGCTCAAGGCGGCCGCCGACAAGCTGGAGAAGGACGCCCCTACGCTGTCCGAGACCGAACGCAACCGCCGCCAGCGCGAACTGGTCGAGGCCGACCGTGATCTGCAGCGCAAGCGCCGCGAGTTCCAGGAAGACCTGAACCAGCGCCGCAACGAAGAGCTGGCGGCCGTGGTGGAGCGCGCCAACCGCGTCATCCGGCAGATCTTCGAAACCGAGAAGTACGACATCATCCTGCAGGAAGTGGTCTTCGCGGGCCCGCGCGTGGACATCACCGAAAAGGTGATCAAGGTCCTGAACACACCTGCCGCGCCCGGCGGCAAGTAAGTCGCAAGCCGGCCCCGTGCGCGCCCGCCTCGGTGACCTGGCCCGGCGCCTGGGTGGCGAGCTGATCGGCGACGCTGCACTCGAAGTCACGCGCATCGGCACGCTGGAAGCGGCTGACGCCCACACCATCAGCTTCCTGGCCAACCCGCGCTACCAGGCGCAACTGGCCAGTACGGCGGCGGCCTGCGTCATCGTGGCCCCGGCGCTGCGCGATGCCGCAGCTTCGCGCGGTGCGGCCATCGTCTGCACCGACCCCTACCTCGCCTTCGCCCGCCTCACGCAGTGGTGGGCCGTACAGACGCGCCCTGCCGCCACGGCTGGCGTGCACGCCAGCGCCGTGGTGGAAGAGGGCGCGCGCATTGATGCCACGGCCGCCATCGGTGCCATGGCCTACGTGGGTGCCGGTGCCGTGATCGACGCCGGTGCAGTGTTAGGCCCGCAGGTCCATGTCGGCGCGGGCGCCAGCGTCGGCGTCGGCACCTGGCTCAAGCCGCGTGTCGTGCTGGGCGAGCACTGCCGCATCGGTGCGCGCGGCATCGTGCACAGCGGCGCCGTCATCGGTGCCGACGGCTTCGGCTTCGCGCCCACCGAGGGGCGCTGGGAGAAGATCGAACAGCTGGGCGGCGTGGTGATCGGCGACGACGTGGAGATTGGCGCCAACACCTGCATCGACCGCGGCGCGCTCGAAGACACCGTGCTCGAAGACGGCGTCAAGCTCGACAACCTGGTGCAGATCGGCCACAACGTGCGCGTCGGCAAGCACACCGCCTTTGCCGGCTGCGTGGGCGTGGCCGGCAGCGCGCGCATCGGCGCGCACTGCACGGCCGGCGGCGGCGCCATCATCCTGGGCCACCTGGAGATCGTGGACCACGTGCACATCACGGCGGCCACGGTCATCAGCCGCTCCATCCACAAGCCGGGCCAGTACAGCGGCATGTTCCCCTTCGACGACAATGCCTCCTGGGAAAAGAACGCAGCCACCCTGAGACAGCTGCACACGCTGCGCGAGCGATTGCGGGCGCTGGAGAAAAGACCTTGACGATGATCACGATGGACATCCAGCAGATCCTGCGCAAGCTGCCGCACCGCTACCCCATCCTGCTGGTCGATCGTGTGCTCGAGATCGAGAAGGGCAAGCGCATCAAGGCGCTGAAGAACGTGACCATCAACGAGCCCTTCTTCATGGGCCACTTTCCGGCGAGGCCGGTGATGCCGGGCGTGCTGATGCTGGAAGCGCTGGCCCAGGCCGCGGCCATCCTGTCCTTCGACGCCGTGGACGGCGAACCGGGCGACGACACGGTGGTCTACTTCGCCGGCATCGACAACGCGCGCTTCAAGCGCCCGGTGGGACCCGGCGACCAGCTCATCCTGGAAGCCGAGATCGAACGCGCCAAGTCGGGCATCTACCGCTACAAGGCGCGCGCCACGGTCGACGGCCTGCTGGTGGTAGAGGCCGACCTGATGTGCACCATGCGCAAGGTGGTGGCGCCCAGATGACGAAGGTCCACGCCACCGCCATCATCGATCCTGCGGCCGAACTGGCGGCCACGGTGGAGGTCGGCCCCTACGCCGTCATCGGTGCCGGCGTGCAGGTGGGCGAGGGCACGAAGATCGGCGCTCACGCCACGCTGGAGGGGCCGACGGTCATCGGCCGCGACAACGTCATCCATGCGCATGCTTCGCTGGGCAGCGCACCGCAGGACATGAAGTACCGCGGCGAACCGACGCAGCTGATCGTGGGTGACCGCAACACCGTTTTCCAGTTCTGCACCTTCAGCCGCGGCACGGCGCAGGACGCCGGCATCACGCGCGTGGGCGATGACAACTGGATCATGGCCTACGTGCACCTGGCGCACGACGTGCAGCTGGGCAGCCGCACCGTGCTGGCCAACAACGCCACCCTGGCCGGCCATGTGCAGGTGGGCGACTGGGCGATCGTCGGTGGGCTGACCGGCATCCACCAGTTCTGCAAGGTCGGCGCGCATGTGATGCTGGGCTTCCAGAGCCATGTCTCGCAGGACGTGCCGCCCTTCATGACGGCCGCCGGCAACCCGCTGGGCGTGGCCGGTGTCAACGCCGAAGGGCTGCGCCGGCGCGGCTTTTCGCGCGAGCGCATTGGTCTGATCAAGCAGATGCACAAGCTGCTGTACCGCGAAGGCCTCACGCTGGAGAAGGCGCGCGAGGCCATCGCCGCACTGGCCGGCACGGCGGAAGGTGCTGACGCCGAGGTGCAGGCCATGCTCGGCTTCCTGGCGTCGTCCACACGCGGCATCGTGCGCTAGCCATGCAGCTGGCGATGGTGGCCGGCGAAGCGTCTGGCGACCTGCTCGCCGGCCTGCTGCTCGGCGGCCTGCGCCAGCGCTGGCCAGCGCTGTCCACCGCCGGCATCGGCGGCCCGCGCATGGCCGAACAGGGCTTCGAGGCCTGGTGGCCGCACGAAAAGCTGGCGGTGCGCGGCTATGTCGAAGTGCTGCGCCACTACCGCGAGATATCGGGCATCCGCGACGCCCTGGCCGAACGCCTGCTGCGCGAACGGCCGGCAGGATTCATCGGCGTCGATGCGCCCGACTTCAACCTCGGCCTGGAAGCACGGCTGAAGGCTGCCGGCATCAAGACCATCCATTTCGTCTGCCCGTCGATCTGGGCCTGGCGCGGCGGTCGAGCCAGGAAGATGGCGGCCAGCTGCGACCATGTGCTCTGCCTCTTTCCGTTCGAGCCCGGACTGCTGCGCCAGCATGGCGTGGCCGCCACTTTCGTCGGCCACCCGCTGGCCGATGCCATACCGCTGCTGCCACCTCGGCAGGCCAGCCGCGCGGCGCTGGGCCTGCCCGTGGATGCTGCCGTGGTGGCCGTGCTGCCGGGCAGCCGGCGCTCGGAGATCCAGTACATCGCACCGGCCTTCCTGCAGGCGGTGGCGCTGCTGCACCAGCGGCGCCCCGAGCTGCGCTTCGTGCTGCCGGTGGCGCCGGGGCTGCGCGGCCTGCTGCAGCCGCTGGTTGACCAGCATGCGGCCGGCGTGCCGCTGCAATTGCTGGACGGCCAGTCGCATGCCGCGCTGGTGGCCTGCGACGTGACACTCATCGCCAGCGGCACCGCCACGCTCGAAGCAGCGCTGTTCAAGCGGCCCATGGTCATCGGCTACCAGATGCACCCGTTGTCCTGGCAGATCATGAAGCGCATGCGCTACCAGCCCTGGGTGGGCCTGCCCAACATCCTGTGCCGCGACTTCGTGGTGCCCGAGCTGATCCAGGGCGACTGCACGCCGACGGCGTTGACCGAAGCCACCCTGCGTTGGCTGGACGATGAGCCCGCCAGCGCCGCCTTGGCGCGCCGCTTCGAAGACCTGCACCACCAACTGAAGCGCGACACCGCGCGCTGTGCCAGCGATGCCATCGCGCAAGTCCTTTCGCCTTGACCAGCTGGGCCTGGGCTGGGACCGGCCCGGCCTGGTCGCCGGCGTGGACGAAGCCGGCCGCGGCCCGCTGGCCGGCCCGGTGGTGGCCGCGGCGGTGATCCTGGACGAACAGCATCCCATCAAGGGCCTGGCCGACTCCAAGGTGCTGACGGCGCTGCGGCGCGAGAAGCTGTTCGACGAAATCCACGCCAAGGCGCTGTGCTGCGCCATCGCCAGTGCCAGTGTGGAAGAGATCGACCGTCTCAACATCCTGCAGGCCACGCTGCTGGCCATGCAGCGCGCCGTGGCCGCCTTGCGCCTGCTGCCGCACCGCGTGGTGGTGGACGGCAACCGCGTGCCGGTGCTGAAGGTGCCGGTGGCCGCCATCGTCAAGGGCGATGCCAAGGTGGCGGCGATCTCGGCTGCGTCCATCCTGGCCAAGGTGCAGCGCGACCGGATCTGCCACGAGTTGCATGCCCTGCATCCCGCCTACGGCTTTGCCACCCACAAGGGCTACCCGACGCGCGAGCACCTGGCCGCGTTGCAGGAACACGGGCCCTGCACCGCACACCGCCGCAGCTACGCACCGGTGCGCGCCGCGCTGGACAGGTCGTGAGCACGCCGAGCTTCATCAGCTCGCGCGACAACCCGCTGCTGCTGCGACTGCGCAAGCTGGCGCAGGACGGCGCCAGCTACAAGCGTGCTGGCGTGGCCTGGATCGAAGGCGAGCATCTCTGCGCGGCGCTGCGCGCGCGCCGCCGCGCGGCGGTACAGGCGGTGCTTACCGAAGCCGGCTGGGCCGAGCCCTCGCTGCGTGACCTGGCCGGCTGGGCGGCCAAGGTGTCGGTGGTGCCGGCAGCCCTGTTCAAGGCCATCAGCGGTCTGGAGTCGCCGGCGCAACTGGGTTTCCTGATCGACCTGCCTGCGGATGTACCAATGCAGCCGGGCGCGGCCAGCGTCGTGCTCGACCGTGTGCAGGATGCCGGCAACGTCGGCAGCATCCTGCGCAGCGCCGCGGCCTTCGGCGCGGCACAGGTGCTGGCGATCAAAGGCACGGCCGCTTTGTGGTCGCCGAAGGTCCTGCGCGCCGGCATGGGCGCGCACTTCGGCCTGCATCTGGTGGAGGGCCTGGCGCCCGAGGCCCTGGCCGAACTGCGCGTGCCGCTGGTGGCCACCAGTTCGCACGGCGGTGTGCTGCTGCAGCACGCCGATCTGCCACGCCCCTGCGCCTGGGTGCTGGGCCATGAAGGGCAGGGCGTCGATGCCGCACTGCTGGCGCGCTGCGCGCTGCAGGTGCGCATCCCGCAGCCGGGTGGCGAAGAGTCGCTGAACGTCGCCGCAGCCGCCGCAGTTTGCCTGTATGAAAGCGCGCGCCGCGTGGCTCAGTAAATCAAGCGGTCGGGCCGCAGGTCGCGCAGGATGGTGGTGGCGATTTCCTCGATGGACTTGTGCGTCGAACTCAGCCACGAGATGCCTTCGCGCCGCATCATGTTTTCGGCCTCGCTGACCTCGTAGCGGCAGTTCTGCAGGGCCGCGTATTTGCTGCCGGGGCGGCGCTCGTGGCGGATGGCGGCCAGGCGGTCGGGGTCGATGGTCAGACCGAAGCACTTGCGCTTGTACGGTGACAGCGCGGTGGGCAGCCGGCCGCGTTCGAAGTCTTCCGGGATCAGCGGGCAGTTCGCGGCCTTGATGCCGTGCTGCATGGCCAGGTACAGGCTGGTCGGCGTCTTGCCGCTGCGGCTGACGCCGAGCAGGATGACGTCGGCCACGTCCAGGTTGCGCGCGCTCTGCCCGTCGTCGTGCGCCAGGCTGAAGTTGATGGCCTCGATGCGGTCGTGGTACTCCTGGCTCTCGCTCGCGTCGGAAAAGCGCCCCACGCGATGGTTGCTCTTGACGCCGAACTCCTCCTCCAGCGGCTCGACGAAGGTGCGGAACATGTCGAGCACCAGGCCCTTGCACTGGTCGCCAGTGATGAGGGCGCGCACCTCGTCGCTGACCAGCGTGATGAAGACGATGGGCCGTTTGCCTTCACGCTCGGCGACGTCGTTGATCTCGTGCAGCACCCCGCGCGCCTTCTCCACCGTGTCGATGAAGGGCCGGCGCACATGGCGCAGCTTGGCCGGGAACTGGTTGAGGATGGAGTTGCCGAAGGTCTCGGCGGTGATGCCGGTGCCGTCCGAGACAAAGAACACGCTTCTTTCGGACATGGAAACTCGCACGGGAAGCAGGCCAGGGCGGCAAGCGGACGATCATAAGGAAGAAGTCCTTAGAATCCGTGCAACATTCCGCCGCCCGGCCTCGCCTTGCACCCCACGCACCCGCTCGAACGAACATCACATGCCGCTGCGTGGGCATGGCACTGCCGCGCCCAGGGCCCACATGCGGAAGCACCGGTTTTCTCACATCACGGAGCTTTCCCATGTC
>JANNFE010000012.1:0-11726 GCA_031379415.1 Betaproteobacteria bacterium | reverse complement strand
ACGCGCAGCTGCTGCGCGCCGCGCCGTGGCACTTCCAGCGCCATCACGAACTCGCCGGGTTCGAGCACGTTCTTCATGTAGTCGACGTAGAAATCTTCCAACGGCATACGCCGTTCGCGCTCGCCCAGTCGCAGCACGATGGTGGCGTCCAGCGCGATGAGCGCCGGCGCCGAATCACCGATGGGCGAACCGTTGGCCACGTTGCCGCCCATGGTGCCAGCCTGGCGGATGGGCAGCGAGGCGAAACGCAGCCAGACATCGCGCAGGCCGGGCCATTCCCGGGCCAGTGCAGACCAGGCGTCTTCCAGCGTGGCGGCGGCGCCGATGGTGATGCGGGTGTCGCTCACGTCCACGCGCTTCAGTTCGGCCACCTCGCCGATGAAGATCAGTTCACCCAGATCGCGGAACTGCTTGGTGACCCACAGGCCCATGTCGGTGCTGCCGGCCAGCAGCTTGGCTTGCGGTTTCGCAGCACGCAGCGCAACGAACTCGGCCAGCGTGCGTGGCGCGTGGAAGCTGCCGCGGTAGTTCAGCGGAGCATCGGCCTGCAATGCCTGCAGGGCGGCGACCACGGGCGCGGCCGGCATGGGCATCACGGGCGCGATGCCGAACATGCGCTGCCCGGCATCCAGGATGGGCCGGTAACCCGTGCAGCGGCACAGGTTGCCCGAGAGCTCGTCGGCCAGCGTCTGCCGCGACGGCACAGCGCCTGCAGCACCGTGGCGCTGGTAGCTCGCCCACAGCGACATCACGAAGCCCGGCGTGCAGAAGCCGCACTGCGAGCCGTGGCAGTCCACCATCGCCTGTTGAACCGGGTGCAGCTTGCCGTCCGGTGCGGCCACGTCGTCCACCGCGAACAAGGCCTTGCCGTCGAGCGTGGGCAGGAACTGGATGCAGGCGTTCACCGGCTTCAGCGCCAGCGTGCCGCCGGCCCCGACTTCGCCCACCACCACCGTGCAGGCGCCGCAGTCGCCTTCGGCACAGCCTTCCTTGGTGCCAGTGCAGCGCGCGTCTTCACGCAGCCATTCGAGCACCGTGCGCGTGGGTGCAGCGTCGTGCACTTCCACCACGGCACCACGGTGCAGGAAGCGGATGGGGCGGGTGAGGTTCATGGCGGTGTTGAGTTCAGGCACGCGCGGAACTTAGCGCAGTGCGGACTTGCAGGAATACGATACAGCGCATAGGCTTCATGCGACAACTCATATGGCGCTGCGCTTTCCACACGACACCATCGACCTCCATCTCATCCGGGTCCTGCACACCTTGATCACCGAACGCAGCGTCTCGCGCGCCGCCCTGCGGCTGGCCAGCACCCAGCCCGCGGTGAGCGCCCAGCTCAAGCGCCTGCGCGCGCTGACGGGCGACACCTTGCTGGTGCGCGTGGGCCAGCAGATGCAGCCCACCGAGATCGCCTTGCAATTGCTGGACCCGGCCGCCCGGCTGCTGCACGAAGCCGGGCGGCTCTTCGGCCCGCACGGCCTGGCCGGGCGCTCGGCACGCGGCGCAGCCTTCGACGCCGCGCACGCGGAAGGCGTGTTCCGCGTCGCCGCCAGCGACTACCTCGACCCCTTCTTCCTGCCGCGCCTGGTGGCCCACCTCAAGCGCACGGCACCCGGCATGAAGCTGGAACTGCTGCCGCTGAGCCAGGACTACGACTACCGGCGCTACCTGGCCAGCGGCGATGTCGACCTGGTCATCGGCAACTGGCTGGAACCACCGGAAGAACTGCACCTGGGCCGCCTGGTCACCGACGAAGTGGTGTGCCTGGTCGGCGCCCACCACCCGGCCGCGAAGGCCGGCGCCAGGGGCTGGACGGTGCAGAAGTACCTCGACGCAGAACACGTCGCGCCCATGCCGCTGCACCCCGGCGCGGTGGGCGTGATCGACCAGCACCTGGCCGCGGCAGGCGTGCAGCGCCACATCGCGGTGCGGGCCTCGCACTTCAGCCTGATCCCGCTGATGCTGGCCGACAGCCTGCTCGTGCTGACCACGGGCCGCCTCTTCTGCAGCCGCTACGTCGGCACGCTGCCGGTGACCATCCTGCGCTGCCCGGTGGCCTTTCCGCCACTGAACTACTACCAGCTCTGGCACGAGCTCACGCACCAGGCGCCTTCCATGCGCTGGCTGCGCGAGCAGGTGCGCGAAGTGGCGCGCCAGCTGGCACCGGGCAAGCCCGCCTGATGGACAAGTTCGCCATCCGCGCCGACCTGCTGGACTTCACGGCCACGCCCTCGTGGGGCACACCGTCGATGGAAGGCGTGCGCTTCCGGCCCGACCACTGGCTGCTGGTGGGTGACGACGGCCGCATCGCCGGCGCGCAGGTCGAAGACCCCGGCCCCGACTGGCAGCGCCACGACCACCGCGGCCGCCTGCTGCTGCCGGGCTTCATCGACACCCATGTGCACTGCCCGCAGCTCGACGTCATCGGCAGCTGGGGCGCCGGCCTGCTGGACTGGCTGGAGAGCTACACCTTCCCTGCCGAGCTGCGTTATGCCGATGCGGCCGTGGCCGCAGACGGCGCAGAGCGCTTCCTCGATGCCTTGCTCGCCCACGGCACCACGGCGGCGGTGGTGTTCCCCACGGTGCACAAGGTCTCGGCAGAGGCGCTGTTCGCGGCCGCTGAACAGCGCGGCATGCGCCTCATCACCGGCAAGGTGCTGATGGACCGCCACGCGCCCGACGGCCTGCGTGACGACGTGGCCGGCGCGCAAGCCGATTGCGAAGACCTCATCGCGCGCTGGCATGGCCAGGGCCGCAATGCCTATGCGGTGACCCTCCGCTTCGCCGTCACCAGCACGCCGGAACAGCTGGCGATGGCGGGCGAACTGGGGCGCCGCCACGCGGGCCTCTACATGCAGACGCACGTGGCCGAGAACCGCGACGAAGTGCGCTGGGTGGCCGAGCTCTACCCTGAAGCGCGCAGCTACCTCGATGTCTACCACCGCGCCGGCCTGCTGCACGAGCGCGCCGTCCTGGCGCACGGCATCTGGCTCGACGCCCACGACCGCGCCCTGCTGCGCGATACCGGTGCACACATCGCGCACAGCCCGACCAGCAACACCTTTCTGGGCAGCGGTCTGTTCGACTGGCCGGCCGCCATCGAGGCCGGCCACGGCGTCAGCCTGGCCAGCGACGTGGGCGGTGGCACCAGCCTGTGCCAGCTGCGCACGGCGGCCGAGGCCTACAAGGTGCAGGCCCTGCGCGGCGACAAGCTCAATGCCTGGGTGGCACTTCATGCGGCCACGCGCGGCGCCGCGGAAGCGCTGGGCCTGGCGCACGAAATCGGGCACCTCGAACCCGGCGCCCTGGCCGACGTGGTGCTGTGGGACTGGGCCCACGGCGCCGTGGCCGAACAGCGCGACGCCGTGGCCCGCGGCGCGCTGCCCGGCACCACCGCGCAGCCGCTGCACGCGCGCGTGTTCGCCTGGCTGATGCTGGGCGACGAACGCAACGTAGTGGCCAGCTTCGTGGCCGGGCAGATGCGACATCAACGCAGGAAGACAGACCGATGAACCACCGCGTGAACTCCCTGCCATGCGGCATGGATATTGCGGAGTGGGGGTCCGGGCCTCGCTGCCCCACCTTATCCACAACACCTCACGAGGAAGCTCATGCGCGTCACCCCCCGCCTCACCCTGGCGCTGGCCCTGTCCACCGCTGCCCTGGCCAGCCATGCCGCCGACTGGAGCGATACGTCCATCGGTTTCCGCACCGGCAGCAAGTTCGCCGAGCCCTTCGGCAGCAACGACATCAAGAAGAACATCGTCAACCTGAACCACGTCAGCGGCTACAAGTTCGGCACCAATTTCTTCAATGCCGACTTCCTGATGTCCGACGAGAAAGACCCGGCCGGTGCTGGCTCGACCAATGGCGCGCAGGAAATCTACATCGTCTACCGCCACACGCTGGACCTCGAGAAGCTGGGCGCGGGCCCGCTGAAGTTCGGGCCGGTGCGCGGCATCGGCGCCACGCTGGGCTTCGACGTCAACGCCAAGACCGACGCCGGCTACAACTCCAAGAAGCGCATGCTCGTCATCGGGCCCACCTTCTTCATGGACGTGCCCGGACTTCTGAACATCGGCCTGTACTGGCTGAAGGAAAGCAACGCGCCCTACAACACCTTCAGCCGCGTGAGCACGCCGCGCTACAGCTACAAGGGCCATGCGATGCTGAACCTGGCCTGGGGCATCCCGCTGGGCAAGGACACCGGCTTCTCGTTCGCGGGCTTCGCCAACTTCATCCAGAGCAAGGGCAAGAACGAGTTTGGCGGCGACACGGCGGCCGAGACCAACATCGACGGCCAGATCATGTACGACGTGAGCGCGCTGGCTGGTGCCAAGGGCAAGTTCCTGGTCGGCATCGAGTACCAGTACTGGAAGAACAAGTTCGGCAACAAGACCACGGCGGTCGGTGCCGGTGCCGGCCCGGGCGCCACGGCCAAGACCACGATGCTGCGCGCCGAGTACCACTTCTGACCGGGCGCGCTTTCGCCGCCCCGGAACCTGTGCGGGGCTGATTCATGCTGCGACTCGAACTCACCGGTATCAGCAAGCAGTACCCCGCCGTGCGTGCCAACGACGGCGTGAGCCTGCGCGTGAAGCCGGGCGAGATCCACGCCGTGCTGGGCGAAAACGGCGCCGGCAAGAGCACGATGATGAAGATCATCTACGGTGCCGTGATGCCCGACGAGGGGCAGCTGCGCTGGAACGGCGAGCCGGTGAGCATCAAGAGCCCGGCCGAGGCGCGGCAACTCGGCATCAGCATGGTCTACCAGCACTTCAGCCTGTTCGACACGCTGACGGCGGCCGAAAACGTCTGGCTCGGCCTGGACAAGAGCCTCGGCCTGCCTGAAGTCGCCACGCGCATCACCGAAGTGGCGCACACCTACGGGCTGGATGTCGACCCGCAGCGTCCGGTGCATACGCTCAGCGTGGGCGAGCGGCAGCGCGTGGAGATCGTGCGCGCTCTGCTCACCAAGCCGCAGCTGCTGATCCTGGACGAGCCTACCTCGGTGCTCACGCCGCAGGCGGTGGACAAGCTCTTCGTCACCTTGCGCCGGCTCAGCGCCGATGGTTGCAGCATCCTCTACATCAGCCACAAGCTCGACGAAATCCGCGCGCTGTGCCACCAGTGCACGGTGCTGCGCGGCGGCAAGGTCACGGGCGAGGTCGACCCGCGGCAGGAGAGCAACGCCAGCCTGTCGCGGCTGATGATCGGCGCCGAGCCGCCGCAGTTGCAGCATCGCGCGTCGAAGGCCGGCGCAGCGGTGTTGAGCGTGAAAGCGCTCAGCCTGGCGCGGCAAGACCAGTTCGGGCAGGACCTGCACGGCATAGCCTTCGAGGTGCGCGCCGGCGAGATCGTCGGCGTGGCCGGTGTCTCGGGCAACGGCCAGCAGGAACTGATGGCGGCGCTGTCGGGTGAAGACCCGCGTGCTGCGCCCGGCAGCATCACGCTGAGTGGTCAGGACATCGCCCGCGCCGGCCCGCGCGCGCGGCGCCAGCAGGGCTTGTACTTCGTGCCCGAGGAACGCCTGGGCCGCGGCGCCGTGCCGACTTTGAGCCTGGCGGAGAACACGCTGCTCACGCGCACCGAAACGGTGTCCGTCCTGGGCTGGATCCGCACCGGCCGCGTGCAGCGCCTGGCCGAAGACCTGATTGCACGCTTCAACGTGCGTGCCGGCGGTGCGGGGGCCGCGGCGCGGTCACTCTCTGGCGGCAACCTGCAGAAGTTCATCGTCGGCCGCGAGATCGCTGCCGGGCCCAAGCTGCTCATCGTCAGCCAGCCCACCTGGGGCGTGGACGTGGGCGCGGCGGCGCAGATCCGCGGTGAACTGCTGAAGCTGCGCGACGCAGGCTGCGCGCTGCTGGTGGTGAGCGAGGAGCTGGACGAGCTGTTCGAAATCAGCGACCGCCTCATCGTCATCGCCAAGGGGCGCGTGTCGCCCAGCGTGCCGACGGCGCAGGCCACCACCCTGATGATCGGCGAGTGGATGTCGGGCCTGTGGGACCAGCCCGCTGTCACCGCGGTGGAGGCCTGAACATGTTCAAGCTCGAAGCGCGCCCGCAACCGTCCCGGCTGATGTCGCTGGCCTCGCCGCTGCTGGCGCTGGCCGTCACCGTGGTCGTCGGCGTCATCCTCTTCCTGCTGCTGGGCAAGGACCCGGTGCGTGGCCTGCAGGTCTTCTTCGTCGAGCCGGTGAAGAGCCTTTACGCGCTGTCGGAGCTGAGCGTGAAGGCCACACCGCTCATCCTCATCGCGCTGGGCCTGGCGGTGTGCTTTCGCAGCAACGTGTGGAACATCGGCGCCGAGGGGCAGTTCATCGTCGGCGCGCTGTTCGCGGGCTGGGTGGCCATGCAGGCGGGCCCCGAGACAGCCTGGATGGGTCGGGGGATCGTCGTGCCGATACTCCTGGCCGGCGTGCTGGGCGGCATGGTGTGGGCGGCCATTGTGGCGCTGCTGCGCGACCGCTTCAACGCCAACGAGATTTTGGTCAGCCTGATGCTCGTGTATGTCGCCGAGATGGTGCTGAGCTATCTCGTCTACGGGCCCTGGAAAGACCCCAAGGGCTACAACTTCCCGCAGACCATCACCTTCCTGCCCGAGACCAAGATCCCGCGGCTGGTGCAAGGCCTGCGCGCGCACATTGGCGTGCTCATTGCGCTGGCTGCGGTGGCGGCGCTGTGGGTATTCATGTTCCGCACCTACCGCGGCTTCGCGCTGCAGGTGGGCGGCCTGGCGCCAGCGGCGGCGCGTTATGCCGGCTTCTCGTCGCGCAGTGCGCTGTGGACGGCGCTGCTCATCAGCGGCGGCATGGCCGGCCTGGCCGGTGGGCTGGAAGCTGCCGGGCCGCTGGGCCAGCTCACGCCGCACGTGCCGGCGGGCTACGGCTTCGCGGCCATCATCGTGGCCTATGTGGGGCGGCTGCACCCGGTGGGCATCATCTTCTCGGGCATCCTGATGAGCATGTTCTACATCGGCGGCGAACTGGCGCAGTCGCGGCTGGGGCTGCCCAAGAGCCTGACCGGTGTGTTCCAGGGCCTGCTGCTGTTCACACTGCTGGCGGCGGACACGCTCATCCTGTACCGCGTGCGGCTGCGCAGGCCCGCTGCGCTGAAGGCGGCTTGAAATGGAAGCCTTCTCGTTGTTGCTGGCCGCCACCTTCAATGCCGGCACCGTGCTGGCCATCGCGGCACTCGGCCTGCTGATCAACGAACGCGCCGGCATCGTCAACCTGGGCGCCGAAGGGCTGATGCTGGTGGCCGCCATCGCCGGCTTCGCCACCGCGGTGCACACCGGCAGCGACTGGTTGGCCTTCGCGGCCGGCGCCGGCGCAGGGGCGCTGCTGGCGGCGGTGTTCGGGCTGCTCGTGATCTGGCTCAACACCAACCAGGTGGCCACGGGCCTGGCGCTCAGCCTCTTCGGCGGCGGCTTCTCGGCCTTCGTGGGCGTGGACTACGTGCAGGGCAAGCTGGGCGAACGAGCGCAGTTTCACTTCCCCATGCTGGCCGACATCCCCTTCATCGGCCCGGCCTTCTTCCGCCAGCACCCGATGGTCTATCTGGCCATTGCGCTCACCGTCGGCCTGGCCTGGTTCCTGTACCGCTCGCGCGCCGGGCTGGTGCTGCGCGCGGTGGGTGAATCGCCTGAATCGGCGCATGCCTTGGGCTACCCGGTGCGGCGCATCCGCCTGGCGGCGGTGATGACGGGCGGCGCGCTGTGCGGCGTGGCCGGGGCCTACCTGTCGGTGATCTACACGCCGCTGTGGGTGGAAGGCATGGTCGCCGGCAAGGGCTGGATTGCACTCGCGCTCACCACCTTCGCCACCTGGCGGCCGGCGCGCGTGCTGCTGGGCGCCTACCTCTTCGGCGGCGTGACCATGTTGCAGTTCCACCTGCAGGGCCAGGGCGTGGACATCCCGAGCCAGTTCCTGAGCATGCTGCCCTATGTCGCCACCATCGTGGTGCTGGTGCTGATCTCGCGCAACGCGACGTGGATACGCGTGAACATGCCCGCGTCGCTCGGCAAGCCGTTCTTCCCCGGATCGTGATCCGGCACACCCGATAATTTCAGCCACAACTTAAGGAGAGAGCTTCCATGACCTTGATCACCAAGCGTTCGCTGATTCGATATGCGGGCTGGTCCACGCTGGCGGCTGCGGCCGCGCTCGTGGGCTGCGGCAAGAAGGAAGAAACCGCACCCGTGGCCGCGGCACCGGCTTCGGCTGCATCCGCAGCACCGGCCAAGCCCGAGCCGCTGAAGATCGCCTTCGCCTACATCGGCCCCGTCGGCGACGGCGGCTGGACCTTCGCGCACGACAACGCGCGCAAGGCGGTGGAAAAGGAGTTCGGCGACAAGGTCAGCACGACCTATGTCGAGAAGGTGCCCGAAAGCGCCGACGCCGAGCGCGTGTTCCGTGACCTGGCGGGCCAGGGCCACAAGCTGCTCTTCGGCACCACCTTCGGCTACATGGAGCCCATGCTCAAGGTAGCCGCCGACCTGCCCGACGTGAAGTTCGAACACGCCACCGGCTACAAGCAGGCGCCCAACCTGCGCACCTACGACAGCCGCACGTATGAGGGTGCCTACATGGCCGGCGTCATCGCCGGCAAGATGACGAAGAGCAACACGCTGGGCGTGGTGGGCTCCATCCCCATCCCCGAGGTCATCCGCAACATCAACAGCTTCACCCTGGGCGCACAGAGCGTGAACCCGAAGGTGAAGACCAAGGTGGTGTGGGTCAACGAGTGGTTCAACCCGCCGAAAGAGACCGAAGCGGCGCAGAGCCTCATCAACCAGGGCGCCGACGTGCTGTTCCAGAACACCGACAGCTCGGCCGTGCTGCAGACCGCGGCGAAGAACAAGAAGTACGCCTTCGGCTGGGACAGCGACATGACGGCCTACGCGCCGGAAGCGCACCTGGCCTCGGCCATCATCAACTGGGCGCCGTACTACATCAAGGCCACGCGCGATGCGCTGGAAGGCAAGTGGGCCGGCGGCACGGGCGTGTGGTGGGGCGTGAAGGAAGGCGCCATCGACATCGTGTCCATCAACGCCGTGGTGCCCAAGGACACCCAGGACCAGGTGGCCAAGATCAAGGCGGGCCTGGCCGACGGCAGCTTCGCCATCTGGAAGGGCCCCATCGCCGGCAGCGACGGCAAGGAACTGCTGAAGAAGGACGAAGTGGCCGACGACAAGTTCCTGGGTGGCGTGAACTTCTACGTGAAGGGCGTGGAAGGCAAGGTGCCGAGCGACAAGAAATGAACTGAAGCAAGGCCGGTTTACCGGCTCTGTTCTCGGGCCGCGGGGCGCTGGAAGGCGCCCCGCGGCCTTTTTCATGGCTGTTTCCTGGGCTTTCATGCCATGCGGCGTGACGGAGTGCACGGCCCGTGCCCACGGCCGGCCGCGCCGAGCCCGATTCAAGTCCTTGCACAGGGCACCGATATCCCGACGACAAGAAACCGGTCGGGGTGGCACATGTGTGCAGCCCGCCGGGACCGGAACAGAACGCTACAACGCCCTCAAGGATTCCCGACATGGCCTCCATCATCACGTCGCTGAGCACCTCGCAGATCAACGGTATGACCACGCGGTCGATTGCCGCGCTCGGCTCCGACGACTGGGCAGCGTTCAGCAGCGACCAGATCCAGGCCTTGCGCACCGACCAGATCGCGGCCATCTCCACCGCCGGCCTGCTGGGCCTGGGCACCGACCAGATGGCGGCCTTCGTGCCGAGCGCGCTGCGCGCCATGACCACCACCGACCTGCGCCTGCTGAGCAGCACGCAGCTCGACGCTTTAGGCTCCGACCAGTTCGCCGCCCTGGGCACCAACCAGGTGGTGGCCTTCACGACGCGCCAGCTGAGCCAGCTGGCCAGCGAAGACCTGAACGCCCTGACCACGCTGCAGATGGCGGCGCTGAGCACGGCCCAGGTGGCCAGCATCACCACGGCGCAGATCGCGACCATGGAGACCGAAGACCTGGCCGCGCTGGGCACCAACGCCGTGCGGGCACTGAGCACGGCACAGATCGCCGCGCTGGGTTCCGACCAGGTGGTGGGCCTGGGCAGCGGCCAAGTGGCGGCGCTGACCACGGCGCAGCTGGCGGCCATCGTCACCGAATCGCTGGCGGCCATGGAGACGCAGGACCTGGCGGCCATCGGCAGCGGCAGCATCCGTGCGCTGACCACGGCGCAGGTGGTGGCGCTGGGCTCCGACCAGCTGCAGGCCATGACCACCGCCCAGTTCGCGGCCCTGACCACGGCGCAGGTGGCGGCCATCGAGACCGCCGACGTGGCTGCCCTGGAAACCGCCGACCTGGCCGCCCTGGGGACCGCCGCCATCCGCGCGCTGAGCACGGCGCAGATCGCCGCGCTCACCACCGACCAGCTGCCGTCGCTGACCACGCAGCAGTTCGCGGCCATGACGACGGCGCAGATCGCCGCCATCGAGACCGAAGACTTCGCCGTCATGCAGACGGCCGACCTGCGCGCCCTGGGCAGCGCCGCCGTGCGCGCGCTTACGAGCGACCAGCTCGCCGCGCTGGGTTCCGACCAGATCCCCGCCTTCAGCACGCTGCAGGTGGCTGCTTTGACCACCGCGCAAGTGGCCAGCCTGGGCAGTGACGACCTGAATGCCCTGACGACCCAACAGTTCGCCGCGCTGACCACCGCCCAGGTGGCCAGCCTGACGACGCTGCAGGTCAGCACGCTGGAAACCGCCGACCTGGCGGCCATGAGCACGGCGCAGATTCGCGCCCTGGGCACGGACGCCATCGTCGCCCTCAGTTCCGACCAGCTGCCCACGCTGACGACGGCGCAGTTCGCCGCCATGACCACGGCGCAGATCGCCGCCATCGAGACCGCCGACATCGCCGCGCTGGAAAGCGCCGACCTGGCAGCCCTGGGCACGGCCGCCATCCGCGCGCTGAGCACCGACCAGATCGTGGCGCTCACCAGCGACCAGCTGCCCAACCTGAGCACGGCGCAGTTCGCCGCGCTGACCACGGCGCAGATCGCCGCCATCGAGACCGACGACATCGCCGTCATGCAGACGGCCGATCTGCGCGCACTCACCACGGCACAGATCCGCGCCCTCACCAGCGATCAACTCGCCGCGCTGAGCTCCGACCAGATCCCGGCCCTGGGCACGCAGCAAGTGGCCGCGCTGAGCACGGCGCAGGTGGCCAGCCTGGGCAGCGATGACCTGAACGCGCTGACGACGCAGCAGTTCGCCGCGCTCACCACTGCGCAGGTGGCCGCGCTGACCACCGGCCAGGTGAACACCCTGGAGACCGCCGACCTGGCCGCCATGACCACGGCGCAGATCCGTGCCTTGGGCACCGACGCCATCGTCGCCCTCAGCTCCGACCAGCTGCCCACGCTGACCACGGCGCAGTTCGCGGCCATGACGACGGCGCAGATCGCCGCCATCGAGACCGGCGACGTCGCGGCCCTGCAGACGGCCGACCTGCGTGCGCTGACCACCGCGCAGATCCGCGCGCTGACCAGCGACCAGCTGTCCGCGCTGGACAGCGACCAGATCGCCGCCCTGTCCACCGGCCAGGTGGCCGCGCTCACCACGGCGCAAGTCGCCAGCCTGGGCAGCGACGACCTGAATGCGTTGACGACCCAGCAATTCGCCGCGCTGACCACGGCGCAGGTGGCCAGCCTGACGACGCTGCAGGTCAGCACGCTGGAAACCGCCGACCTGGCCGCCATGAGCACGGCG
>JANNFE010000430.1:0-7118 GCA_031379415.1 Betaproteobacteria bacterium | reverse complement strand
CGGGGGCCCCGCCCCTCCCCCCGCCCCCCCGCCCCCCGCCCCATGCTTTGCCCCCCTCTTCCCCCTGCCCCCCCCCCCCCCCCACGCTCCTAGGCGCGAAAATGCCATGCCAGGATTCACCGACAAGGCCGGGGAAGGTCTCGGCGACGGCGCGAACGTCGGGCAAGGCTTCGATCTGCTGGGCGCTGCTCACGGCCAGCGCCCGCACCTTGCCGCCCCTGATCTGCGGGATCGCTCCGGTGCTGGCATCAAAGGCCACATCGACGCGCTGCGCGATGGCGTCCGGCATGAAGTAGTCCTTGTCGGGCACATGCGTCATCGACCAGCGGCAAGGACCGACCGTCTGGAGGGTTGACGCGTCATGGTTTGCGTGCTTTCAGCGCCCTCGACCAAGCCGACTTTGAGGTCTACGTGCGCCAACTGCAAAAGCCCGGCGCGCTGCGGGCCGGGCTATCGCATTTCGCCAGCGTCTTCGACGACACCGAACAGGTCAAGGCCTTCTCGGCCAAGCCGCTGCCGATGCCGGTGCTGGGCCTTCGGGGTGAGCGGGGGGCTGGTGGCTTCGTATTCCAGGCGCTGCAACGTCTGGCTGCGCAAGCCGCGGGCGGTGTGCTGCCACGCGCCGGCCACTGGCTCGCCGATGAGGGCCGCATGCGCTGGCAGAGCGCATGACCGAGTTCCTGCTGAGGCCCGCCACTTGAGCGGGGAGCCCTTGCACGGCAGCCGAGTGCTTGTCACCGGCGTCAGGGGCCATGTTGGCTGGGGCGTGGCCCGCGCCTTGCTCGATGCCGGCGTGCATGTGATCGCCGTCACCCGTGCCGCAGCATCGGCAGACGGGATCAGGGCTTCGCTGGACCATCGTCCTCAGTTGCAGGTGCAGGTGCAGGTACAGGTGGCCGACCTGAGTGACCCTGATGCCGCATTCGCGCTGCGCCAGCGCGTGGCAGACGCGGGGCCGGTGGACCACGTGGTGGCGTCGCTGGGCAGCGGCTGGCAGTAGGGCAACGTGGTCGACCAGACCCCGGCGGAATACGCAGCGGTGCGGGCGGCATCGCTGGACGCCCAGGTTGACACGGCGATGGCTTTCCTGCCGCTGCTTCGGCACGGCTCCCGCATCAGCTACACGGTCATCACCGGCGCCGGTGGGCAGATGTCGCTTCCAGGCACGGGTCTGCTGGTGGTGGCAGTCTCGGGCGTGTCAGGCTTGTCTCGCATGCTTTGGCATGAACATGCGCAAACGGCGGTGCGCGTGAATGAGATCCTGATCCGCACGCGCATCGAACGCGCCGCGCGGCCCGGCGTCACGCCGGCCACCGACTTCGGCGCTGCGCTTGTCGACCTGCTGGCTGGCGATGTGCGCAGTGCGGTGATGCACTTCGATGGCGGCCAGGCCCTGACCCCAAGCGCCGGGCCCCGACGGCGCAGGTGCCGGATGTCGAGCCGGCGACTCGACTTCTGGCAGGGGTTCACGCCGCGGCGGCGTTCTAGAGTCACGAGCGATGCCTGCGTCGCCGACACCTCCCACACGCTGCAGCGCACCGTCCGGCGCGCCCTCCACCCCGCTCGACCAGCGCCTGCGCGTGCTGGTCGCCGACGACCACCCGGTCGTGCGCGCAGGCATGGTGGCGCTGCTGGAGCGCGAAGCGGACATGTGCGTTGTGCATGAAGCCCGTCACGGCGGTGAAGCGGTGGCGGGCTGGCAGGCGCAAGGCCCGGACGTGGGCCTCATCGACCTGAGCATGCCGGTGCTCGACGGCTTTGCCGCCGTGGCCGCCATCCGCCGTGCGCACCGCACGGCGCGCCTGGTGGTCATGACGGCCTTCGGCGGCGACGAGGATGTATTCCGCGCGCTGCAGGCCGGTGCCAGTGGCTACCTGCTGAAAGACTGCTGTCCCGCCGAACTGGCCACCTGCGTCCGCGCCGTGGCGCGTGGGCAGCGGTATCTGCAGGCAACAGCAGCAAGACGCCTGGCCGACCGCATCACCGCAGTGGACCTGACGGGGCGCGAGACCGATGTCCTGCATGGCCTGGCCCACGGCCTGAGCAACAAGGCGATTGCGCGCAAGCTGGGCCTGACCGAGGGCACGGTGAAGAGCCACATGAAGGGCCTGCTGGGCAAGCTCGATGCATCTTCTCGCACGCAAGCCGTGCGTCTGGCGCTGCAGCGCGGCCTGCTCCGCCCGCCCGAAGCGTCCGGCCAGCAAGCAGCGATACCCTGGGGCTGATGGCGTCGATCAGTCCAGGTTGATCAAGCCACGGCGCACCGCCACCGCCACCGCTTCGGTGCGGCTCCTCACGTCCAGCTTGGCCATCACCGCGGTGACGTGGAACTTCACGGTGCCTTCGGTGATGCGCGTGACGCGCGCGATCTCCTTGTTGCTCTTGCCCGTGGCGACCTGGCGCAGCACCTCCAGCTCTCGCGGCGACAAGGCCTCACCTTCCAGCCGCCCGGCCAGCTTCAGCGCCACGGGGCCCGGCAGGAAGCGCTGCCCGCGCATCACGGTGCGGATGCAATCGATGATCTGCTCGTGCGGAGAGTCTTTCAGCAGGTAGGCCTTCGCGCCTGCGCGCAGTCCGCGGTAGATGTCTTCTTCTCCGTCGAAGGTGGTCAGGATGATGATGCGGGCTGCCGGGTCTTTGGCGCGGATGGCTTCGATGGCAGCCACGCCGTCCAGGCCCGGCATGCGCAGGTCCATCAGCACCACATCGGGCCGCAGCAGTTGGTACTGCTGCACCGCAGCTTCGCCGCAGTCGGCTTCGCCCACCAGGCGCAGGTCGCTGCGCGCCGCCACCATCCCCACCAGGCCCATGCGCACGATGGGGTGATCGTCGGCCACCAACACCCGGCAGGGTTCGTGCTCGGTCACGGGACGGATCCTGGGTTGTTGTGGGCATCAGGCAAAGCTGCGGCGACCCACGACACCAGAACCTGCGTGCCTTTGCCCGGCTGGCTGAGCCAGTCGATGCGGGCGCCGATCAACTGCGCACGTTGCTGCATGCTCTCCAGGCCGAAGCCGTGCCCGGCTGGCAGGCGGGCAAGATCGAAGCCCACGCCATCATCGGCAATCAGCACCGTGGCTTCGCCTGCGGCCTGGGAAAGCTCGACTCTCAAGTTGCGGGCCTGGGCGTGTTTGAGCGCGTTGTTGGCAGCTTCCTGCACGATGCGAAAGAGATGATCCTCGACTTCTGGCGGCAGACATTGCCAGTCAGGGGGGCTGTCCAGCACACAGTGCACGGGCCCGTGCGCTCCCAGTTGCTTCAGCAGGCGATGCACACCGGCAGGCAGGTCGCGGTTGAGCAGGCCGTGCGGGCGCAATGCAGCCACCGCGCGGCGCGCTTCGGTCAGCCCATGGCGGGCCATGTGCATGGCCTGTACCAACGGCAATTGCGTCTGCACCACAGGGTCGAGTTCATCGAGCTGCATCTGGATGGCAAGGAACGACTGCGCGATGCCGTCATGGATTTCGCGTGCCAGGCGGCTGCGCTCGGTGAGCACGGCGTTCTGTTCGCCGCTGCGCTGGGCCTGGCGGGCCAGGCGCGCCAGCTCGGTGGCCAAGGTCAGCGGCTGACAAAGCGCCTGAATCAACTCTTCCTTCGCCCTGGGCAGCGGGTCGTCGGTCTCGAAGACCAGCCCCATCAGGCCGACGACACGTTCACCCACCAGCAAGGCATGAAAGGCCTCGGCGCGGTGGCTTTGCTGCTGATGCCACAACGCGCCCTCGGACAGCGGGTCGAGGTCCGCCGGGTCCAGCCTTCGCCACAGCAGGCGCCCTTGCTGCACCAGGCTGTCGCGCAGTGGCGCCAACAGCTCGAAAGCCCGGCGGAACATCGGCGGGTCGGTGGGCAGCGGTTCGGGGCTGAAGACTGCGGCGTGGACATTGCCCACCATGCGCAGCTTGCCGTCGGTGTCGCTGGTGCGGAACAGGTAGGCGGCGCTGGCACCCGAGGCAGCCCACACCTCGGTCAGGGCCTGCCGCGTGAAACCGCCCTCGTCGGTCGACTCGGCCAAAGCCGCGAGCGACGCTCGCAAGGCCCGGTTGGCAGCGGCCATTTCGGAGTAGCGGCGCTGCTCGTTCTGCAGTCTGGCCTCGCGTTCGCCCAGCATGCGCTGCAAGGCCTCGTTGCGCTTGAGGATGGCGACCAGCGTATCTGCCGCGGTCTGCAGCACGGCGAACTCTCCAGGCTGCGGGTCGCGACGTGCGGCGTGGTCGAAGGACAGGCAGCCCCATGGCTTGCCGTCCATCACCAGTGGCACTGCAACGACGGTCGCGTTGCCCTGCTGGGCCAGGAACGCCCGCATCGGGTCGGCGGTGTCTTCGGTATGAAATGCGACGGCGCGCCCCGAAGTCAGCTGCGCCATCAAGGGTTCGGCGCCGCGCGGGTCGATGACCACAGGCTCGGCAAAACTTACGGGCGAGCTGCCCTCGATGCCATCGCGCACCCATTCCGCCAACATGCGCGTGGTGCGCAAGCCCGTCGCCTCGAAGTCCACCAGGTCGTAGAAGGTGCAGCGGATGGCACCAACGGCGACGCCAAAGCCGCCGAGCCAGGCCTTGAGGGCAGGCTCGAACGCTTGCAGGTCGGCGTCGATCAGGGTGCGCGAGCTGCTCACCACATGTCCCAGCAAGCGGGCCAGGTGCGCGCTTTCGTCGGCCCGCGCGCGCTCTGCAGCCAGCGCACGTGCCTCCAGCTCTTGCCGCCAAAGCGCGTGTGCCATCGTCGAGGCCACCGTTTGCAGCGCAGCCAGGTCGGTGTCGTCATGGTCATCGATGTCTGTGCTGTAGTCGAAGCCCAACAGGCCCCGCAGCACGCCGCCCACCTCCACCGGGTACATCAAGGTCCAGGTCACACCCAGCGCCCTCTGCGTCGATCGGAAGGGCTCGGCCAGGTCGGCGATGCGCGCCACCGCGTGCCCATGCCTGCGCAACTGCGTCCACAGCAGGTCCCAGGTGTCATCGTCGCGGCACATCTCGATCCACCGGTGCTGCGTATCGCGCTGGCGCACGGCGCCGCCCTGCGTCCACTCGTGCACGATCTCCTGGCGGCCATGCAGGCCCTGGTCGTCAGGTGTCCAGTCGATGCGGGTCAGCACCATGCGATCGGCCGATGTGATTTGCCCGATGCGGCTGAGCACAGCGTCCAGACAAGGCGCCAGGTCGCGCGCGGCAAGCAGCTGTTCTGCCGTTTGAGCCACCGCCGCCAGCAGGCGCGAGCGGCGTTCTGTGCGCTCGGCGTGCAGCGCCGCCTCGTCGGCGCGAGCCTGTTCCACCGCGACTCGCCGCTCGCGCTCGGCCAGCATGGCCTGCACCGCTTGTTGCCGATGCAAGGCGGCGGCCACGCCGTCGGCTGCGGTGCGCAACGCAGCGGCATATTCGGCGCGCCACGGCTCCCGTTCGCGCCAGTCGAAGCCCAGCCAACCCACCGTGCGCCCGTCGCACACCACGGGCATCAGCAGGTTCGTGAAGCAGTCAGTCGCCAGCCAGAACGCCACCGATGCAGGATCCTGCAGCTCGTCGCGGTGCGCCCAGATCCATTCGCCGCGATGCAAGCGGTGCGACCACAGCACGAAGTCGCTCGTCAACGGTATGGGATTGCCGATGTAGGACGACCCATCACGCGCCCAGTAGCTGCTGAACGATGTCAGGGCGCCCTCTGGCGGCGCTTCCTCGAAGCTTCCCAACATCGCCGCGTCAGCGTCAACCGCTTGCGCCAGAAAGGCCAGCCAGCGCTGCAGTCCCTCCTGGAAGCCGTTGGCGTCGAGCAGCGCGCGCGACGCCTTCACCACCCCTTCCAACAGGCTGTTGATCGCCAACGCCTCGTCGGCGCGATGGCGCTCCTGTTGCAGCCGGGCCACTTCGACGTCATGCCGCGCCAGCGCCGCGGCAATGGCGCTGGCCGCCGTCTGCAGCACGGCCACTTCGGCATCGGACCAGTGCCGCGCCTGTGTGCAATCGTCGAAGCCTATGCAGGCGCGGTACTGACCATCCACGATGACCGGCACGATCAGGTCGCTGCGGCTCTGGTTGACGAGGTTGGCTTCGGCATTGGCACCGCTGCGTGCATCGCGGACAGACCGGTAGGTGCGGCCTTCGCGCAGCGGGTGGGCCACTTCGGCAAATTCATCGTCGGGCCACGGGCCTGGCCCGAAACCCTGCACGAAGGGCGGCAGCCCCTGGCGGTGGCTCTCCAGCCAAAAGTAGGTCGCCTGTTCGGCAATGGCATAACGGTTGAGAAACACGCGGTCCACGCCCATGTGGGCGCGCAGCGTTCCCAGAGCGAGTTCCAGGCCGCATTGCAGGTCGGGCTGCGCCACAAGGTGTGCCGACGCTTCATTGACGGCCGCCAGCAGCTGGCGGTGCCGCTGTGCCTCGCGCGCCAACCGCGCATCGGACTGGCTGCGATGCACCGCCGCGGCCACCGCTGAAGCGGCGCCGCGCAGTGCCTGGACCTCGGCTTCGCCGTAGCGGCGTTCTTCGGTGCAGTTGTCGAAACCGATGCAGCCCCAGCAGCGCTCGCCGACGAAGATGGGCACCATCACGTCGCTGCGATTCGAGACAGTCTCATTCAACCAGGCGTTGGCGCCGGTCTTGACGGGCGTCACCGATTGGTAAACCGAGCCGGCCAGCAGGGGTGTCCAGACCTCCAGGAAATCGGCTACCGCGAAGGTGTCCATGCCGGCCATGTCGGCGATGCGCGGGATGCCAGGCGCATCCCACTCCGCAATGCACACGCAGACGGTTTGCTCGTCCGTCAGTTCCCAGACGTAGGCACGGTCGTGGCCTGACAAGCGACCCAGCTGCGCCATCGCGGCTTGCAGCCCGGCCAGCAGGTCAGGTTGCTGAACCATGCACTCGCAGGCCGCCACCACGGCGGCGAGCAGAGCTTCCACGCGGCTTGCAGGCGGCACGGGCCCCGCATGCCGAACTGGCTCAGCGGCACGCATCTGAGCAGCTTCGTCCGCTTCGCAGAGAGTAGGAGTGGTGTTGTCGCGAACGTTCATTGCAGGGTGCAGCGCTCGACAGCCAGGGTGCCTGCATAGCATAGGCCGAGTGCGACAAGGCCATGCCCGTGCAGTGCTCAAGCTCGACGACTGCCAGGGCTTCAGCCTCGACGAAAGG
>JANNFE010000428.1:0-8114 GCA_031379415.1 Betaproteobacteria bacterium | reverse complement strand
CAGAGCGCGGTGCTGGCCGGCATGCTGGTGCTGCACCGCGGCCTGGGCACCTGGGCGCACAAGGTGCAGCGCTACATCGCGCTGAATGCCTTCTGCCGCGACAAGTTCATCCAGGGCGGCCTGCCGGCGGCGCGCATCGCCATCAAGCCGAACTTCGTCGACCTGCCGGCGCCCGCGGCCGGCCCGCGCCAGGGCCTGCTCTACGTCGGCCGGCTGTCGCCCGAAAAGGGCATCGCCGCGCTGGCACAGGCGGCGGCGCAGTTGCCGCCGGGCAGCCTGCGCGTGGCCGGCAGCGGGCCCGACGCGGCGCTGCTGCAGGGGCTGCCGGCTGTCGTGCCACTGGGTGCGCTGAACGCCGCGCAGGTGGCCCAGGAGATGGCCCGTGCCGTGGCGCTGGTGATGCCCAGCCTGTGGTACGAGAACTTTCCACGCACGCTGGTCGAAGCCTATGCCTGCGGCCTGCCGGTGCTGGCCAGCCGGCTGGGCGCGCTGGCCACGCTGGTGGACGACGGCGTCACGGGCCTGCACGTCACGCCCGGCGATGCCGCCGACCTGGCCGCGAAGATGCAGCAGGCGCTGGACCAGCCCTCGCGCATGGCGGCGATGGGTGCCACCGCACGCGCCGTCTACGAGCGCGATTACACGGGCGCCGCCAACCACCGCCAGCTGATGACGATCTACGCCGCGGCCATCGCCGAGCGGCGGGCCGAGACTGCCGCATGACCGCGCGACGCACCGAAGGCGTGATCGGCGCGGCCATCGACGTGCTGGCGTGGGACCAGGCGGTGGCGCGCATCGGCGCGTGGTCGCGCGAGCGGCGCAGCCGTGTGGTCTGCATCTGCAACGCGCATTCGCTGGTCACGGCGCGCCAGGATGCGGCCTACGCCCAGGTGCTGCAGCAGGCCGAGATGTGCACGCCCGACGGTGCGCCCGTGGCCTGGATGCTGCGCCGCCTGGGCCACGCCGGCCAGCCGCGCATCAACGGGCCCGACCTGATGTGGCGCTATTGCGGCTGGGCCGCCGAACAGGGCGAGGCGATCTACCTCTACGGTGGCAGCGAGGCCACGCTGGCGCTGCTGCAGCAGCGGCTGAGCGTGGTCTTTCCGGCACTGCGCATTGCCGGCGCGGTGTCGCCGCCCTTCCGCGCGCTCACGGCCGCAGAGGACGCGGCGGCGGTTGCGGCCATCAACGCCTCTGGTGCCGGCACCGTGTGGGTGGGCCTGGGCTGCCCCAAGCAGGAGCTGTGGATGCAGGCCCACCGCGGCCGCGTGCAGGCGGTGATGCTGGGCGTGGGTGCGGCCTTCGACTACCACGCCGGCACCATACGGCGGGCGCCGCTGTGGGCGCAGCGGGCCGGGCTGGAGTGGTTGCATCGTCTGCGGAGCGAGCCGCGCCGCTTGTGGCGCCGCTACCTGGTGACGAACACGCTCTTCGTGCTGGCGGCACTGCGCCAGCTGCTGGGGCGCTGAATCAGACTGGAAAGCTGCTCAGGCGCGGCACCGGCGGCTGGCCGGTGAGCGCATGGCGCGCCGCGTCGACGATGCCGGCCGCCGCGTTGTCGAAGCTGTAGGGCGCCACGGCCAGACGCGCTGCAGCGGCATAACGTGCATACAGCGTGGCATCGGCCAGCAACGTGACTGCGGCGTCGGTCCAGGCCGCTTCGTCCAGTGGCAGCACGCGGCCGTTGATGCTGTCGCGCACCAGCTCGCCGGCCACGCCGGCGTGCGGCGACACCAGCACCGGCACGCCCGCCAGGCAGGCCTCGTTGGCCACCACGCCCCAGGGGTCCCAGCGCGTGGGGAACAGGAAGAGCTTGGAGCGCCCGAACCAGCGCGGGATCTCGGCCTGCGAGACATGGCCGGCAAAGTCCAGGTCGACCTCGGGCGCGCGTGTCGGCGCCTGCGCCTGCAGTTCGGCCAGCAGCGGCCCGCTGCCCAACAGTGCCAGCCGCACGCGCCGGCCCAGGCGTGTGGCCACGGCCTGCGCCACGCGCAGCGCGAAGTCGGCGTTTTTCACCGGCACCAGGCGGCCCGAGAACAGCAGGTCGATGTCGCGCGGCGTGTCGCCGGCAACACCCCAGTCGACAGCCGTGTTGGCACACAGCGGCGAACGGTGGATGCGCACGCCGTCGACCCCGTAGCCGTGCAGCAGACGCGCGCCACCGGCCGCGGCCACGACGAAGGCCTGCGAGCCGGCAAACACCACACGCCGCACGAACCGGTGCAGCGCGCTGAGCCCGGCTTCGGAGCTGTCCGTGCCGTCGGTCATCACCACATGCTTGCGCCGGTGCAGCAGCGCGTACAGCCAGGCCACCAGGTGGACGGGGTTGTAGCCGGTGGTCAGCACCACGCTGGGCGCGAACTGCGCCAGTTCGCGCCAGACCTGCGGGTTGTGGTGGATGTAGCGGCCGCCGCGGTCGACCATGCGGCCGGGCAGGAAGACATGGTCGTGCGCGAAGGCGGGCAGGTCCCATTGCCGGTCGGGTTCGCTGCGCGCGGCGTAGAACACCCGCAGCGTCACCCCGGGCAGGGCCGCGATGCGGTTGTAGACCGGCACGCGGTAGGGCGCCGGGATGTTGGTGACGATGGCAAGGCGCAGGGCGGGCGGGGGCATCGGCAAGAGCGGTGAGGGCGCGGCGCGGTCGGGCGGACCGCGGTTTTGTCAGCGCGCAGGCTTCTGCAGCACGTAGGCCACGCCGGTGGGCCTGAACTTGTGCCACAGCCGGGTGGCGTGATAACGCTGCGGCCAGATCGGCAGGCGGCACAGCAGCGCATCCAGCCGCACCAGCCAGGGCACGGTCCACACCGAACGGCCGAGCAGCGGTTCCAGCCGCGTGCTCAGCGAGAACATGCAGCGTGTCTCCCGGGTGACCACGAAGCCGGCGTCGCGGATCATGGCGCGGAAGAGGGGCAGCGGGATGCCGCGTTCGTTCTTCGTCAGGCCGCGCCGCGGCTGGCGCCAGTCGCCCATCGAATGCGTGGGTTCGCGCAGCAGCACATGGGCGCCGGGCTGCAGCACGCGGAACATCTCGCGCAGCACGGTGCTGACGTTGGGAATGTGGTGCAGCACGCTGAAGCAGACGATGAGGTCGAAGCTGGCGTCGGCGAAGGGCATGCGGCCCGAGGGCAGCGGTTTCACATAGTCCACCGGCTTGCCGTCGATCTGGGTGGCGGCAAAGCCGTCGGAAGGTTCCAGCACCGTGACGCGCGCGCTGCGCGCCAGCACCGGCCGCAGCTCGGCACCGTTGGCGCTGCCCACGCCCAGCGCATGCGTGTGCTGCCGCGGCGGCAGCCAGCGGTAGCCGTGCTGCTGGGCCAGGGCCTCGTAGGTGTAGACCTCGGACGCCTGGGGCTCGGCCGCCTCGGCCGGCGCAGCGTCGCGGTAGTAGAGGTTGTAGTAGCCCTCGCGCTCGTCCTCGAACCACTGGGCGATCTCGGCGGCGCTGAAGTCGTCGCCATGCAGGCTCAGGCCGGCCAGGGCGCTGGCGGTGCGGGCGTCGGCCGTGAAGGCTGCGGAGGCGGCTGGGGTCTGCATGGTGTGCACCGCATCGTAAGGGCGCTTCGTGACGCGGCCAAGGCCGCAGGCGCAGCGGCGCGGTGCCGCTGCCCGGCTAGCGCAGGATCAAGGGGCAGCCGGCGGCATTGACCTCCACGCCGGCGGGCGTGGCGGTGCACGTGTCGTGCACGTCGGCCACGCCGTCATGGTCGCTGTCCAGCAAGGCGGGTTCGCTGGCATAGACGATGAGTGTGGACGCCGCCGGCACGGCCAGCGGCCAGCCGGCGATGCCGTTGTCGGCGAAGCGGCGGAGCTTGCCGCACAGCGCGGCTTGCGCGCCGCTGTGCGGGCAGTCCCAGCTGCGCGTGGCGTTGCCGACGTTGGTGAAGGCGGTGGACAGCTGCGCCGTGGCGTCGGGCGTTACCGGCACCAGTTCGACGTTGGCGATGCGCAGCACCTGGCCGGCGGGCGCGATGTCGGCGCGCGCACCCAAGTCGCCGGTCAGCGGGTCGCGGAAGTTGACGGTGGTGGTGGCCCTGAAGACACGGCTGTAGCGCTTCCAGCCGCGCCCGGCGGTGACCACGAAGTTGCGGTCGGCCACCGAGTCGTAGCCGTTGCTGCCGCCACCGCCGCGGCGCACGACGATGTCGACCACCTGGCCTTCTTCTTCCGAAGCCAGGTCCAGGCTCATGCGGTACCACTGGTCCTTGGTCACCGAAAAGTTCTGCGACGACACCAGGCCCGGTGCGGCGCCCGCCACGTAGCGCAGGCAGATGCCGGCGGGGCAGGCCTCGCGGACGAGCTGGGCCGCGGGCGTGCCAGGGCTCCAGATCTGCCAGCCGGCGGCGTCGTTCAGCAGGCCGCTGTTGGGCACCACGTTGCTGCCCGACACGCTGTGCGCCGCATGGCCGGTGGCGCTGACTGCGGCGCCCTGGTTGTCGCGCGCGGCGGGCAGGTTGTCGCCCGCGGCCTGCTGCCACTGCGCGAAGGTGTAGTCGCGCGCCCCCGCGGCGGTGCTCACGCGCACGGCGATGGGCGCGGCGCGGTCGAAGTAGCGGTTGCGGTCGATGGTGCCGAAGGCCGCCGTCGACGCATAGATGGTGTCCAGCCAGATGCCCACCGACGACGCGGCCACGGGCGCGATCTGGTTGTCGGTGACCTGGTTGGCCAGCACATCGCCGCCGGCGCTGAGCAGGTTGCTGGTGTCCTGCATCCAGATCTGGCTGCGCCGGTTGCCGTACAGGCGGTTGCCGCGCACGATGTTCTGCGCCGACACGTGCACCTGGATGCCGTTGTCGGTGTCGACGACGGTGTTGTCCTCGATCAGCGCGCCGGTCACGCCGCTGTCCAGGTAGATGCCCTGCGCCTGCGTGTAGGCCATGTCGGGCGCCTTGCCGGCCAGTGCGCCGCGCGCGTGCACCACGGTGTTGCCGCGGATGACGCTGCGGTTGTTGCCGTACTGGGTGTAGATGCCGGCGCAGTCGTCCAGCACCGAGCAGGCGCCGTAGACGAAGTTCTTCTCGACCAGACTGTCGGGCATGACCTGGATGCCGATGTAGCCGGCATTCACGACGGTGTTGCCGCTGATCGTGGAGCCGGTGCCG
Organism: Betaproteobacteria bacterium; assembly: GCA_031379415.1. Classification (GTDB taxonomy): domain Bacteria; phylum Pseudomonadota; class Gammaproteobacteria; order Burkholderiales; family Burkholderiaceae_C; genus Rubrivivax. The sequence continues at coordinate 3,015 of JANNFE010000428.1, read as the reverse complement.
CCATAGATGGCGGCGTAGCTGCGCCGCGGCAGGCTCTGCACGCTGTCGTCCTGCATCACCACCCCGGCGTCGCGGATGACGCTGTTGCGCACCGTGAGCCCCGCGCTCGGCCCGGTGTCGTGGCGCCAGCCCGAGATGGCGTCGGTACCCGTGCGCGTGAAGGCGCAGGACTCGATCACCGCGTTCGTGCTCTTCGAGACATCGGCGCCGATGCCGGCGATGTCGTCGAAGCGGGTGTTGCGCAGCAGCAGGCCGCGGCTGTCGCGCAGGTCGGCGCCCAGGCCGACACGGCGCACGGCCAGGCCGTCGACGATGACGTGGCTGCGGCCCTGCAGGTCGATGCCGGTGGCCAGCACGGTGGCGCGCACGGCGGTGCTGGGTGCCGCGCCGTCGGCCATGTAGGCATAGAGCTGGCGCGCGGTGGCGTCGTGGAACCATTCACCGGCGCTGTCCACCATCCACAGCTGGCCCAGCAGGAAGTAGCCCCAGCCGGCGCCGATGGGGTAGTCCATGGGGCTGGTGAAGTTGATGCGTTCGCGCGTGGCGCTGGCCACCGCGCGCTCCTGGATGGTCCAGCTGTACATGCGGGCCGCCACGCGCGCGCCGGCCGCGAGCTCGGCGCCGGGTGGCAGCACGAGGTCGGGGCCCACCAGCACAGAGGTGGCGGCATGCTGCACACCCACCGGCACGGTGTCGCTGCCGGCCGCGCGCAGGTAGGGCGAGCCGGGGTCGCTGACCAGATGGCCGCGGTTGGGGTGATGGGCCTCGGTCCACACGGTGCCCGTGCTGCCCATGCTCAGCTGCAGCGGCGGCGCGGCCAGCGTGGTCTTGAAGACCTTGCCCTGGTGCAGGGTCCAGTTGGCGGCGGGCAGGGCGACGCTGCCGTCGATCATCGGCCGCACGCCGCAGCCCGCAGGCGGCGCGCCGACGCTGACGGGCAGGTTGGCGGTGCCCGAAGCCGGCACGCGCAGGGTCTCGTTCCATTCGCTGCCACAGGCCATCTGCAGGGCGTCACCGGCGCCCAGGTCGCTGGTCAACACTCGGGCCAGGCTCTTCCAGGGGCCGCTCTGGCCGGCGCCGGTGGTTTCGGCGCGGCCGTCGTTGCTGTCGTTGCCGGTGCGGCTGTCGACGTAGAACAGGCGCCCGCCGCGCCCTGTGCTGGCACCTTGCGCTGGCGTCGGGGCGTCTGACACGCCGCCGACGGCCACGCTGGCCGAAGCACCCAGCGCGCGCGCCGTGCCCACGGTGGCGGCGTTGGAAGTCGTCTGGACGGGGTCACCGCCGCCGCTGGGTGGTGCCGGCGGCGCGGCCGGGGGCGGCGCGACTGGGGCCGGGGCAACCGGGGCCTGTGCAACCGGGGCCGCAGCATCGCCGCCACCACCACCGCCGCAGGCCGCCAGGGCCAGGCTGGCTGCCAGGCCGGCAGCCAGCGCAAGACGAAGTGGGCGGACCGTGAAAGCGGGCATGGAGCGGGCGTAACGAGCGCCGTGAGGCGGGGCGAAACCAGGTGCCGTGGTGTGCCGCAACGATCCGCCCGCGGGGGGCGGCGTCGCGTCGTGCGGGCGGGGGAGGGCCCGGCAGGCAGCGGACATCAGTCTGTGCCTGAATTCTCGGCGCCGTCACCCCCTGCTTGAGCGCATCGCCCCCAGGCAACTGCAACGGGGTGTTGCGGTCTGCGTGCCAGGTGCGGCCCTTACACTGAAGTGCATCCGGCACATCCTGCGGCACCCAAGTTGAAGATGGATTTCATCGAGCAGAGCTACGCCATGCAGGCCAGGAACGAAGGCCTGATGGAACTGCCCTCGGCCTACACCGACCCGGGCTCCATCGACAACTGGCGCCACGTGCGCATGCGTGCGCTGGTGCAGGGCCTGGTGTCGGCCCTGCCCGCGGCGCGCTGGATGACGGTGGGTGACGGCCGTTATGGTTCCGACGCCGCCTACCTGGCGTCCATCGGTGCCGATGTGCTGGCCACCAGCCTGACCGGTGAACGCCTGCAGACGGCCAGCGAACGCGGCCACATCGGCCGCTGGGCGGTGGAAAACGCCGAACGCCTGTCCTGTGCCGACGACGCCTTCGACTTCGTGTTCTGCAAGGAGGCCTACCACCACTTCCCGCGGCCGCCGATCGCGCTGTACGAGATGCTGCGGGCGGCGCGTGTGGGCGCCGTGCTCATCGAGCCCTGCCACAACCCGCGCCTGCTGGACACCGCCAAGCGCTGGCTCAAGCGCCTGCTGCGCGGCGACACGGTGTTCGACTTCGAGCCCAGCGGCAACTACCTCTATCGCCTGAACGTCGGCGAGCTGGGGCAGCTGATGTGTGCCATGGGCAACCACACCCTGGCCGTGCGCGGCATCAACGACTTCTACCACCCGCGCCTGGCACAGCACCCGGCGGTGGCCGGTTGGCCCTTCACCGTGACCAAGCTGGCCATCGCCGTGCAGGACCTGCTGGCGCGGGTGGGCCTGCTGGGCTGGGGCCTGTGCTGCGTGGTGGTGTTCAAGGGCGAAGCCGATGCACGCGCCCTGCAGGCGCTGCGCGCGCAGGGCTTTCGCATCATCGCGCTGCCGCGCAACCCCTACGCGAAGTCGGCGGCCGCCTAGCGCGGCGCTTCAGCCGCCCTGGCTGGCGCAGAACTCGGCGTAGGCCACGCGCAGGCCGGCTTCCAGGCCCGTGCGCGCCTGCCAGCCGGCGCCGCGCAGCAGGCTCACGTCCATCAGCTTGCGCGGCGTGCCGTCGGGCTTGCTGCTGTCGTAGGCGATGCGGCCTTCGTAGCCCACCACACGGGCCACCAGCGTGGCGAGTTCGGCGATGGTCACGTCCTCGCCGACGCCGATGTTCACCAGTGGCGGCTCGAAGCGCTTGGTGACACTTTCGTCGCTGCCGAGCAGGGCCTGGTAGCGCTCGTCGGGCAAGCGCATCAGGAACACGCAGGCCTCGGCCATGTCGTCACTGAACAGGAACTCGCGTCGCGGCGTGCCCGAGCCCCAGACCGTGACCAGCGCTGCGCCGGCC
>JANNFE010000390.1:0-26372 GCA_031379415.1 Betaproteobacteria bacterium | reverse complement strand
AGAAGCTGCCCATCGGGCCGCTGATGAATTTCGGCTACGAGGGCACGCTGCTGCTGCCGGTGCCGCTGACGGTGCCCGCCGCATTCCAGGGTGAGGCGCTCGACGTCAAGCTGAACGCCGAATGGCTGGTCTGCAAGGACGTCTGCATCCCTGAAAGCGGCGAGTTCACGCTGCGTGTGCCGGCGCAAGCGGCCACCGGCGGCCATGCGGCGCTGTTCGCCAGCACCCGGGCGGCGCTGCCGCAAGCGGTGGCCGGCGCCACCGCCGGCGCGGTCCTGGAAGGCCAGGCACTGCTGCTGAAGGTGGCCGGCCTTCCGGCGGCCTGGCAGGGCAAGAAGCTGTCCTTCTTTCCGGAGACGGCTGGCGTGATCCAGAACGCGGCCCCCGTGCAGGGCCGCTGGTCGGGTGCCGACTGGTCGGTGCAGGTGCCGCTGGACCCGCAGCGCAGCGCGTCGCCGCAGACCATCCCGGCCCTGCTGGTGGCCGATGGCGTCAGTGCCGGCGCGGCGGTGCAGGTGGCGGTTTCAGGCACCTGGCCCACGGCAGCAGCGCCCCCGGGCGCGCTGCCGGCCATCAGCTCGGAGGCGCCGGCGCCGGCACCGCCCGCCACCAGCCTGGGCCTGGCCTTGCTGCTGGCGCTGTTCGGCGGCGCGCTGCTCAACCTGATGCCCTGCGTCTTCCCGGTGCTGTCACTGAAGGTGCTGGGCTTTGCCGGCCATGCCGAAGACCGACGGCTGTTGCTGGCCGGTGGCCTGGCCTACACCGCTGGCGTGGTGCTGTCCTTCGTGGCGCTGGCCGGGCTGTTGCTGGCGCTGCGCGCCGGCGGTGAACAACTCGGCTGGGGCTTCCAGCTGCAGCAGCCGGCGGTGGTGGCGGTGCTGGCCGCGCTGTTCATGCTGATCGGGCTGAACCTGGCGGGCGTCTACGAGCTGGGTTCGGTGCTGCCCAGTTCCTGGGCGGCAGCACGGGCGCGCCACCCGGTGGTCGATTCGGCCGTCACGGGCGTGCTGGCCGTGGCAGTGGCCTCGCCCTGCACGGCGCCTTTCATGGGCGCGTCGCTGGGCCTGGCGGTCACGCTGCCGGCGCTGCAGGCCCTGTCGGTGTTTGCGGCACTGGGCCTGGGCATGGCCTTGCCTTATCTCGCGGCCAGCGCCTGGCCGCGCGTGGCGCAACTGATGCCACGTCCGGGCGTGTGGATGCTGCACTTCAAGACGCTGATGGCCTTCCCGATGTTGGCCACCGTGGTTTGGCTGGTCTGGGTGCTGGGGCAGCAGGTCGGCATCGACGGTGCTGCGGCGCTGTTGCTGCTGCTGCTGGCGCTGGCCTTTGCGGCTTGGGCGCTGGGCGCGCCGGGACTCGGCCCGCTGGCGCGGCGTGGCTTCGGCACGCTGGCCGTGCTGCTGATGGTGGCGGCGCTGTTCTGGGCCGCGCCAGCACTGCGCCAGGAAGCGGTGGCTTCAGCCACGGCAAAGAACGACGCCTGGCAGCCCTGGTCGCCAGAGCGCGTGGCGCAGGCGCAAGCTGAAGGTCGGCCGGTGTTCGTCGACTTCACTGCCGCCTGGTGCGTGACCTGCCAGTTCAACAAGCGCACGGTGCTGGCCCGCGCCGAGGTGAAGGCCGCCTTCGACGAGCGCCGCGTGCTGCTGCTGCGCGCCGATTGGACGCGCCGCGACGCCGCCATCACCGCCGAGCTGACGCGCCTGGGCCGCAGCGGCGTGCCGGTGTACGCGCTCTATGCCCCAGGCGTTGCAGGGCCACGGCTTCTGAGCGAGATTCTGAGTTCCGACGAAGTGCGCACCGCCCTGGGCGCGCTGCCCAAGCCTTGAACAGGAGTTGCCCACCATGAAGTCATTCGTCCTCGCCACCACACTCAGCCTGGCCGCCAGCGCGCTCTTCGCCGCCACCGTGGGCCAGCCCGCGCCGGCCTTCACCGCCACCGACGCCAGCGGCAAGACCGTCTCTCTGTCCGACTTCAAGGGCAAGCACGTGGTGCTGGAATGGGTCAATCCCGGCTGCCCCTTCGTGGTGAAGCATTACAGCAGCGGCAACATGCAGGGCACGCAGAAGGACGCCACGGCCAAGGGCGTGGTTTGGCTGGCTGTGAACTCCACCGCCGCCGACGCCGGTGATTACAAGAAGCCGGCCGAGATGGCGCAGTGGATGCAGGGCCAGAAGGCCGCCGCCACCGCCACGTTGATGGACGCCGACGGCAAGGTCGGCAAGGCCTACGGTGCGCGCACCACGCCGCACATGTACATCGTCGATCCGCAGGGCAAGCTGGTCTATGCCGGCGGCATCGATGACAAGCCCAGCACCAACACCGCCGACATCGCCAAGGCCACCAACCACGTGAAGGTGGCGCTGAACGAGACGCTGGCCGGCAAGGCGGTGAGCCAGGCCTCGACCAAGCCCTACGGCTGCTCGGTCAAGTACAGCTCGATGTGAGGCTCAGGGCAGGCGCTGGTACTGGGCGGCCAGCGCCTTGAAGCCCACCGTATCGATCTCGCACCGAAGCTCGTCCGCCAGGATCGCCGCCACGGCATCGGCCTGACGCGCCGCCTCGGCGGCGTCCAGGAAGAGCAGGCGGCAGCGCCGCGCCAACACGTCTTCCACACTGCGCGCCAGTTCGTAGCGCGCGGCAAAGCGCACCATGGCTTCGCTCAGGCCGCCTTGCTTCGATTCCGCGTCGCGCCACAACCAGGTCGATGCGCCGGGCAGCGTCCGCAACAGTGCGGCTTCACTGCCGTAGAGATGTTCGCCCGGCGGCTCGTGCAACGGCCGTCCCGGCGCCGCACCCAGCAGCGGCAGGCGCGCCGTGGCGCCGCCCGGCTTGCGCGGCAGCAGACCGCGCGCCATGGCACGGTCGAGCACGTCTTCGGCCATCGAGCGGTAGGTTGTCCACTTGCCGCCGGTCACGGTCACCAGACCGGAGCGGCCGACGATGACGGTGTGCTCGCGCGACAGGCTCTTCGTGTTCTCGCCATCTTCACCCTGCGGCTTGACGAGCGGACGCAGGCCCACCCACACCGAACGCACGTCGCTGCGCTGCGGCGCACGCGCCAGGTAGCGCACCGACTCGTTCAGGATGAAGGCCACCTCTTCGGCAAACGGCGTGGGCTCGCGCGCCAGGTCGTGGCGCGGCGTGTCGGTGGTGCCCAGGATGGTCTTGCCCAGCCAGGGCACGGCGAAGAGCACGCGGCCGTCTGCCGTCTTGGGCACCAGCAGCGCGTGGTCGCCGGGCATGAAGGAACGGTCGACGACGAGGTGCACGCCCTGGCTGGGTGCGACCATCGGCGGCCGCACCGGCGCGCCTTCGGCACGGTCCATGTCGCGCACGGCGTCGACCCAGACGCCGGCGGCGTTGACGACGCAGCGCGCGCGCACGGTCGCCGTCAGTCCACTTTGTGTGTCATGCACCATCACGCCGCGCACCTGGCCGCGTTCCAGCAGCAGCCCGCGCGCTTCGACGTGGTTGACGATCAAGGCGCCACGCGCCAGCGCCGTGCGCGCCAGCAGCAGCGCCAGCCGCGCATCGTCGAACTGGGCGTCCCAGTAGCGCACGCCGCCCCGCAGGCCGCGCGGCTGCACGCCGGGCAGCAGTTGCAGCGCGCGCTGCGTGCTCAGCCATTCGGTGCCGCCCAGGCCCTGGTTGCCGGCCAGCGCGTCGTAGGCCTTCAGACCCGCGCCGTAGAAGCCGCGCTCCCACCAGTGGTACGCGGGCATCACAAAGGGCAGGCGCTGCGCCACGTGCGACGCGTTGGCGAGCATGGCGCCGCGCTCGCGCAAGGCCTCGCGCACGAGGCCGATGTCGCCCTGCGCCAGGTAGCGCACGCCGCCATGCGCCAGCTTGGTGGCGCGCGACGAGGTGCCCGACGCGAAGTCGTGCGACTCCACCAGCACCACGCTGAAGCCGCGCACCACGGCATCCAGCGCCACGCCCAGGCCCACCGAGCCGCCACCGATGACCGCCAGGTCCCACTCCTGCGGCGCCTGCAGGCGCGCCAGCAAGTCGGCCCGCGGCCAGGCCGTGCTCATCTCAAGCCTTGGCGAAGTGCACCGGCAGGCCGGGCACGTCCACGCGCAGGCTGAGCACGCGGCCCGACAGCGGCAGCGCCGTCAGTTCACCATCGGGCCGCTTGTCGCTGGCCGTGGTGACGTAGAGCGTGCGCAGGTCGGGCCCGCCGAAGCAGGGCATGGTGGGGCAGCGCGCCGGCACGCTCAGTTCCTGCAGCAGACTGCCGTCGGGCGCGAAGCGCAGCAGACGCCCACCTTCGTACATCGCGCACCAGTAGGCGCCTTCGCTGTCCACCGCGGCGCCGTCGGGGCGGCCGCCGTAGCGACTCATGTCAGTGCCGGCCTGCTTGACCGGGAACTCGGCGAAGACACGCTGTCGCGACAGCGAGCCATCCGTGCCGTCGAAGTCGAAGGCGTGGACGCGGTGCGCGGTGGTGTCGCTCCAGTACATCGTGCGGCCGTCGGGGCTGAAGGCCAGGCCGTTGCTCACGGTGGCATCACCCACCACGCGCTGCAGGTGGCCGGCGGCCCAGCGGTAGAGCGCGGCGTTCGCCGGCTGACGCGGCTCGTAGATCGTGCCGACCCAGAAGCGGCCCTGTGGATCGGCCTTGCCATCGTTGAAGCGCTCGTGCGCCGTGTCGTAGGGCGGCGCGGCCAGCCGGCGGCGCTGGCCGCTGGCCGGGCTGAAGCGGAAGAGGCCATCCCGCATGGCCAGCATCAGGTCGCCGCCGGGCACGGGCGCGATGCTGCAGGGCTCGGTCTCGAAGTCCCAATGCCTGTGCGCCGCGGTGGCCGGCACCCAGCGGTGCACGGCCTTGCCGGGGATGTCGCACCAGTACAGCGCCGCTTCGTCGGGATGCCAGAACGGCGACTCGCCCAGCCGCGCGGGCGCCACCGGCAGCGCGGTCCAGTCCATCAGGCCCTGGCGATGTCGAGCTTCATCCAGGCGTCGAAGCTGGTGTTCGGCGCCACGCTGCGCAGGCCATGCGCCGCCGGGTCGGACATGTGAATGGCGTTGCTGACGTGGCTGACCGGCTCGACGCAGTAGTAGGCCTTGGTGTCGGGCGTGAAGACCACCAGGTAGGGCAGCGACGAGGTCAGGCGCAGCGACAGCTTCTCGTCGCGGATGCGCGCCGGCCCCTTCCAGCCTTCGAAGCAGTTGTCGAAGGCCAGGTGCGCCACGTCGCCGTCGATGCCCGGCTGCGGCACGCGGCGCGTGGGCAGGCCGCTGGCGTCGCTGTCCCAGCGTTCACTCAGTTCGATGTGCAGGCGGCTGCGGTGGCGCTTGGGGAAGTAGGGGTGCCAGCCCAGGCCCACCGGCTGGGGTTGCGCCGCCATGTTGGTGAAGCTGAGGTGCACGGCCAGCGACTCACCGGTGAGCACGAAGCGCTGGCGCACCTCGAAGGCGAAAGGCCAGTGCGCATCGGGCTCGTGGCGGTAGGCCAGCTCGGCTTCGGTAGCCGACGATGACACCACCGTCCACGGCCGCTGCCAGGCCACGCCGTGCACGGAATGCGGGTTGTCGTCGAAGTTGGCCGCGGTGGTGTGGTCCTGCCCGGCCCAGCGGAAGCGGCGGTAGCCCAGGCGGTTGGAATAGGGCACCAGCGGGTAACAGCCTGACAGGCGCGCGCTGGGCAGATCGCCGCCTTCGGTGCTGCGCAGCACCGGTGTCTCGCCCAGCCACAGGCCGGCGATGGCGCCGCCCAGGTCGGGCCGCAGGGCCAGGCGCAGTTCGCCGGCACGCAATTCGAGGGGTGGGATGCTCATGGCCCCGATGATGCAGCAGCCGGCGGCTCCGGACTTACACCAACCACGGCGCCGGACTCAAGTTGATGCCGTAGCGCTGGCGCGCCTGGCCCACTACCGCAGCCGGCAGCGTGCCGTCGTCGGCCAGCGCCTGCAGCGCGCGCAGCACGACATGGCGCGGGCTGACCTCGAAGAATTCGCGCAGGTTCGCGCGGCCGTCGCTGCGGCCGAAGCCGTCGGTGCCCAGCGTGACGTAGCGCCGGCCCGCCGGCACCCAGGCGCGCAGTTGCTCGGACACGGCACGCACGTAGTCGGTGGCGGCGACGATGGGGCCCTTGGTGCTGCCCAGTACCTGCGTCGCCCAGGGCGGCGTTGTATCGGCGCCGAGCACACGTTCGCGTTCACGCGCCATGCCGTCGCGCGCCAATTCGCTGAAGCTGGTGGCACTGCAGACGTCAGCCTGCACCTGCCAGTGCTCGGCCAGCCACTTTGCCGCTTCCACCACCTCGTGCAGGATGGCGCCGCTGCCCACCAGCGTGCAGCGTGCCTGCGGCTCCTTCACGGCCGCGGGAAGGGGCAGCACGTACAAGCCGCGCAGCACGCCTTCCTCGGCGCCAGCCGGCAGCGAAGGCTGGGCGTGGTTCTGGTTCATCACCGTGATGTAGAAGAACACGTCGTGCGGGTTTTCGCCGGGTGCGCCCAGCATGCGCTGCAGGCCGTGCTGCACGATGAGCGCCAGCTCGTAGGCGTAGCCCGGGTCCCAGGCCACGCAGTTGGGCACCGTGCTGGCGATGAGCTGGCTGTGGCCGTCCTGGTGCTGCAGGCCTTCGCCGCCCAGCGTGGTGCGGCCGGCCGTGGCGCCGAGCAGGAAGCCGCGGCTGCGCTGGTCGGCGGCAGCCCAGATGAGGTCGCCCACGCGCTGGAAGCCGAACATCGAGTAGTAGATGTAGAAGGGCAACATGCTCAGGCCATGCGTGCTGTAGCTGGTGGCCGCGGCCGTCCAGCTGGCCAGGGCGCCGGCCTCGGAGATGCCTTCTTCCAGGATCTGGCCGTCACGCGCCTCGCGGTAGCTCATCAGACTGGCCGCGTCCTCGGGTTCGTAGCGCTGGCCTTCGGGGGCGTAGATGCCGACCTGGCGGAACAGACTCGCCATGCCGAAGGTGCGCGCCTCGTCGGCGACGATGGGCACCACGCGCGGGCCCAGCTCGGGCAGCTTCAGCAGGTTCGACAGCAGGCGCACGAAGGCCATGGTCGTGCTCATCTCCTTGCCGTCGGCGGCCAGCGCGAAGGCGCCGAAGTCGGCGACGGCAGGCACGGGCAGCGCGGGGGCCTTGGTCTGGCGCGCGGGCAGCGGGCCACCCAGCGCCGCGCGGCGTTCGCGCAGGTAACTCGCTTCGGGGCTGTCGTCCGCCGGGCGGAAGAACTTCTGCGCCAGCGCGTCCTCATCGTTCATCGGCAGCTTGAAACGGCGCACGAACTCCAGCAGGTCGGCACCCTCCAGCTTCTTCTGCTGGTGCGTGGTCATGCGGCCCTGGCCGCTGCTGCCCATGCCGTAGCCCTTCATGGTCTTGGCCAGGATGACCACCGGCGCCCCGCGGTGCCGAGTGGCCGCGGCGTAGGCCGCGTGGATCTTCACCAGGTCGTGGCCGCCGCGGTGCAGGCGGTCGATCTCGTGGTCGGTCATGGCCGCCACCAGCGCCGCCGTCTCGGGGCTCTGGCCGAAGAAGCGCTCGCGGTTGTAGGCGCCGTCGTTGGCGCTGAAGGTCTGGAACTGGCCGTCGACGGTCCTCGCGAAGGCCCGCACCAGCGCCTGCGTGTGGTCGCGTGCGAAGAGCGCGTCCCAGTCGCTGCCCCAGACCAGCTTGATGACGTGCCAGCCGGCGCCTTCGAATACCGTTTCCAGCTCGTCGATGATGCGGCCGTTGCCGCGCACCGGGCCGTCCAGCCTTTGCAGGTTGCAGTTGACGACGAAGACCAGGTTGTCCAGCTTCTCGCGCGCCGCCAGGCTCAGGCCGGCGAGCGACTCGGGCTCGTCCATTTCGCCGTCGCCGAAGAAGCCCCACACGCGGCGGCAAGCCGCGTCACTGGCCTGACTGCGGCGGTCGCTCTCCGGCGTCAGGCCGCGGTGCTCCAGGTAGCGCATGAAGCGCGCCTGGTACACCGCCGACAGCGGCCCCAGCCCCATCGAGCCGGTGGGGAACTGCCAGAAGTCGGGCATCAGCCAGGGGTGCGGATAGGAACACAGCCCGCGTGCCGGGCGCCCGCTCGCACGCTCTGCGGCAGCCGCCACTTCCTGGCGGTAGTGGTCGAGATCGGCTTCGCTCAGGCGCCCTTCGACAAAGGCCCGCGCATAGACGCCGGGCGCCGAATGCGGCTGGAAGAACACCAGATCACCGCCATGCCCGGCATGTCGCGCGCGGAAGAAGTGGTTGAAGCCGACCTCGAAGAGATCGGCCGCTGACGCATAACTGCTGATGTGCCCGCCCAGTTCGCCCTGGCGCTGGTTGGCGCGCACCACCATGGCCAGTGCGTTCCAACGCATCAGCGCGGCCAGGCGCTGTTCGATCTCGAGGTGGCCGGGAAAGGCCGCCTGCTCCGCGAGGCCGATGCTGTTGACGTAAGGGCTGCCGCGCTGCGGCTTCCAGGCCAGCGCATGGCGGCGCGCTTCGTCCTGCAGCGCGTCCAGCACGAAGCGCGCGCGCTCGCCGCCTTCCTGGCGCACCAGCGTGGCCAGTGCGTCCAGCCACTCGCGCGTTTCGCCCGCGTCGGCGTCGCCGGGAAAGCGGATGGTGTGCAGCAGGGCTTCGAACTCGGCGCTGCCGGGCGGGGGCGTGGCGGTCATGGATTCACCAACGGCTGCCGGGCGCGTCGAGATCGACCTTGAGGTAGTGCGCGCCCGGGATCGGGTTGAAGTAGTAGGGCGGTATCTCCTCGAAGCCCAGCGAGCCGTACAGACCGCGCGCCGCTTCCATGTCGTCCAGCGTGTCGAGCAGGAGTGTGCCGTAGCCGGCCCGCGTGGCCAGGTCCATCAGCTGCTGCGCCAGCAGCCGGCCCAGGCCGAAGCGGCGGAAGGCGCGGCGCACGAAGAGGCGCTTCATCTCGCAGGCATTGGGGTAGTCCACGTCGGGCAGGGCGCGCAGGGCGCCGCAGCCGGCGGGCTGGCCGTCGACCAGCGCCACCAGCAGCGCGCCGCCAGGTGCCGCGTATTCGCCCGGCAGGCGGGCCAGTTCGGCTTCGAAGTTCTGGAAGCACAGGTCGACGCCCAGCAGCGCCGCGTATTCGCGGAAGAGTTCGCGCGTGCTGCTGATGAGCGCCGGGGTGTCGGCGTCCAGCAGTTCGATGCGCGGGCCGTCGCTCATCAGCCGCCCTGCCGCGCCACCCACACCGCCACCGCCGCGCAGGCCGCAATGAGCACCAACGCCAGGCCGCGCTGCGCCAGGCCGTCGGCGCTGGCCGGCGTGTCGGCGGGCAGCGGCTTGTCGCCGCTGAGCATGGGCCGCACCAGGTTCACGCGTTTCTTCACCAGGTACCAGACGATGGCCAGCACGTGCAGCACCATCAGCGTGATCAGCAGGTACTGCCCGTAGCTCTTGTGCCACGAGGTGGCTGCCACCACCGTGCCGCTGCTGACATAGCGGTTCAGCGGGCCCTGGTTGGCGATCTCGTCGTCGGCCACCAGGCCCGTGCCGACCTGCACCATGAGCAGGCCGAGCAGCGCAAACACCGACAGCGCGCCCGTCGGGCTGTGGCCCACGTCCAGCCGTGCTCCCGGCGCGGGCTGGCCGCGCACATAGGCCAGCAGCGTGCCCGGTGCGTAGATGAAGCTGGCAAAGCGCGACCAGCGCCCACCCACCAGCCCCCACAAGATCCGAAAGACCAGCAGCGCCAGCACCACATAACCCAGGCGGAAATGCCAGACGATCACGCCCGCCTTGGCGGTGATGACGGAGCCGATGACGGCCCCTGCCAATGCCCAGTGGAAGATGCGGGTCGGCAGGTCCCAGACGCGGACGGGCGGCAGCGGGGCTTCGGGCATCGGACGGCGTGGCGGTGGCGTGGCCTGCAACCATACCGCGACTTGGGGCGCCTGCAGCAGCGTCGGCCGCGCCGGCCCAGGGTCCGGCCCTGGTCATGGAATGGCTGTGGCCGATGCTCCGTACACTGCGGGCCGGCCATGCGCATGGGGCGCAGCGGCGCTGTCCCACCCTCACCCCTGGAGTTCTCTGCATGCAACGTCTTCTACTCGCTGCCGCCACCGTGGCCGGCCTTGCCACCGCCCTGCCCGCCGCGGCACAGTTCCAGCGGCCTGAACAGGCGATCAAGTACCGCCAGAGCGCGATGGCCCTGCAGAGCAACCACTTCGGGCGCGTCGCAGCCATGGCCAGCGGGCGCGTGCCCTTCGATGCCAAGGTGGCGGCCGAGAACATCGAAATCGTGGCCATGCTCAACCGTCTGCAGTTTGCCGGCTTCATCGAAGGCAGCGACAAGGGCGGCAACACGCGCGCCAAGCCCGAGATCTGGACCGCCAAGGACAAGTGGGCCGCTGCCGTGGCGCGCAGCCAGGACGACGTGGGCAAACTCGCGGCCGCCGGACGCAGCGGCAACCTCGACCAGATCAAGGCCGCCGTCAGCGCGGTGGGGGGCAGCTGCAAGGGCTGCCACGACGACTTCCAGGCCCAGTGAGCACCGCGAGCCGGCCTTTGGCCGGCTAAACTGAGCGGGGTGACAGCGCTCTTCCGCCCCAGCGGTTCATGCACATGCCCTCACGCCCGCTGAGGGCGCTTGTCGTGGATGACCACGAGCTCGTGCGGCTCGGGGTGCGCCAACTGCTCGCCACGAAGGCACAGACGAGCGAAGCGGCCAACCTGCACGATGCCCGTGCGATGCTCGCCGAGCAGGCCTTCGACCTGCTGCTGCTCGACCTCGCCCTCGGCGACGACTTCAGCCTCAGCACCCTGCCGCAGCTGCGCCAGGACCAGCCGGCGCTGAAGATCCTGATCCTCACTTCGATGGCCGAGGAGCTGTTCGCCGAACGCGCCCTGCGCGCCGGCGCCGACGGCTACATCATGAAGTCGGCCCTGGGCCAGACCCTGCTGGACGCCGTGGACACCGTGCTCGCTGGCGGCGTCTTCGTCAGCCCCGCCGTCAGCGGCACGCTGCTGCGCCGCGCGGCGGGCCGCGGTGCAGCGGCCAGCGGGCCCGCGCTGTCGGCGCGCGAGATCGAGGTGCTGCGCCTGGTGGCCGCAGGCAAGACCACGCGCGAGATCGCCGAGGCGCTGAACCGCAGCGTGAAGACCATCGAGACGCATAAACAAGCGCTGAAGACCAAGCTCGGCGCCGAATCGCCGGCCATGTTGGTGCGGCAGGCCCTGGCCTGGTGTGGGGAGCATCCTTGAGAACAACGACCTTGAAGCTGGCCGCTGGCCTGGCCGCCCTGGCCCTGTGGTGGCCGCTGGCCGGCCGCACGCAGACCCCGCCGGGCGGCGAGCCGATGTACATCCACATCGCCGTGCAGGGCGACACCCTCATCGGCCTGGGCCGGCGCCTGCTCGTGGAACCGCGCCGCTGGCCTGAGGTGGCCCGCTTCAACGCCATCGCCAACCCCAACCGCATTCCCACCGGCTCCGAGGTGCGCATCCCGCTGCGCCTGATGCGCACCGACACCGCCGACGCCAGCGTCGTGAACATCGTCGGCGACGTGAAGACCGGCGGCGCCGCACTGCAAGCCGGCCAGGGCGTGGCCGAAGGCGGCGACCTCGTCACCGCTGCCGACAGCCACGCCACCGTGCGCCTGGTCGACGGCACGCTGCTGCGCCTGCGTCCGGCCAGCCGTCTGGTGGTGCGCGAATCGCGCCGCCTGCGCGACGTGGGCGGCACGCAGTCGGGCGCACGCCTGGAGCAGGGCCGCGTCGAGGTGGAAGCGGCGCCCGCGCCGCCCGGCAAGCCGGGTTTCCGCATCGAAACGCCGCAAGGCGTGCTGGGCGTGCGCGGCACCGAGTTCCGCGTCGCCATCGACGGCAGCGCGGCCGTGACGCGCGGCGAGGTGTTGTCGGGGACGGTGGCCTTCAGCGGCCCGAACGGCGTGGCGCCGGCGCCGGTCAGCGCCGGCTTCGGCAGTGTCATCGGCGCCGGTGGTCAGGTGGCGCCGCCGGTCAAGCTGCTGCCCGCGCCCGACCTCGCCGCGCTGCCCGCGCTGCAGGAAAGGCTGCTGGTGCGCTTTGCCCTTGCGCCGCTCGCCGACGCCCTGGTCTACCGCGCCCAGATGTCCACCGACACCACCTTCGACAAGGTCGTGGCCGATCTCACCACCGCCACGCCCGAACTGCGTTTTGCCGACCTGCCCGACGGCGACTACGTGCTGCGTGTGCGCGGCGTCGACGCGCTGGGCCTCGAAGGCGAGAACGCCGACCACCGCTTCAAGCTGAAGGCGCGGCCCGAGGCGCCGCTGCCTTCGGCGCCGGCACCCAAAGCCGTGAGCTTCGGCCCGCGCATGGAATTCGCATGGACCTCCAGCCCCGAGGCGGCCACCTATCGCCTGCGCCTGGCGCGCGCCGCCCCGGGCAGTGCTGCCGATGTCGCGCCCGACTTCGCCGCGCCCGTGCGTGACCTGTCCGGCCTGCGCGAGCTGGCCACCACGCTGGAAGGCCTGACGCCCGGCACCTACCACTGGCAGCTGCGCAGCGTGCGCGCCGACGGCGACCCCGGGCCCTGGGGCGACGTGCGCAGCTTCGAGCTGCGCCCGCTGCCGCCCGACCCGGCACCACCCAAGGTGGGCGAGCGCGAGGTCAGCTTCGCCTGGGCAGGCCGGCCCGGCCAGACCTTTGAATTCCAGGTCGCGCGCGACGCCGCGTTCAAGCAGTTGGTGCTGGAGCGTACGCTCACCGAGCCCCAGCTGGAGCTGCCACACCCCGGCACCGGCCGCTTCTACGTGCGGCTGCGCGCGCGCGACCCCGACGGCTACATGGGCCCGTACACCACGGCGCAGTTCTTCGACATCCCGAACTGCCTGCGCGACGGCTCCGGCAACTGCGTGCGCAGCGGCGAAGGTACGCTCAACCTGGTCGATTGAAGGCCGCGTGAAGATCCTGGCCCGGCACTGGCGCGATGAACTGGCCATCGCGGCCGTGCTGGGTGCGCTGGCCGCGGCCGTCGCGCTGGGCAGCTGGGCCTGGCGGCTGGATCGCCTGGTCTACGACGCCGGCCTGGCGCTGTGGGGCCGGCCAGCACCGCAGGACATCGTCATCGTCGCCATCGACGACGCCAGCATCGAAGCCATCGGCCGCTGGCCCTGGAAGCGCGCCGTGCACGCCACGCTGCTGGAAAAGCTGGCGCTCATGAAACCGCGCGCGGTGGCGCTGGACCTGGTGCTCAGCGAACCCGACGCCGACCCCGAACAGGACCGCCTGCTCGCCCGCGCCATCGCCCATGCCGCGCCGCTGGTGCTGCCGGTGGCCGGCGCGCCGCCCGACGCCGCACTGCGCGGCGGCGCGACCCTCGGCGCCGCCGACCCCGCAGTCGACCCCGACGGCGTGCTGCGCCACGCCTACCTGCGCAGCGGCGACGCCGGTGCGATGCACCCGCACCTGGCGCTGGCGCTGCTGCAGGCCGGCGGCGAGGCCCCGCACCCCGCGCTGGCCGCCGCGCTGGCGCCCGACGTGAACAGCGGCGCCTTCGGCCGGCGCGACGGCGAGCTGCTCATCCGCTACGTCGGCCCGCCGGGCACGGTACCGCGGGTGCCGTATGTCGACCTGCTGACCGGCGCCGTGGCGGCCGAACGGCTGGCCGGGCGCTACGTGCTCATCGGCATGACGGCGCAGGGCCTGGGCGACACCCTGGCCACGCCAGTGAACGCGCGCCACCGCGCCATGCCGGGCGTGGAGGTGCTGGCCAACGTGCTCTACACGCTGAAGAGCGGTGACAGCCTGCAGCCGCTGGCCAGCGGCCCGCTGGCCACGCTGTCCGCGGCGGGCCTGGCGCTGCTGATGCTGGGCTTCGGCCTCTTCGGCGCGCGCGCCGCGCTGCCGCTGGCACTGGGTTCGGTGCCGCTGGCCGTGCTGGCCAGCCTGCTGGCCCTGCGCGGCGGGCATTGGGCCAGCCCGGTGCCCTATGCCCTGGGCGCGCTGCTGGCCTACCCGCTGTGGAGCTGGCGCCGGCTGGAACGCGCCGTGGCCGGCATGGACGAGGAGATCGCGCGCCTGGCCGCCGAACCGCTGGTGGCCGCCGCCGCGACCACGGCGCCGCCGGCCGGTGGGCGCGACGCCATCGCGCAACGCCTGCACACGCTGCAGGGCGCCGGTGCGGTGGTGCGCGAGGCCCGGCGCTTCCTGGCCGACACCCTGGCCGCCATGCCCACCGCCATGCTGGTGGCCGACGCCCAGGCGCGCGTGCTGCTGGCCAACCCGCGCGCGGCGGCGCTGTTCGAGGTGGAGGACGCCGCCGAGCTGCAAGGCCTGGACCTCGTGCGCCTGCTCGGCGAGTTCCGCACCGAACCGGCTTTCGATTGGCCCGCCGCCCTGGGCACGCTCATGTCCGCAGTAACGCCCGAAGGCGTGGCCGTGGAAGCGCAGGGCGCTGGCGGTGGCGCTGGCGGCGGCGACTTCGTCGTGCAGGTGGCCAGGGTGCCGCTGCAAGGCCGGCACGGCCTGATCGTCAGCATCGCCGATGTCGAACCCGTCAAGCAGGCGCAGCGCGAACGCGAACAGGCGCTGGCCTTCGTCTCGCACGACATGCGCTCACCGGCCAGCGCCATCGTGATGCTGGCCGACCTGCACCTGCAGGGCGCCGGTGAAGGCACGCCCCAAGCCCTGCTGCACGAGCTGCGCCGCCTGGCCACGCGCACGCTGGCGCTGTCGGAGGACTTCGTGCATGCCGCGCAGGCGCAGACGCGGCCGCTGCAGCGCGAGCCCGTGGCCCTGGCCGCGCTGCTGGACGAGGCGCTGGCCGACCTGCACCCGCAGGCTGCTGCCGCGGGCGTGGTGTTGCAGGTGCAGGCTGCAGATGGCAGCGCCACGCTGGACCGCTGGCTGGTGGCGCGCGCCGTCGCCAACCTGGTGTCCAACGCCATCAAGCACGCGCCACGCGGCTCGGTGGTGGAGGTGACGGCCGGGCGCACGGCCGGCGGCCTGCAATTGCGCGTGCGCGACCACGGCCCGGGCCTGACGCCGGCGCAGCTGGACCAGCTGGCGCAGGGCGAGCGCGGCGCCGCGGTGCGCGACGCCCGCGGTGTCGGCCTGGGCCTGCTGTTCGTGCAGCGCGTGGCGCGCCGCCACGGCGGGCGGCTGCACGCGGCGGCGCCGGACGTCGGCGCCGGTGTCGTGTTGACGCTCGAACTGCCCCATTCAGGGATTCCCTGAGCCGCGATTCAGGGTTTCCCGCGTCGGCGATTCAGCGCCCCCCGGATGGGCGGCGCAGCCACCTGTTCCTAAGCTTGGGTCACCTGATCACAAGAGCTGAGAGAACGGTGCTGAATATGGCCAATTCCCTGTGGAACACGTTGCGCGCCCGGCTCCGGCCGACAGGCCGCCGTGGGCCGCGGCGCATTGCCCTGCAGCACGTGATGTCCAGCGACGAGGACATCGACACCGTGCGCGCCGTGCTCGACGGTGTCGGCCAGGCGCTGGACGTGGAATTCGAACTGCGCGCCGGCGCCGGTGACATCGTGCTCATGGACGCCGACCTGGCGGGCCGCATGTCGCCGCAACTGGTGCAGGCCTTCACCGAGGAAAGGCCGCTGGTCACCGTGACCAGCCTGCAGCGCGAAAGCGAACTGCTGCTGCCGCTGGCCGAACGCTTCGAGCGCCGCCAGCGCGAGCTGCTGGCGCAATTGCGCGAAATCCCCTTCGTGCGCCGCGCCGCTGGCGACGCGTCGGCCGGGGTGTCGCAACGCGAGACGACCGGTTTCGACTCGGGCTTCGACTCGCGCCTGCATGCCCTGGAACTGCTGCCCGCCGACATCGCCCACAGCCAGCGCGACGTGGTGCAGCAGGTGCTGCGCGGCCGCCATGCCCACCACCTGCCGGCGCTGTGCGCCAGCTATGGCCCGGGCGCCAACCTGCGCTTCGACTTTGCCAACCAGCGCGTGAGCATCGACGCGCTGGCGCTGCAGCACCTGCGCGTGCGCCGCGAACTGCCCGAGCCCGCGCCTGGCGCGCGGCCGCACGAAGACGCCACGGTGCGCGACATCGACCAGACGGTGTGGGACCTGGGCCTGGCCGCCGGCCCCTACGGCCTGCTGGACCAGCCGGCCGACTGGTGGCACACGCCGCTGGCCTGGCGCGCCGGCGCGCGCCTGGAGCACTACACGCGCCTGCCGCGCTACCTGGACCTGGCCCAGCACCTGAAGCAGGCGCCGCGCACGCCTTCGGAACTGCGCCGCCACGCCCGTGTGGGCGTGGCCGACCTGCGCCGCTTCCTGCAGGCCACGCTGATGCTCGGGCTGCTGAGCTGGCAACCCGTGGACACCACCGACGCCCCCGACGTGAACAAGACCTGAACAAGAAGAGAACTCGCCATGCACCCCATCCGCACCTTCATCGTCGACGACCACAACATCTTCCGCCGCGGCCTCGCCGCCGTGCTGGAGGCCGAGCCCGAGTTCGCGCTGGTCGGCGAGGCCGACAGCGGCCTGGCCGCCGTGCGCAGCGCACCCGAGGCGCGGCCCGACATCGTGCTCATGGACATGGCCATGCCCGGCATGAGCGGCGTGGCCACGATGGCCGCGCTGCGCCCGCACCTGCCGCACGCTCGTTTCGTGCTCATCACCTGCACGCTGGACGCCGGCGAGCTGCGCCAGGCCTACGCGGCCGGCGCCAACTGCGTGCTGCACAAGAGCGCGTCGCCGCAGGAACTGGTGACGGTGATGCACGCCGCGCTGCGCGGCCAGGCCGTCTACTCGCCCACCGTGGCCGAGGCCATGGCCCACCCGCGCGAAGGCCGCGAACTCGGCGCCGACCTGACGCAGCGCGAACGCAAGCTGCTGGCGCTGATGGCCTGCGGCCTGCCCAACCGCGAGATCTCGCTGCGGCTGGACATCGCCATGCCCACCGTGAAGTTCCACGTCACCAACATCCTGAGCAAGCTGCACGCCGACAACCGCACCTCGGCGGTGCTGGCGGCGCTGCGGCACAACCTGGTGGCCTTGGACTAAACCGGGTCGGCGAAGCCGAGCACGACCCTGCGGGTCATCGCTGACTTCTTTTCGATCCTGGTCACGATCACCGCGCCCACCTCGGCCGTGTTGGCCACGTGCGTGCCGCCGCAGGGCTGCAGGTCCACGCCTTCGATGTCCAGCAGGCGCACGCGGCCCAGGCCTGAAACCGATCTGGGTGGTTGCACGCTCATGCTGCGCACCAGGCCGGGGTTGGCGTCGAGCTCGGCCTCGCTGATCCAGCGGTGACGCACGGCACGCGCTTCGGCCACCAGGCGCGCGATACCGGCCGTGAGCTGCTCCTTGTCGAGCGGCTCGCTCATGTGGAAGTCCAGCCGCGCATGGCCGGCGGTGATGCTGCAGCCGTCCACCGGGTGCGGCACCAGTGCGCACAGCAGGTGGGTGGCGGTGTGGAAGCGCATGTGGGCACGGCGGCGTTCGGCGTCGATGCGCAGCGTGACGCGGGTGCCGGGCGCGAAGGCCGAGAGATCGGCCCCGGCAGCCGGCAGGTGCGCGATGTCACCCGGGCGGCCGGGATGCTTGCGCGTGTCGGCAATGGCCAGCACGGCGCCGGCCTCGCTGATCAAGGTGCCCGCGTCACCGGCCTGGCCGCCGCCCAGCGGGTAGAAGACCGTGCGGTCGAGCACGATGCCGGCCTCGTCGGCAACCCGCACGGTGGCGCTGCAGGCCAGCAGCGTGGCGTCTTCGCGGAACAGCTCCTCGGTCATGCGGTGCTCTCCGTGAGCCGGCGCTTACGATGCGCGGCTCTGTTGACCCGTGACCTCGCATGATGCTCGCCCGCCGCACCCTGCTCGCGCTGCTCCTGGGCCTGGCCGGGCCGGCCTGGGCGCAGGCCGGCTTCATCAACGCCGAACAGCGCAGCGCCGACTTCCTGAGCTTCTGCGACTTCGTCGCCACGCGATACGCCTACTTCGACCAGCACCGCGTCGACTGGCCGCGCGCCTGCGCCCACCATGCGCCACAGGCCGCCGCTGCGGCCGACCGCACGGCCTACATCCAGGTGCTGGAGCGCGCGCTCGCCGAGATCTACGACCCGCATGCCATCCTGGGCGTCAACACCTCGGCTTCGCCGCGCCTGGTGCCCAGCCAGACCGACCTGGTGGCCGTGTGGCGCGGCGCGCGGGCCTTCATCACCGACGTGCGCACCGGCTCGGCCGCAGCAGCAGCCGGGCTGCGCGCCGGCATGGAGGTGCTGGCCATCGACGGGCAGTCGGTGGCCGCAGCCGCCGCGCCTTTCCAGCCCGGCTTCCTGATCCAGCCCGATGCGCGGGCGCGCCAGCACGCGCTGCAGGTGGCGCTGGCCGGCCGCCACGACCAGCCCGTGCTGCGCCTGCGCGTGCGTGGCGAAGGGCCCGAGCGCGACATCGCCTGGTCGCCCAGCTACCCGGCACCGGCGGCGCCGCTGAGCTGGCGGCTGATCGGCGGCGTGGCCCATGTGCGGGTGAACAATGCGCTCGGCGACAGCGCCTTGATCGCGGCCTTCGACGACGCACTGGCCCGCATCGGCAGCGCCCAGGCGCTGCTGCTCGACCTGCGCGACACGGCCAGCGGCGGCAACACCACGGTGGCGCGCGGGCTCATGGGCCGGCTCATCGCACGGCCCATGCCTTACCAGCGCCATGAAGATGTGTCGGAGTTCCGCAGCACCGGCATCCGCCGCGGCTGGGTGGAATGGGTGTGGCCACGCGGGGCCCACTTCGCCAAGCCGGTGTTCGTGTTGGTCGGCCCGTGGACGGGCAGCATGGGCGAGGGCCTGGCCATCGGCCTGCACGCGGCGCGCGGCGCACCCGTGCTGGGCCGGCCCATGGCGCGGCTGCTGGGCGGGCTGGAGCAGATCACGCTGCAGCATTCGGGCATCGTGGTGCGCGTGCCGGCTGACAAGCTCTTCCACGTCAACGGCATGCCGCGCGAGGACTTCGTCCCCTGCGCGCCGAAACCCGCCGCGCGCGACGGCGACACCGAACTCGCCGCCGCGCTGGCCGCTGTGCGTGCGCCGGCAGCCCTGCTCAGGCACGGTCCAGCCGCAACTCGCCCTTCGGCGTCAGCAACACCGCGCTGAGCGGCGGGCCCGGCTCGGCCAGCACCTGCGCGCCACGCAAGCGCAGCACGTCGCGCGCGCGCCCGGGCACACCGCGCAACGTCAACGCCTTCAGCGTGACGCCCGAGTCCGGCATGTGTGTCACCGGGTGCAGGCCCTGCCACTGGATCAGCGTGGGCAGCGCACCGCCCAGCGCCGGCATGCCGTCTTCGGGCACCAGGATCTGCCAGCGCAGCAGGCCCTGTGGCGTGTCGCGCTGCGCGCTCAGCGGCTCGCCCGGCTGCAGGCCGATGGTGATGAGTCCCCAGCGGTGCATGTCGATCATCGTGCTGCGTGCCACCAGGTGCACGAGCCGCGGCCCTGCGGCCAGGCGCGCGTGCAGCACCGGGCTGTCCAGGCCGAACCAGCGCGCGCGGCCGGGCGGCGGTGCGCAGGGGTCGATGGCGATGATCTCCAGGTAGGCGTCGGCATAAGCCGGCCCGGCGATCTTGATGAGCCGGTTGTGCGTGCTCATCAGCGCGTGCTGGCCACCCGGCCCGGGCGTCACGCCCAGCATGGCCTCGCACCAGGCCACGCCGTCTTCCAGCGTGGCCGCCGCGACCACGAGGTGGTCGACTTCGGTGTGGCTCACAGCTTCACTTCACCTTCGATGCAGACGGCCACGTCGCCGCCCACCCAGACCGTGTCGCCCAGCTTCTGGATGTACACGCGGCCGGCGCGCTGCAGCACCGCGCCCTGCGCGGCGACATAGGACGAAGGCGCCAGACCCGCTTCGATCAGCCATTGCGCCAGGCTGGCGTTCAGGCTGCCGGTGACGGGGTCTTCCACCAGCACGTCGGTGTCGTGGTACAGCGCGCGCACTTCGAAGGCGCACTCGCTGCCGGCCGGATGCGCGCCCACGATGCCGAGCTTGATGCCGGCGAGCGCGCCGGAGTCGCCTTTCACGGCCAGCACCAGCGCCGCCGAACGCAGCATCACGGCACACCAGCCGGGCCCGTTATCCACCCACTGATGCCGCAGCACGTCGTCCCGGGTCAGGCCGATGCCCCGCACGATGCGCGCCAGCAGGGCCTCGTCCAGCGGCCCGGTGCGGCGCCGCGGCGGCGCCGCGAACGCCAGCCGTGGCCCATCCTGGCGGATGCGCACCAGGCCCACGCCGCACTGCTGCACCACGGTGCCTGCCTCTTTCGGCTTCCCGCCGGCGGCCAGCCAGGCGTGGCAGCTGCCCAGCGTCGGGTGGCCCGCGAAGGGCAGTTCACCGCCGGGTGTCCAGATGCGCACCAGGTAATCGGCGCCCGGGTCGGTGGGCGGCAGCAGGAAGGTCGTTTCCGACAGGTTCGTCCAGCGCGCGAAGGCGGCCATCGTGGCGTCGCTCAGCCCTTGCGCGGCATGCACCACGGCCAGCGGGTTGCCCAACAGCGGCGTGGCGCTGAAGACGTCGAGTTGGTGGAATCGTCGTTGCATGGTTCAGACGCTCGAAAGCAGCCGGCCCAGCGCGGCCACGGCGGTGTTGATCTGCGCCGGTGTCGCCGTCACGAAGCTCAGCCGCAGCGTGTTGGCATGCCCGCCGTGCGGGAAGAAGGTGCTGCCGGGCACGTAGGCCATGCCGGCTTCCACGGCCTGCGGCAGCAGCGCCGTGGTGTCGATGTGCGCCGGCACGGTGATCCAGAAGAACATGCCGCCCACCGGCGCGTTCCAGCGGCAGCCGGCCGGCATGTGCGCCTGCAGGGCTGCGGCCATGGCGTCGCGCTGCATCTTGTAGCGGGCGCGGATGGTGGGCACGTGCTGGTTCAGGAAGCCGTCCTTGATGACCTCGTGCACGACGCGCTGGTTGAAGCCCGGCGTGTGCAGGTCGGCAGCCTGCTTGGCCTGCAGCAGCTTGGGGTAGAGCAGCGCGGGCGCGATGACGTAGCCCAGGCGCAGGCCCGGCGCCAGCACCTTGGAGAAGCTGCCCAGGTAGATGGCGTCGTCGCCGGCCGCGGCCGACAGCGGCGGTGGCGGCGGTGCGTCGAACCACAGGTCGCCATAGGGGTTGTCTTCGACGATGGGCAGGCCGAGGCTCTGCGCCTTGGCCACCAACGCCAGCCGCCGCGCCGCCGGCACGCAGCGGCCACTCGGGTTCTGGAAGTTGGGCAGCAGGTAGATGAAGCGGCAGCCGCGGGCCGCATCGAGCGACTCTGGCAGCGGGCCGTCGTCGTCACCCTCCACGGCCACGAACTCGGGCTCGTAGGGTGCGAAGGCCTGCAGCGCGCCCAGGTAGGTGGGCGACTCGACGGCGACCCGGCTGCCCGGGTCGATCAGCACCTTGCCCACCAGGTCCAGCCCCTGCTGCGAGCCGGTGGTGATGAGCACCTGGCCTGGATCGACGGTCAGGCCGTGGCCGGCCATCTGTGCCGCCACCCATTCGCGCAAGGGCGCATAACCTTCGCTCGCGGCGTACTGCAGCGCTTCACGCGGCGTGTCGCGCAGCACGCGCTCGGTGGCCACGCGCATGGCCTCGACCGGGAAGGTGTCGGCCGACGGCAGGCCACCGGCCAGCGAGACGATGCCCGGCCTTTCGGTGATCTTCAGGATCTCGCGGATCGTCGACGGGTTGAGTCGCTCGGCACGGCGTGCCATTTGCCAAATGCTCGTGGTGGGGCTCATGAGGGGCCTCGTGTGTCAGGAGGGGAAGCGTAGCGTGCCGTCGGGTTCGTCGAGCATCCAGTCGACGGCCGCGGCGGCGTGCAGCGCAGTGGTGTCGAACACCGGCAGCGGGCTGCAGGCAGCGTCGATGAGCAGCGTGATCTCGGTGCAGCCCAGGATCACCGCCTGGGCGCCGGCCAGGCGCTGGGCTTCAATGAGGGCCACCACGGCGCTGCGCGAGGCCGGGCTCACCACGCCGCGGCAGAGCTCGTCGTAAATCACGCGGTGCATGAGGGCGCGGCCTTGGTTGTCGGGCACCCCGGTCAGCACGCCATGCCGCTGCGCCAGCGGCTCGCGCACGATGCGGTCGTCTTCCATCGTGTAGCGCGTGCCCAGCAACGCGGCGCGCTGCACACCGGCGGCCCGCAGCGCGGCGCCGGTGGCGTCGGCGATGTGCAGCAGCGGCAGGCCCCCTTCGGCCTGCACCTGCGCCGCCACCTTGTGCATGGTGTTGGTGGCCAGCAGCAGGCCTTGTGCGCCGGCCGCCTTCAAACCCGCCGCCGCAGCGCCCAGCAGGCGCGCCGCGGCCGGCCAGTCGCCTTGTGCCTGCAGCGCGGCCATGGGTGCGAAGTCCAGGCTGTGCAGGCGCAGCGCCGCGCTGTGCAGGCCACCCAGGCGCCGCGCCACGCCCTGGTTGAGCAAGCGGTAGTACAGGGCCGTGGACTCCCAGCTCATGCCGCCCAGGATGCCCAGCGTCTTCATGCCGCCACCCGCTGCACCTGCATGCGCCGGCCGAGGAAGACGACGGCGATGATGGCCAGCGAGAAGACAAGCGTCGCCGGCTCCAGCGTCTCGCCCAACACCGGCACCGCGAACATCAGCGCCAGGAAGGGCTGCAGCAGCTGCACCTGGCTCACGCGCACCACGCCGCCCAGCGCCAGGCCGCGGTACCAGGCGAAGAAGCCCAGCCACATCGAGAACAGCGCCGCGTAGCCGAAGCCCAGCCAGGCCGAGGCGCGCACCGGCGCCTGCGGCCACCACCACAGCATGGCCGGCAAGGTGAAGGGCAGCGAGCCCACCAGCACCCAGCAGATGACCTGCTGCGCCGGCAACTCGGCCGAGACGCGCGCGCCGGCCACGTAACCCACCGCCGCCGACAGCACCGCCAACAGCAGCCAGCCATCGGCCGCCACCAGGCGCCCGCTGCCCTGCCAGGCCGCGTAGACCAGCACCAGCACACAGCCGGCCACGGCGCAGGCCCAGAAGCCGACCGAAGGGCGCTGGCCGGTGGCCCAGGCGCCGACGATGGCCGTGGCCAGCGGCAGCACGCCGGTGATGACGGCGGCGTGCATGGCCTCTACCTCGCGCAGCGCCAGCGCGATGCCGAGCGGAAAGCCCACCACCGTGCCGAGCGCGCTGACCGCGAGCGCACCCCACATCGCGCGGCGTGGGAAGCGTGCGCGAACGGCCAGCAGGTAGGCCAGGCTCAGCAGCCCGGCCACGGCGGCGCGTCCGGCGGTGACGAAGGCCGGCGGCAGCTGCGGGCTGCTCGCGTCGCCCACGGCCAGGCGCGTCATGGGCAGCGTCATCGCGAAGATCACCACACCCAGGGCACCGAGCAGCCAGCCGCGTCGGGCATCGCTCAGGGCAGTGTAAGTCGGGGTGCTGTGCATGACGCCAGTCTAGGCGGCGCCGGCAGCACAGCAGGCATACACTCTCCAGCACAGATCAGCAAACTGTATTGATAATCACGCCCACACAGATGGATCAGACCTTGGCCCGGTCCGCCCAGCACTCGCTGACCGAGCAGCTGGCGGCACGTTTCGCCGAACGCATCAGCCAGCGCCTGCTGGCGCCAGGCGCGCGCCTGCCTTCGGTGCGCGACTGCGCGACGCGCCATGGCGTGAGCCCCAGCACCGTGGTGGCCGCGTATGACCTGCTGCAGGCCCGCGGCCTGGTGCAGGCCAAGCCGCAGCGCGGCTTCTTCGTGCGCGATGTCCGCGATATCCGTGGGCCCGCGCCGCGCAGCGCCGCCGCGCCCGTGGCCGCCCTGCCGCGGCCGGTGCCGGTGGACGCCACGGCGCTCATCCGCAGCATGTTCCAGGCCCAGGGCGGGCTGCCGGCGCCGGGCATGGGCACGCTGCCCGAGGCCTGGCTCGACGCGCCGCTGCTGCAGCGCGCGCTGCGCCGCGTCTGCGCCGACCCCATGCCCTGGCTGCGTTATGGCGACCCGGCCGGTGAGCCGCGCCTGCGCGCGGCCCTCGCGCAGCGCCTGGCCGACCTGGGCATCCCCGCGCTGCCGGCACAGATCGTCACCACCCTCGGCGCCACGCACGGCCTGGACCTCGTCAGCCGCACGCTGCTGCAGCCGGGCGACGCGGTGCTGGTGGACGAACCCGGCTGGGCCGTTGAGTACGCGCGCCTCACACAACTGGGCATGCGCCTGCTGCCGGTGCCAAGGGGGACCCGCACGCAGGACGGCGGTGGTCCCGACCTGGCGGTGATGGAAGCGCTGCTGCGCGCGCACAAGCCGCGCCTGTACGTCACCGTGTCGGTGCTGCACAACCCGACCGGCGTGTCGCTGTCGCCCGCCGCCGCGCACCAGCTGCTGCGCCTGGCCGAGCTGCACGATCTGACCATCGTCGAGGACGACACCTACGCCTGGCTGGCGCCGCCGCACGCCACGCGCCTGGCGCAGCTGGACGGGCTGCGCCGCACGGTGCATGTCTCGGGCTTCTCGAAGATCCTGGTGCCGCAGTGGCGCGTGGGCTTTGTTGCCGCGGCACCGGCATTGGCCGAGAGGCTCATCGACACCAAGCTCATCGGCACCCTCACCACGCCGGGGCCGCTGGAGCTGGCGGTGGCGCTGTGTCTGGAACAGGGCAGCCTGCGCCGCCATGCCGAACGCGTGAACGCGCAGCTCGACGCCGCCCGCGCACGCACCGTGCGGCTGGCGCGCGAGGCCGGCTGCCACTTCGTCACGCCGCCGGCCGGGCTCTTCGGCTGGGTCGACGTGGGCACCGACACCGAAGTGCTGGCGCAAGCCCTGCTGGACCAGGGCTGGCTCACCGCGCCCGGCACGCTGTTCCACGCCACGCCGCGGCCCGGTACGCTGATGCGCGTGAACTTCGCGACCTCGCAGGACGCGCGCTTCTGGCAGGCGTTGAAGCAACTCCGGCCACGCGGGCGCAGCGCCGCGCGAGGCAGCGCCCTGCGTACATCCGGACACACCTGAAACAAGCGCGCGCGGGCATGGCGCAAAGGCGCGGGTTCCAATGAACGTAACTGGTTACACCGCCACCGCCACCGCCCATGTTCCAGACCACGCAGCCCAGCGAGATCCCGCCGCTGATGCGGGTGAGCGAGTTCCACCGCCGCCCGCGGTCGGCCGACATGGGCGCCGATGCCGGCGCCACGCAGCTGGCGGCGCTGAACCCGTCCTTGATGCAGGACCTGCTGCGCTTCGACACCCAGCAGGGGCCGGGCGATGGCCTGGACCTGCTGGAAGTGCTGGCCGCCGCGCTGCGCCACAACCGCGCGCTGTGGCTGCACCTGCAGCTGGACTACGCCGTCATCCCGCTCACGCTGCTGCCGGCCAGCCGCCAGGTGGACTGCCCGCTGTCGCTGCCGCAGTTGCTGAAGCTGCGCCTGTCCGACCTGCGGGTCTTGCGCGTGGAACCGGCGCGCCCCCCTGTTCCGGGGGGTGAACCCGCGGTGCCACAACCCATGGGCCCGCTGGTCTGGGAACTGGCCTTGCGCGGCGCCCGCGCGGCGCTGCTGCCCGAGATTGCCGGCGTGGCCGCCTACCGCGTGAACCCGGGCGCCGACCTGGCTTCGCTGGACCTCGGCGGCACCCTGGCCAATGCCGTACAGCGCCTGCGCCAGCAGCCCACGCCGCTGCGCGAACTGGCCACCTGGCCGGGCTTTGATCGCGACCGCGCGACGCGCCTGCTCAACGGCCTGTACCTGCAGGCCGCGCTGATCGTCAGCCGCTCGCATCCGGGCGCAATAAGCGGGATCTGAAGCGCCGCGTCAGCGGGCGCCCAGGATTTCCCAGCGCTCCAAGGCCGCCATGAGCTCTGCGTCGATGGCATCGTGGCGCGCCTGCAGCGCGGGCACCTTCTGCGGTTCCTGCAGGTAGATGTCGCTGCTGGCCAGTTGGGCCGCCAACTGCGTTTGTTCGGCTTCCAGGGCCCCGATGCGGCCCGGCAGCGCGTCGAGCTCGCGCTGTTCCTTGTAGCTGAGCTTGCTGCGCGGCGCGGCCGGTTTGGCCGCGGCCTCGACCCTGGGCGCCACCGGCGCTGCCGCAACCACCACCACACGCCCACGTTCGCGCTGCTGCTTCCAGTCCTCGTAGCCGCCTTCGTACTCGCGCCAGAAGCCGGGGCGGCCGCCATAGACGGGGTCGCCCTCCCAGGCGATGGTGCTGGTGACCACGTTGTCCAGGAAACGCCGGTCATGGCTGACCAGGAACACCGTGCCGGCATAGGCCTGCAGCAGGTCTTCCAGCAGTTCCAGCGTGTCGATGTCCAGATCGTTGGTCGGCTCGTCCAGCACCAGCACATTGGCGGGTAGCGCGAACAGGCGCGCCAGCAGCACTCGGTTGCGCTCGCCGCCCGACAGCGTGCGCACCGGCGAGTGGGCGCGCTCCGGGCTGAACAGGAAGTCGGTGAGGTAGCTCATCACATGCTTGCGCGACGTGCCGGTCTCTATCCACTCGCTGCCGGGGCTGATGGTGTCGACCAGGCTGGCGTCGAGGTCCAGGCCGGCGCGCATCTGGTC
>JANNFE010000373.1:0-5434 GCA_031379415.1 Betaproteobacteria bacterium | reverse complement strand
CTGCACGCCATTGGTGAAGATGAAGGGGTAGTCGCGCTGCGCGTAGTGGCGCGTGACCATCAGTTCGGGTGTGAACTCTTTCGGCAGTGTGTCGCTGCGGAAGTAGGCGATGCGGCCGAGTTCGGCCAGGTCGAGCAGCTTCTCCCCTTCCGCATCGACGATGGCGCCGCGGAAGATGCGCAGGCCTTGCCGGTCGCGCTTGAGGATGGCCTCGGCCGTGGCCAGGATGTTCTCGCGCAGCACGCGGCCGGCCTGCAGCACGGCTTCACCGCCGATGCCGGCGCCGCGGCTGGCCCAGGTGCCGCCGCCATAGGGCACGGTGTCGGTGTCGCCGGTGATCACGCGCACGCGCGCGATGTCCACGCCCACGGCGTCGGCGGCGATCTGCGCGAACACGGCCTCTGCCCCCTGGCCCTGTTCACCGACGCTGCTGCTGACGGTGATGACGCCCGTGGGCTCCAGGCGGATGGTGGCGCCGTCTTGCGACGCGATGCGCGCGCCGCCCACGCCGTAAAAGGCGGCGCTGGGGTTGGTCAGCTCGATGAGCGCCGCCACGCCGATGCCGCGGAAGACGCCCGTCTTGCGTAACGCGGCCTGTTCGGCGCGCAGCGCGTCGTAGTCGCACACGCGCCTGGCTTCGCGCAGGCAGGCCTCATGCGACAGCACTTCGAGCTTGATGCCCGAAGCGCCCGTGGCCGGGTAGGCGTCGTCGGGAATGACGTTCTTCTGGCGGAACTCGATCGGGTCCAGGCCCAGCTTCGCCGCCACGCCATCGACCAGCGCTTCCGTCACCGCACAGGCAATGGGATGCCCCACGCCGCGGTACTGGCAGGTGGGCACCTTGTTCTGGAACACCACCCTCAACTTCGCGCGGTAGGCCTTGTGCTTGTAGGGCCCGCCGGTGAGATTGACGACCTGGTTGCCTTCGATGCCACTGGTGCGCGGGAACATGCTGTAGGGGCCGATGCCGGTGAGGTCGTCGATCTCGAAAGCCAGGATCTCGCCGGCCGTGCTGGCGGCGATCTTCGCGTGGATGCGGTGCTCGCGGGCGTGGATGTCGGAAACGAAGCTCTCCAGCCGGTCGGCCACGAATTTCACGGGCCTGTTCAGCATGATCGCCAGCGCCACGGTGGCGAAGTCGTCGGGGTAGGCGTGCACCTTGATGCCGAAGCTGCCGCCCACGTCGCGGCAGATCACGCGCACCTGGTCTTCCGTCAGCTCGAACTGGCGGCAGTACAGATCCTGCATCATGTGCGGCGCCTGGAAGCTGTGCCACACGGTCAGCTTGCGGTCACCGGGGTTCCAGTCGGCGATCTGGCAGCGCGGCTCCAGCGTCACGCCAGTGTGGCGGCCGAAGATGTAGGTCTCCTCAAACACCACGGCGTCAGGGCGCGCGAAGGCTTCGTCGACGCCGCCGGTGTCCAGTGTTCGCTGGAAGCACAGGTTGTCGCCGAGCTCGGGGTGGATCAGCGGTGTGGCGGGGTCCAGTGCCGTTTCGGTGTCCAGCACCGCGGGCAGGTCTTCCCATGCCACTTCCAGCAGGGCCAGCGCGTCCTCCGCGCGGGCGCGGGTTTCGGCGACGACGGCCACGACCGGCTCGCCCTGCCACGTCGCGCGGTCGATGGCCAGCGGGTACTGCGGTGCACTCTTGATGCCGGCCAGGTGCGCGAGTGTGGCCACCCAGGGCTTGCAGAGGGTCGCGATCTCGGGCCCCGTGACCACGGCGATGACGCCGGCCAAGGCCTGCGCCGCCGCACGCTCGATGTGCGTGATGCGCATGTGCGCCACTGGGCTGCGCCAGAACACCACATGCGCCATGCGTGGCAGTTCGACGTCATCCACGAACTGGCCGCGGCCTTGCGTGAGCCGGCGCACGCCTTCACGCGGGATGGCCACGCCGATGTGGCGCTGATCTTCGGTGACGGCCGGCAGGTCGGCGCCCAAGTCGCGGTGCGTGGGCTTTTCGGTGGGGTGGTTCATGCGCGCGCCTCGTCGGTGAAGCGGCCGGCGACTTGTTGGGCCAGCACCGCACACACGGCGTCGACGATGGCGTGGTAGCCGGTGCAGCGGCAGTAGTTGCCGCTCATCCATTGCCGCACCTGCTCGCGGTTCGCTCCCGGCTTGCGTTCCACCAGGTCCAGTGCAGCCATCAGCATGCCCGGCGTGCAGTAGCCGCATTGCAGTGCGTTGTGTTCGATGAAGGCGTCCTGCAGCGCCTTCAATCGCGCGCTGGGCGTGGGCGTCTCTACTGTCTCCACATGCTTGCCGTGCGCCTGCGCGGCCAGCACCAGGCAGCCGCGCACGATCTGGCCGTCCAGGCGCACCGTGCAGGCACCGCACACGCCGTGCTCGCAGCCGAGATGCGAGCCCTTCAGGCCGCAGTCTTCGCGCAGGAAGTCGACCAGATGCTTGCGGCATTCCACGTCGCGGATGAGCGTGCTGCCGTTCACGTCCACGCGAACGCGCGTGACGGGGTTGTCCAGGGGCGTGCTCATCAGGCTTCCTTGGTCATGACAGCCACGGCGCGGCGCATCAGCGTGGCGGCCATCTGCGTCTTGGCGGCGGCGGAATGGGTGAGGTCGGCGAAGGGTTCGAGTTCGGCACGCAGGGCCTTGTCGGCTTCGGCGACGCGGGCCTCGGTAAGCGGGCCGGCCTGCAGCACGCCTTCCGCGGCCGTGGCGCGCAGCGGGCGGTCACCCAGGCTCAGAAAGGCCAGGCGCACTTCGCTCAACTGCGTGCCACTGACGTGCGCGCAGGCCGCCAGGCCGGCGATGGCGTAGTCGCCATGGCGGCGCGCCAGCTCGCTGAAGTGCTGGCGTTCACCCGCGGCGATGACCGGCAGCTCGCAGGCCACCAGCAGCTCGTCGTCGCGCCGGGCGGTGGTGTACAGGCCCAGGAAGAAGTCGGCCGCGGCCACGCGCCTTTCGCCGGCCGCGCTGGCCAGCACCAGCGTACCCTTCAGCGCCAGCACGCAGGCCGGCCACTCTGCAGCCGGGTCGGCATAGGCCAGCGTGCCCCCCAGCGTGCCCAGGTTGCGGATGGCGCGGTGTGCGATGTGTGGGGCCGCCTGCGCCAGCAGCGGCGCGTGCTGTGCGACCAGCGGGGATTCCTCGATCTCCACGTGTTTCGTCAAGGCGCCGATGCGCAGCGTGCTGCCGCTCAGCGTGATGCCTTGCAGCGCGCTCAGCCCGCCGATGTCCACCAGCAGCGCCGGCTGCGACAGGCGCATGTTCAGCGTCGCCAGCAGCGTCTGCCCGCCGGCGAGCAGGCGCGCGTCGTCGCCGTGTTGCGCCAGCAGCGCCAGCGCATGCTGCGGCGATTCGGCGCGGACGTAGTCGAAGGCCGACGACTTCATGGCCGTTGTCTCCGTGCGCCGGTGGCCCAGCGCTTCAGGGTTTGTCGGGATCGTGCCTGTTGAGCAGGCGCTCAACAATTTCAGCAGAGTTGAGCAGATGGTCAATACGGAAGAAACCCACCCCGCCGGAACGCAAGGCAAGGACGGCAAGGCCGCGCCGCGCCGCCGCCTGGACGCGCGCGAACGCGAGCAGCAGATCATTGCCGGCGCCACCGACTTCTTCGCCCGTCGCGGCCTGGAAGCGCAGATGCGCGAACTGGCAGCTGAACTCGGCATTGCGCACACGCTGCTGTACCACTACTTCCCGACCAAGCGGCAGTTGATCGAACGCGTCTACGAAGAGACCATCGCCGGCCGCTGGGAAACCCGCTGGGAGACGCTGCTCGACGACACGCGCCTGTCGCCGGCCGCCAAGCTGCAGGCCTTCTATCGCGAGTACCTGCCGGCCATCCTGACGCCCGAATGGCTGCGCATCCTGGTGCACTCCGGCCTGAGCGACGGCCTCATCCCCAACCGCTACTTCGCCATGGTGCGCGAGAAACTGTTCCCGCGCCTGCTGCGCGAAGTGCGGCGCGCCGGCGGCAGCCGGTCGAAGGCGCGTGCCACGCCGCGTGAAGAGGCGCTGCTGCTGTCCTTCCACGGCGGGCTCATCTACCACCTGGGCATCTGGCCGCTGGTCTATCAGCAGAGCTACACCGGCGAAGGCGACCCGGTGTTGATGGACACCTTCATCGGTGACCGCATCCGCGGCCTGCTGCTGCAGGCTGGGGACTTTGCGCCTGCTGCGCGGGGCGCCGACGCGAAGTCGGTGACCAAGGAGTGACGCACATGGCCCTCTCGCTCAACCACTACTCCATCCGCACCGCCGATCTCGAGGCCTGCGAGCGCTTCTACTGCGGCCTGCTCGGGCTGGTGGTCGGCCCGCGCCCGCCTTTCCCGTTCCCGGGCCTGTGGCTGTATGCGGGCGACACCGCGCAATGGGCCAACGCGGCGGTGCACATCGTCGGCATCGACAAGAACGATCCCGAAGGCTTGAAGCAGTACCTGGGTGACCGTGACGTGTCCACGCTGCAGGGCACCGGCGTGGTGGACCACGTGGCCTTCTTCGCCACCGGCCTGGCCGAGATGCTGCAGAAGCTGCGCGAACGCGGCGTGCCGCTGCGCGAGCGCACGGTGCCGCTGCTCAACCTGCACCAGGTCTTTGTCGACGACCCGAATGGCGTGGTGATCGAGCTGAACTACCCAGTGGCCGAGAAGGCGGCGCTGGACGCGGCCTGACCCACCATGGCGCGCATCCTCGTGGTCGGCGGTTCCCTGGGTGGCCTGATGGCGGCCAACCTGCTGCATCGCGCGGGGCATGAGGTGCAGGTGCTGGAACGCTCGGCGCGTTCGCTGCAGGGGCGCGGCGCCGGCATCGTCACGCACGAGGGGCTGCGGCAGACGCTGCGCGATTGCGGCCTGTGCGAAGACCAAGCGCTGGGTGTGCACGTGGCATCGCGTGTGGTGCTGGGGCTTGACGGCCAGCCCGTGTGCCGCTGGGACCACCCGCAGATCCTCACCTCGTGGGGCCGGCTGTACACGCTGCTGCGCGCCGCACTGCCCGAAGACCGGCACCGCCTGGGTGCCGCCGTGGTGTCGGCCACGCAGGACGAACGCGGTGCAGGCGTGAGCCTGGCCAGCGGCGAGACGCTGCGCGCCGACATCGTGGTGGCGGCCGACGGCATCCGCTCCACGCTGCGCGCGCAACTCGCGCCCGCGGTGCAGCCCACCTATGCCGGCTATGTCGCCTGGCGTGGCGTGTGCGATGAAGCCGCACTCTCGCGCCACACCCGCGAAACGCTGTTCCCGCACTTCGGCTTCGGCCTGCCCGTGGGCGAGCAGATGCTGGGCTACCCCGTGGCCGGTGCGGAAGACAGCACCGCCGTCGGCCAGCGACGCTGGAACTTCGTCTGGTACCGTCCCGCCGCGGCCGGCGCCGAACTCGCGGCGCTGATGACCGACGCCGATGGTGTGCACCATGAAGGCGGCATCCCGCCGCAGCAGGTGAGCTGGCGCCAGATCGCGGCCGTGCGCGACGCC
>JANNFE010000347.1:0-3516 GCA_031379415.1 Betaproteobacteria bacterium | reverse complement strand
GACCCCATCCTCGGCCCCGAGATGCGTTCGACGGGCGAAGTCATGGGCGTGGGACGCACTTTCGGCGAGGCCATGCTGAAGAGCCAGCTCGGCGCCGGCTCGCGCCTGCCCGAGAAGGGTACGGTGGTCATCACGGTAAAGAACAGCGACAAGGCGCGTGCGGTGAAGCTGGCGGGTGATCTGGTCGGCCTGGGCTTCCAGGTGGTGGCCACCAAGGGCACGGCGGCGGCCATCGCGGCGGCCGGGATCGCGGTGCGTGTCGTGAACAAGGTCAAGGACGGCCGGCCACACATTGTTGACATGGTGAAGGCCGGCGAGATCCAGCTCGTCTACACCACGGTCGATGAGACGCGCACGGCGATTGCCGATTCGCGCTACATCCGCACCGCGTCGCTGGCCCACCGCATCACCTACTACACCACCATGGCCGGCGCCGAGGCCGCCACCGAGGCCTTGAAGCACCAGGAAGACCTGGCGGTGAACTCGCTGCAGGAACTGCACGCGCAACTGCACTAAACTCGGATACGCTTGCCGCCGCCGCAGACCACCCGCACAGGGTGCCTGCGGCGATTCACTTTTTGCCAGTCTCCTTGCCCCACCCTGCCATGGTCACGATTCCCCTCACCCAGCGCGGCGCCGAAAAACTGAAGTCCGAACTGCATCGGCTCAAGTCGGTGGAGCGGCATGCCGTCATCCAGGCGATCTCGGAGGCGCGCGCGCAGGGCGACTTGTCGGAGAACGCCGAGTACGAAGCCGCCAAGGACAAGCAGGGCTTCATCGAGGGCCGCATCAAGGAGCTGGAGTCCAAGCTGGCCGCAGCCCAGATCATCGATCCGTCGACGCTGAATGCCGACGGCAAGGTGGTGTTCGGCGCCACGGTGGACCTGGAAGACGACGCCAGCGGCACCAAGGCCACCTACCAGATCGTCGGCGACGACGAGGCCGATCTGAAGCTGGGCCTCATCTCGATCAGCAGCCCCATCGCCCGCGCGCTCATCGGCAAGGAAGCCGGTGACGTGGCCGAGGTGCAGGCGCCCGGCGGCCTGAAGCACTGGGAAATCGTGGACGTGCGCTACGTCTGATGCCGGCGGTGCTGGAACGTATCCGGCGGCTGCTGCCGGGGCTGTGGGCCGGCTGGCTGCTGTGCGTGGCGCTGCTGGCCACACCGGCCGGGTTTGCGCTGCTGTCGCGGCCCGATGCCGGGCGCCTGGCGGGCCGCATGCTGGCACAGGAGGCCTACACCAGCCTCGCTTTGGGCATGGTGTTGTTGATGCTGGAGCGTCTGGTGGCGAGGCGGCTCGCAGAGGCCGACGGCGGCACGCAGTTCAGCCCCGGCATGGCGCTGGCGCTGGGCACCCTGTTCTGCACCGTGGCCGGCTACTTCGCGGTGCAGCCGATGATGGAAGCGGCGCGGGCCGGGCAGGGCGCCTTGAGCTTCGGCCAGCTGCACGGCGTGAGCGCGGCCTTCTACGTCGTCAAGACGGCCCTGGTGCTGGCCCTGGCCTGGCGCGCCCTCAGGCCTGCTGCGCCTTCTTCTTGACGCTGATCAGCCGCTTCTTGACCCGCTTGACCTGCCCGCCCGCTGTGACGCGCTCGTTGCCGAAGACTTTGATCTTCTTCACGGTGGCGCGGTGATTGCCGCTCTTCGAGAAGCTCACCACCTTCACGGTGCGCGGGCCGGGCATGCGGTCGTCGCGCGGCGCGGCTTCCTTGGGCGGGATCGGCCGCCACAGCACCAGCAGCTTGCCGATGTGCTGGATGGGTGCGGCCCCCAGCGTGTCTGCAAGGCTTGCGAACATGGCTTCCCGCGCCGCACGGTCATCGGAAAACACGCGCACCTTGATGAGGCCATGCGACTTCAGCGCGGCGTCGATTTCCTTCTGCACGGCGGTGGTCAACCCGTCGCCGCCGATCATCACGACCGGATCCAGGTGGTGGGCGCTGGAGCGGTGCTCCTTGCGTTCGGCGGGGGTCAGCTGGATCGCGGTCATGCCCGTATTATCGAACGCGAATGAAGGTCACCAGCAAGAGCAAGAAGATCAACAAGGCGTGGCTCAACGACCATGTCAACGATCCCTACGTCAAGATGGCGAAGAAGGACGGCTACCGCGCGCGTGCCGCCTACAAGCTGAAGGAAATCGACGAGGCGCTGCGGCTCGTCAAGCCGGGCCAGGTGGTGGTGGACCTGGGGGCGTCGCCGGGCGCGTGGAGCCAGTACCTGCGGCGCAAGTTCGCGCCCGACGGCGCGGCAGCCGGTGAACTGGACGGCGTGATCGTCGCGCTGGACATCCTGGACTTCGAGCCCATCGAAGGCGTGCTCTTCCTGCAGGGCGACTTCCGCGAAGACGAGGTGTCGCAGAAGCTGGTGGCGGCGCTTGGCGGCAGGCTGGTGGATGTGGTGGTGTCCGATCTGGCGCCCAACCTGTCGGGCATTGAATCGTCAGACGCAGCGCGCGTGGCGCACTTGGTGGAACTGGCGGTCGAATTCGCCGTCACACACCTGCGGCCTGAAGGCGCGCTGGTCTGCAAGGCCTTCCACGGCAGCGGCTACAGCCAGCTGGCCAAGCTCTTCAAGGACACCTTCCGTGTCGTGAAACCCATGAAACCGAAAGCGTCCCGCGACAAGTCTTCAGAGACCTTTCTGGTCGGGTTGGGACTCAAACCACGCTAACCTGCAGCAACACTTCAGGATTCGCGTGCAAACACGTGCACCCGACACGCTTTTTGCCTCTTCACCCCAGCCGGCGGGCGCTGCCCGAAAAAGCTTGACTGCTCTAGAATTGACCCCATCTACCGTGGAATCCGGCCCGTCGAGTCCGACCTGCCGTACCGCTGAACTGGAAAAGGAGCCGCGGTGAACAATCAATGGTTTTCGAAGGTTGCCGTCTGGCTGGTGATCGCCCTCGTGCTCTTCACCGTCTTCAAGCAGTTCGACCGTGGGGCTGCTGCCGGCAACCAGCTCGGCTACTCCGACTTCCTGGAAGAGGTGCGCAGCAAGCGCATCAAAGCCGTGACGCTGCAGGAAAGCCCGGGCGGCGGCACTGAGATCATCGCCACCACCACCGACGACAAGCGGGTACGCAGCACCGCCACGTTCCTTGATCGTGGCCTGGTCGGCGACCTCATCGGCAACGGCGTCAAGTTCGACGTCAAGCCGCGTGAAGAGCCGTCCATCCTGATGAGCATCCTCGTCAGCTGGGGCCCGATGCTGTTGCTCATCGGCGTGTGGATCTATTTCATGCGCCAGATGCAGGGCGGCGGCAAGGGCGGCGCCTTCAGCTTCGGCAAGAGCAAGGCGCGCATGCTCGACGAGGCGAACAACTCCACCAGCTTCGCCGATGTCGCCGGTTGCGACGAGGCCAAGGAAGAAGTGAAGGAACTCGTCGACTTCCTGAAAGACCCGCAGAAGTTCCAGAAGCTGGGTGGTCGCATTCCGCGCGGCGTGTTGCTCGTCGGCCCCCCGGGTACCGGCAAGACGCTGCTGGCCAAGGCCATTGCCGGTGAAGCCAAGGTGCC